>NZ_JBSQDJ010000019.1:0-120354 GCF_053850235.1 Vibrio phycocola | reverse complement strand
GCCCGGAGGCGGAATCGAACCACCGACACGAGGATTTTCAATCCTCTGCTCTACCGACTGAGCTATCCGGGCAACGGAGCGCTATTAAACGGGTTTTGTGCTTATTCGTCAACTTATTTTGGTAAAAAAAGGCAAAAAACCAGTTGATTGCTGTCATTTTCATCGATTTGACAATCATAGCTGTCCAGAGTTGAACTGTTTCTTGTATTTGAGCACTTTTTGTAAATAGCGGCGCGACTCAGAACTCGAGTGTTTATTGGTCAGCGCCCAATAAACTTGACTGGGTTTTAATGAGTTAATATCAGCAATCGCGCGTATTCGGTTTCGATCAAAAGTGTTAAAAACGCCACCGGCTCCGCCGTTATAAGCCGAAATCATACTGTATTCTAGAGATAGCGGATCTCGTATGTCTTTTAGATAATAATTTTTTAAGATATAGAAATATGCAGTACCAGCATCAATATTGTTCTCAGGATTGTATAAGTATGCTGGCGAGGGTTGTCCTTTTCGCTTTTTGATTTTCTCAAACACATCTCGTCCAGCGGTTTTAGGTACGACTTGCATCAGGCCGTAGGCATTGGCCCAGCTTACTGCATAAGGGTTAAAGCTACTTTCGGTTTTAATGATGGCGTATATCAGATCAGCGTCAATGCCATACTTTTTCGCAGCTCGATTAATGCTATCCGCATACTGAACCCCTCGAATTTCAAGTTGGTTTTCAACCATGGGGATGACAACGTAATAGGATTTTTTAAAATCGACTTGTTTGACCTGAAGCTTATTTGACAGTAAATAATCGGCAAAGCGAGTGGCTCGCCATGACCATTGCATCGGTTGATTTTCATGATCAACAACTTGTTGATAGAGAAAAGGTTGCCCTTTTAATTCAATATCTTTTGATGAAAAAAGGTCAACACTAAGTGGGTCATCGGGAGTTAGCAATGTTGTTTTAATCGCACGCTTTAGATGAACCAATGGCTCTGATGACGCAATGGTTTCAATGGTAATTGTGCCTTTATCAAAGTTAACTTCGGCACGACTTTGATAGTCATCAATATATTTTACGTAGTTGCTTCTCCCTGCCACCTTGACTTCATTTACGCCCCAACGTTTTTGAATATCGCCAGTAAAACTACTGATTAAGCTATCAAGCGCATCGGTGTCTTTCTCAAACTGTCCGGGTAAGGGAGCGAGATTCCGTGCAAAGCGATTGGTGGGCTCGTAATCTACACCGTAGGTGTTTTCAACAAACTCCCGGCTGCAAGCGCTGAGTAATGAGGCTGTAAGTAAGAAGATATAGAGTCGATGCATGTACTTTAATTCTGTTTTAACGCGCTACGCAGAGGTAGCGCCAAACAATTAGGATTCACTGGGTGGAGTATAGCCTTCGATGTGAACTTCTTTTCCTTCGAATAAGAAATTTACCATTTGCTCTTCGAGTAATTTACGATGCTCTGGATCCATCATATTGAGTTTTTTCTCGTTAATTAGCATGGTTTGTTTGTGTTGCCATTCCGCCCAAGCTTGTTTTGAAATTGAGTCAAAAATGCGCTTTCCTAATTCTCCAGGATAAAATTGAAAATCAAGACCTTCAGCTTCTTGGTTTAAACGAGCACAAAATACGGTGCGGCTCATAGGTGTATCCTCTTAACTATTTGATTCGATGGAAGCTAACTCATAATGCAGTGATTCAATCAATTGCTTTACAGGTGCGGCTAAACCGACTTCCTCTGGTTGCTCTAAGTTATACCAGACTCCTCGGTTTGGTTCCATAATGAGCGATGGTTGTTGATTCAGTTTCACCAGTTTGGGCGTGATATCGAGATGATAGTGGCTAAATGTATGGCGAAACGTGATCAGAGTTTTTGTATATTTGATGTTGCTATCTTTGATCGCGAGTTGTTGTTGGATGTCGCCCATTGATGTTTGTGGGAAACAGTGAAGTCCTCCCCAAATACCGCTGGAAGGGCGCAACTCAAGCCATACTTGGTTTTCAGCCACAATAATAAAAAATTCGGTTTCTTTTACCGGTTTCGCTTTTTTAGGTTTTTTTCCGGGATAATCCAATATATTTCCTTGAGCATGTGCAACACAAAACTGATCTATTGGGCATAGTGTGCATTTGGGCTTACTGCGAGTACACACCATTGCCCCCATATCCATCATAGCTTGATTATAGTTTGTGACCTGTTGCTTGGGAGTGTGCTGCTCGGCAAACTCCCATAAACGGTTCTCAACGTTTTTCTGCCCTGGCCATCCTTCAACAGCAAAACTTCTTGCAAGTGTACGTTTCACGTTACCATCTAAGATTGCATGAGGTTGACCATATACAGAGGAGAGAATGGCCGCTGCGGTCGAGCGTCCGATCCCTGGTAAAGCATGAACCTGTTCAAATTGAGTGGGAAACTCTCCTTGATACTCATCGACGACGATTTTTGCTGCTTTGTGTAAGTTTCGCGCTCGGGCGTAATAACCAAGGCCAGTCCATAAGTGGAGCACTTCATCTTGAGATGCATTGGCCAAGGTAGTAATGGTAGGAAAGCGCTCGACAAATTTTTCAAAATACGGAATGACCGTTGCAACTTGAGTTTGTTGCAGCATGATTTCAGATAACCAAACTCGGTAGGCGGTCTTATTTTGTTGCCATGGGAGGTTCTTACGACCGTATGAGTCGTACCAAGTTAGTATCGCTTTAGCATATGGCGTCAAAAGTGGCTCTTTTATGGTTTTAGGTAACGAAACAAAATTGCACCACATATCCTTGTTTAAGTAAAACCCATATTTTTTGTGGTTATCTCATATGCGATGACGGTGATAATTCGCTTTAAATGGTAGAAACTTTTCAATAATACTTGCACCCACAGTTATTCTTTGGATAATCACAAGCCAATTTTATGAGTGTAAAATTTAAGCAGGTAGGTCAATGAGTGAAGTAACAACTAACGAATACACTGAAGATGGAAAACTGATTCGCAAGATTCGTAGTTTTGTTCGTCGTGAAGGTCGATTAACTAAGGGACAAGAATCCGCGATTAATGATTGTTGGCCTACTATGGGCGTTGATTTTCAAGAGACATTGCTCAATTGGCAAGAAGTGTTTGGGAACGATAACCCGGTTGTGTTGGAAATCGGCTTCGGAATGGGAGCTTCGCTTGTCGAAATGGCTAAAAATGCACCAGAAAAGAATTTTTTTGGTATCGAAGTTCACTCTCCAGGTGTTGGAGCGTGTCTTTCTTCGGCTCGCGATGCCGGTGTGACTAACTTACGAGTGATGTGTCACGATGCGGTTGAAGTCTTCGCATACATGATTCCTAACGATAGCCTTGCGACACTGCAGCTATATTTCCCAGACCCATGGCATAAAAAACGCCACCATAAGCGTCGTATTGTTCAGCTTGAATTTGCTGAAATGGTTCGTCAAAAATTGGCGATAGGCGAAGGTATCTTTCATATGGCAACGGATTGGGAAAATTATGCGGAACATATGATTGAAGTAATGGAACAGGCTCCGGGGTATGAAAATATTGCTCAAGATGGGAATTACATTCCGCGTCCTGAAGAGCGTCCATTAACTAAGTTTGAAGCCCGAGGTCATCGTCTTGGTCATGGCGTGTGGGACATTAAATATAAGCGTTTAAGCTAAGTATTAAATAGTAAAAGGGAGCTCGAAGCTCCCTTTTATATTATTCATCGTGCAAAAACGCTTCAAGTAGCTCATTTAAAAATAACTTTCCTTTGTTCGTTACCTGCCACGTTTGTTCAGTTTCAATTAGATAGTCTTTTTGTTTTGACCAATCAATGGTGGATTGCACATCACGGATCTCTAAACCCGTGGCGGCCACAAACTCACTTTTTGGACATGCCTCAAGTAAGCGAAATCGGTTCATGAAAAACTCGAATGGCCTATCAATGAATTCTACTTCGTGTTCGTTATCTAGATAGGGTTTTAATAAGTTTAGATAGCCTTTAGGGTGTTTCACTTTTGTTGTACGAATGATTCGTCCATCGGTAAAGCTTAGTTTTCCATGAGCACCGCAACCAATACCTAGATAATCCCCAAAGCGCCAATAGTTAAGATTATGACGACACTGATAACCCGGCTTGCTGTATCCCGAGGTTTCATATTGAATGTAGCCCGCGTTAGTTAAGACTTCGTGGCCGCGTTCGAAAATATCCCACAGTGCATCATCATCAGGTAATGTCGGCGGTTTAAAGTGAAATAGGGTATTGGGCTCGATGGTTAATTGATACCAAGATAAATGAGGAGGATCTAACTCAATAGCTTGCTGTAAATCACTCAGAGCCTCGTCAGGGCTTTGATCAGGCAAACCATGCATAAGGTCGAGGTTAAAGCTCTTTAAGCCAATTTGATGCGCTAGCTTTGCAGCATTAATGGCTTCTGAGGCTCCGTGAATTCGTCCTAAAGCGTTTAGTTTATCATTCTTGAAACTCTGGACCCCGATTGAAATTCGAGTTACCCCTGCCTCTCTATATCCGGAAAAACGCTCTGCTTCAATGGTCCCCGGATTGGCCTCCATGGTGATTTCAATATCATTTTCAAACGGAATTCGTTGTTCGACTTGAGCTAGAATTGAAGCAATGCCTTGAGGTGAAATTAAGCTCGGCGTTCCACCCCCAATAAAAATGGTATGGAGCTTGCGCTGTGATGATGTGAGCGCATAGCGTTGTATATCTTGATCAAGATCGTCAATTAACGCTTCAATGTAAGCATGCTCTGGAATCCCACCCTTTAATGTGTGGGAGTTAAAGTCGCAGTACGGGCACTTTTGTACGCACCAAGGAATGTGAATATATAAGCTCAGCGCTGGTGGCGTGATCATTACTGCTTGTCACCCAATGCGGCAAAGAGTTTATCAAGAGCCTTTCCTCGATGTGATAGCTGCTTTTTACGTGTCGGTTCTAATTCGGCAGATGCGCAGTTTTCTTCGGGAACAAAGAAAATAGGGTCATAGCCAAAACCGTTGCTGCCACTTTGAGTTTCGAGGATTTTACCTTCCCATTGACCGTGACAGATTAATGGTGTTGGGTCGTTTTCGTGGCGCATAAGGACTAAAACACAGTGAAATCGAGCCGTTCTTTGAGTTTCTGGTGCCGATTTCATTTCGGCTAACAACTTATCGATATTGGTTTGATCGGTAGCGTTTTCCCCTGAATAACGCGCGGAATAAATACCGGGTGCACCGTTAAGGTAATCGACTTCAAGCCCCGAGTCATCGGCAATTGCCGGGAGGCCAGTTTCTTTTGCTGCATGACGAGCTTTAATAATCGCGTTCTCGACAAATGTGGTTCCTGTTTCTTCCACATCAGATACGTTAAATTCACTCTGTGCGACGACATCAAAGCCGAAATCGTTTAATAGATCGGCCATCTCGCGAACCTTACCTTGATTACCAGTGGCAAGAACGATTTTTTTTATTGGATAAGTGATACTCATGAGATTTATTATTCTTCGCTATAGAATTTTTGGTGGAATTTTAAGACGCCACGCCCTTTTAAGCCGGCATCAACGGAAATATTGAAGCGCAATGTGGTTTGGTCTTCGATTTTCAATGGGGCGATGTAATACATTGCGTCCGCTTCTTTAATAAATTGAAATTCAAGTTGCTGGATTTGACCGACCAGATTTGTTGCAGTTCCTGAAATTTTCGCTTCAATCGCAGGCGTACCCAGTTGAGAATTATCGAGTACGGTTAAGTTTAACAGTGCTTGGTAACTGTTGCGCTCTAGGTTATAGGTGCGAGCGACTTCTGGTGTTAGAAACGTCGAATTAAAGGCAGAGTAGTGCACATCAATACTTTTAATTTGCTGCATTTGCTCCGCATTTACGCTTTGGCTGAGTAATAACCCTGACGCGATTAAAGTGGCTAGGATGGTTCTATATAACATCGATATTCTCCAGCTAGAAGGCCTTTAGATAAGGATTTTTATTATATCGGGAAGTGTTGATGGAGTATGGATTCGAACTTGTTTATGTCGTCCGAGTTCGCCTTTTTCGATATTAATTTGGCTTTTGGCGACCTTAAACTGTTTAGATAGAAATTTCGCCAAATAGGCATTGGCTTTCCCATCGACAGGTGGCGCAGTGATCGCCACCTTGATTTCATCACCGTGTGGTCCAACGATTTGATCTCGGCTTGCTTTGGGCTGAATGTACAGCTTTAGCAAAAGATCGTCACCGTCGAACCATACGGGAGTCATTATAGCTGATACCAAAGTTGACCGACGAGATCACCCATTAAGAAGTTTGCGAATTGAAGCAATATAAATACCACTAAAACGCTTAAATCAAACCCACCAGTGTCAGGTAAGATGCGACGCACAGGCGCGAGCAGTGGTTCTGTTATTTGATGGAATAAGTATTCGATAGGGCTACGACCTTGACTCACCCAACTTAAGATAGCTCTGATCAGTAGGACCCAAAAAACTAATCCACCGGCCGCTTTTATTAGTGAAAGCAACCCAAGTAACAAGAAATAGGGCGTGAAAGTCATGGCTCCAGAAGAGGCGACCAACATTAACACAGTGAACTTAAGTACACATAGAACATAAGCAAACAGCAGTGTCGCTAAATCTATGCTGCCGATCGATGGAATAACACGACGCAGTGGCTTAAGTACGGGCTGAGTGGCTTTCACTATGAACTGTGAAAACGGATTATAGAAATCAGCACGTGTTGCTTGGAGCCATATTCTCAGTAGCACTACCATGATGTAGAGATCAAATACGGTAGAGACTAAAAAAGTGATTGAATTCATATCTTGCCCTTTATTGTTCTTTGATTCATTGAACCCGTTGATATCGAATAAAACGAGTTAAAATAAGGTTTCCATCTCTTCAGCTCGAGAGACCGCGGCTTGCATTGCTTTACTTACGATAGCTTCTAAATCGTGTTCTTTAAAGGTACGAATAGCTTCCGCGGTCGTCCCTCCTTTAGATGTTACTCGTTCTCGAAGTGTGGCAATGTCGAGATCTTGATTGGAAATGACCATTTCTGCTGCGCCAAGTGCGGTTTGCTGTACCATAACTCGAGCTGCTTCTTTATCAAATCCTTGAGCAATTGCCTCTGCTTGCATCGCTTCCATAAAGAGGAAAAAATACGCGGGGCCACTGCCAGATCCTGCTGTAACAGTATTGATTCCAGACTCTTGTTCTACCCAGCACACTTCACCCACCGATTGGAGAAATTGTTCAGCGAAGGCCCTATCTGAAGTGGACGCCAATGTGTTTGCGTATAAACCACTCATGCCCTTATTAACGAGAGCTGGTGTATTTGGCATGACGCGAACTAGGCTTAGCTTGCTACCGAGTAACTCCTCAATGCGTTGGCAAGAAACGCCAGCCGCAATTGAGATCACAAGTTTATTTGTCCAATCGATGTTTTGTAATGGTTCACATACCGTTGCCATAAGTTGGGGCTTAACCGAAAGCACAATTACGTCGGCATCTGCTGCCGCGGTATGATTATCATGACTTGTTTGTACGGAAAATTGTTGTGCTAGGTATTCTAGGCGTTCTGGTGTTGGGTCTGCGGCGATGACATTCTCAGCGGGATAACCACTACTGAGTAAACCGGAAATGATCGCTTCAGCCATATTACCTGAACCGATAAAAGCAATTTTGCGTTGTTCCATGTTAATTGGCTCCATATTACTTGGCTAAATATTGTTAGACGAAAGCTATCTCTGCGCTAAGTTTCTAAATCTCGACTACGATTGAGAAGTTAAGGTTGTGTCTTGTAGTCTCGCGCGCCAAATATGGCGGTCCCAATACGAACAATTGTGCTGCCTGCATCTATTGCAGCCTTCATGTCACCGCTCATCCCCATTGAGAGAGTATCGATGGTTGAATAGTGCTGTTTTAGCTTTGATTGTAAGTCTGCGAGCTGCTGAAACGCTCGATATTGAGAATCATAATCAGCCACACTTTCTGGAATTGACATCAACCCTCTTAACGTGAGGTTGGGCAGTGAGGAAATCAACTCTGCCAGAGCAAAAACTTCTTCGTTATTAATTCCTGATTTCGAGTCTTCACCACTGGTATTCACCTGAATAAGTACCTGGATCGGCGCTTTACCTTCTGGGCGTTGGTCGTTTAATCGTTGGGCAATTTTATCTCGACTTACTGTATGTACCCAATCAAAATTTTCAGCGACCGGACGCGTTTTATTCGATTGAATAGGTCCAATAAAGTGCCAAACTAAATTTAGCTCAGGATTATTCTTAGAAAAAAATGAAACCTTATCAACACCTTCCTGAACGTAGTTTTCACCAAATTCCATTTGTCCTGCTTGAATCGCATCTTGAATGGCGTTGACTGGCTTGGTCTTGCTGACGGCTAATAACATGACAGATTTACGAGCGCGACCGCAGTTTTCGGTCATCGAGTCTATTTGTGACGTGATATTTTGGATGTTGGTTTCAATTCTATTCATAGTGACTAATTGGGTTAGGAAATAATATGTCTGTTGAACTGGATGATATTTTGTCCCTCAGTGTAAAGCATAATGCGTCAGATCTACATATTTCTGCGCGACTAAGGCCAAGAATTCGAGTCGATGGGCAATTGGTCGTACTTACGCAAGTCGAATGCCTTTCAAACCAGCAAATTGATCAAATACTTCACGATATTTACCCAGACGCTAAATTGGGGGCATTTCTTCAGGTTGATTTTAGTTATGAGCACTCACATTGGGGACGTTTTCGTGTGAACTGTTTTTATCAAAATACCGGTTTATCGATTGTAATGAGAAGAATTGGAACGACCGTTCCTGAGCTTTCTCAATTGGGTGTGCCGAGCGGGGTTTTAACATTGCCCTCTCTTGAACAAGGCTTAGTACTCGTGACTGGCCCAACTGGTTCAGGTAAATCAACGACTCTAAGTGCTCTAATTGGTCAGATTAACCAACAATACGCAAAACACATTTTGACCATTGAAGACCCGATTGAGTTTATTTATCAGTCGCAACAATCGTTAATTTCTCAGCGAGAAGTCCACTCTCATGTTGAATCATTCACCGATGCGTTAAAAGCGGCTTTGCGCGAAGACCCTGATGTTATCTTGGTTGGTGAGCTTCGAGATTGCGAGACAATTCGTTTAGCACTAACGGCAGCGGAAACGGGCCATTTGGTTTTTGCCACCTTGCATACTCAAAGTGCGGCTCAAACGATATCTAGAGTGGTGGATGTTTTTCCGAGTGAAGAACAACAAAGAGTGCGAACTCAACTCGCAGGCTCTCTTCAAGCAGTTATTGCCCAAAGATTATTGGCAAAGAAAAAAGGCGGTCGAGTAGGCTGTTATGAATTACTTATTGCAACGCCTGCGGTGCGAAATGTGATTCGAGAGAATAAGCTTGCCCAATTAAACTCTTTGATTGAAATGGGCAGTGGGCATGGAATGATCAGTTATCAACAGAGTTTACAAAAGCTTAGCGCGAGTGTGGAGTTAGCATAGTGAGGTTACCCCCATTGCGCTTCAAACCAACTTTCTAAAATAATGACAGCAGATTGGCAATCAACATTTCCTTTGCTCAGAGCTTTATAGCCTCCGAGTTGAAATAATTCTTCTCGAGCTGAGGTGGTGGAAAGGCGTTCATCGTGCAGTTCTACTTTTACGCCAAAGCGGCCAAATAAACGATTAGCGAACTTTTTTGCTCGTGGTGCAATGGTTTCGAGATCTTTGCCATGCAGATCGGTCGGTAATCCAACCACGATTAAATTGGGTTGCCACTCTTTAATTTGTTTCTCAATATCATCCCAATTTGGAATGCCATCGTTAGCTTTGAAGGCTTTTAACGGTGAAGCGGTCCCCGTAATATCTTGACCAATGGCGCTGCCGATACTTTTGGTTCCGTAATCAAAAGCCATGATTGTTCGTGACATTATTATTCCTGTAGTTTTAAGCGTGTCCAGCAAGCACCGATAATTGAGCAGGTTCTATTCCCAACGTCTTAATCGCATGATTCCATTTTTCATGCATGGGGGTTGAGTAAATTAGCTCGGGATCGGCTTCAATGGTAAGCCATGAATTTTGAGAGAGTTCTTGCTCAAGTTGCCCCGCTTCCCAACCAGCGTAACCAAGTGCTACGACGTAGTCACTTGGTTCGGCTTTGGTGCCTAAGACGGCGAGTATATCTTGAGAGGTCGTTACCGCGATATCTTCGGTCATTTTTAGGCTTGAATTATAATGACTATTAGGACGATGGAGAACAAAACCTCGATCTTCGGCAACAGGGCCACCATTGAGAACTGGTTTCTCGAGATTTGACTCATATTCCATTGGATACAAAGGAGTGACCTCGACCTGCTTGAGCATGCCACCGATGGAGATGTCGATAGGGGCGTTGATCATTATCCCCATTGCACCTTCCTCATTATGCTCGCATACGTAAATCACACTGCGTTTGAAGAATGAGTCTTCTAAACTCGGCATGGCCACGAGAAAATGATTGGTTAGGTTCATGATGGTCTCTCTTTGTATTCGTTCTAATTAGTTGAGGTCTAATCGACGTTCAATGGCATCCATAAGCTTTCCAGTAATTGAAACATCAAAAGCAGCTTCAATTTCTACGATACATGTTGGACTGGTGACATTAATTTCCGTCAGCTTATCGCCAATCACATCAAGTCCAACAAAAATCAGTCCTTTTTCTTTCAATGTCGGCCCCACCGCTTTTGCGATGGCGATATCGGTCTCACTTAATGGCCGAGCTTCACCACGACCACCGGCAGCTAAGTTACCACGAGTTTCACCTTTTGCAGGAATACGAGCCAAGCAATATGGCATTGGCTCGCCATCAACAACCAAAATTCTTTTATCCCCATTAGAGATATCAGGTACAAATGTCTGCGCCATGCAGTAATTGTTACCATGGTTAGTTAGGGTTTCGATGATAACCGATACATTCGGATCGTCTTTTTTTACTCGGAAAATGGACGCACCACCCATACCATCTAGTGGTTTTAGAATAACGTCACCGTGTTTTTCTCTGAATGCTTTGAGGGTTTCTGCTTTACGAGTGACAACCGTTGTTGGCGTTAATTCAGGGAACCAGGCGGTGAAGAGCTTTTCATTGCAGTCACGCAAGCTTTGAGGTTTGTTGACAATTAATGTACCGGCGATTTCTGCGCGCTCTAAAATGTAAGTCGCGTATATATATTCAGTATCAAATGGAGGATCTTTACGCATTAAAACCGCATCAAGATCTGACAACTCAATTGTTTTTTGTTCCTCAGCCTCAAACCATGATTGAGGATCGTTTTTAACCGTGATGACTTGAGTATCCGCAAGGGCGATCCCCTGTTCTAAGTGAAGATCGTCCATTTTCATATAATGGATTTCGTAGCCACGGCGTTGTGCTTCAAGCATCATTGCAAATGAAGAGTCTTTTTTAATGTTAATGGATTCAATAGGATCCATTACGATACCAATTTTAATCATGATGTGTTCTCCAGTTATCCAAGATCGCCAAAACGAACTTGAAGTGCAGTGATGGCAGTAAGCGCCGCTGTTTCGGTACGTAATACTCGTGGGCCGAGCAGCGTCTCTTCAAAGTGATAATTTCGCGTCATTGCTATTTCTGTGTCTGACAAGCCTCCTTCCGGGCCAACCAATAATCTTACTTTGTTAACCGGTTGCGGAAGCGTATTAATTGAGTATTGTGCTCGTGGATGAAGATTGAGTTTTAATGCTTCTGTGGTTTCTGAGCACCAATCTTCAAGCGACATAATAGGGCGAATCTGTGGCACTGAATTACGCCCACATTGTTCGCACGCACCAATAATAATTTTTTCCCATTGCTGACGTTTCTTGTCAAAACGTTTTTGATCAAGCTTGACGCCACAACGTTCTGACAACAATGGGGTTATAGTGTTCACGCCGAGTTCGACCGCTTTTTGAATGGTAAAGTCCATTTTATCACCACGAGAAATGACCTGACCCAAGTGTAAGTCTAACGGTGATTCGACATTGCGTTCGTTGATCTGTTCAATTTGAGCAATGATCGACTTCTTGCTTACTTCAACAAGGCTAGCATTGAATTCGCGTCCACTTCCATCGAATAGAGTAATGGCTTGACCAACCCCCATTCGTAACACACGACCGATGTGACCGACCGCATCGTCGCTGAGCGAGACTTGCTGCTGAGAATCAATCAAGCTTGGATGATAAATTCGTGGGATTCGCATGAAACTTTCCTGACTTAGAGGTCTATGAATTAGAGCGTGTATATAGATTGATAAATGGGACTACTGTTGTTGAATTACAAGGGCAAAATAAACAATTAGCGCTATCTAATTGTCTCACCCTATTCTTGGGTTACTCCGGTAAACTGCAACTCTTGCTGGCATCGAACACACAGGTAGTTGGCTTGGCCTCGGACGATTTTATTATGGCGTCGAATTGTCAGGTCGTGTGATTGACAGCCGCAATGATAGGAGTAACGCTTTCCTTGCACAGACGATACATTAAAACGGTGAGTGGTTGTAGGCTCAAGTTGAAATACGTCCCACATGATGGCCTTCCACTCTTTTCCATGAGGGCGAACTCGTCCATAGCGTTTAAAAGCAATTAAATGAGCAATTTCGTGGGGAATCACTTGGTTTAAAAATTCGTTTTGGTTTTCATGGAATAAAATGGGGTTTAATCTTACTTCCCAAAGTTCTAGATAGGCCTTGCCAGCGCATTTACCACGTAGCTTTAAAGAGAGAGTTGGCGTGGTGTAGTTCTCAGAAAAATAGTGATTAGCCTGTTTAATGCAAGATTGAATTTTTTGCTCGGCTTGTTGGGTGACGGCGGCTGAGAGCATGAAAACCTATGAGTTATAAATATCTATCACTGTTATAACAAAAAAAGCCCTCGAATCCGAGGGCTTGAAATTGCAATTATCAACTTGGTTTTACTTGATACCAGCGAAATCTTTTAGAACATCAACTTTGTTGGTTGCTTCCCAAGGGAATTCGTCGCGACCAAAGTGTCCGTAAGCTGCTGTTTTTTTGTACATTGGTTGCAGTAAGTTCAGCATTTCTTGTAAACCGTATGGGCGAAGATCAAAGTTCTGACGTACTGCTTCAACAATGATCTCTTGGGCGACTTTCTCGGTGCCGAAGGTTTCAATCATAATTGATGTAGGATCCGCAACACCGATGGCGTAAGAAAGTTGAATTTCACAACGATCAGCCATACCCGCAGCAACAATATTTTTAGCAACATAACGCGCAGCATAAGCAGCACTGCGGTCAACTTTTGATGGATCTTTACCAGAGAAAGCCCCACCACCGTGACGAGCAGCACCACCATAAGTATCTACGATGATTTTGCGTCCAGTTAATCCACAGTCACCCATTGGACCGCCAATAACAAAACGACCTGTCGGGTTAATGAAGAAGTTGGTGTCTTTACTTAACCATTCGGCAGGTAAAACTGGCTTGATGATCTCTTCCATTACAGCTTCACGAAGATCTGGTGTAGAGATGGTATCGCAATGTTGAGTAGAAAGAACGACGGCATCTATTCCGACAATTTTGCCTTGATCGTACTGAAACGTTACTTGAGACTTCGCATCAGGACGTAACCAAGGTAGTGTGCCATTTTTACGTACTTCTGCTTGGCGTTGAACCAGGCGATGTGAGTAAGTAATCGGGGCTGGCATCAATACTTCAGTTTCATTGGTTGCATAACCAAACATAATACCTTGGTCACCAGCACCTTGCTCTTTAGGGTCGGATTTATCAACGCCTTGATTGATGTCTGGCGATTGCTTACCAATGGTATTAAGCACGGCGCATGACTCAGCATCAAAGCCCATTTCCGAACCGGTATAGCCAATTTCTTTTACGGTATCACGAGTAATTTGCTCGATATCAACCCATGCTGAGGTTGTAACTTCACCACCAACCATGACCATTCCGGTTTTTACATAAGTTTCACAAGCTACGCGAGCTTTCGGGTCTTGTTCTAAGATGGCATCTAATACCGCATCAGAGATTTGATCGGCAATTTTATCTGGATGTCCTTCTGAAACCGATTCAGAAGTAAATAGGTGCTTAGTCATGAGCGCTCCGTTCTACTTATTTAAAAGCAAGTCAATCGCCTGCTTATTGGTATATAAATACATTATAGGAGTATTTACATCTAGACGTCTATTTAATTTTTTTGAGTAAATTATGAACAATTTTATCAGCGTCTTTTCGAGACACAGTTTGACAGATTGTTAAATTTGTACATATTGGTCACAAGGTTCACAGAAAATGCTGAGCTATTGCACTATTTGGGTGGTAAATCGTTTGCACGGCTTAATGGGCTCTGCGACAATATCGCCGCTAATTAATTTGACTTCGCTAAGGATTTAGGAGCTGACATGTCCTCTCAAAAACATCTTGCTAATGCAATTCGTGCTCTAAGCATGGATGGTGTACAACAAGCTAACTCTGGCCACCCTGGGGCCCCTATGGGCATGGCTGATATCGCCGAAGTGTTGTGGCGTGGCCACTTAAATCATAACCCACAGAATCCAAATTGGGCTGATCGCGACCGTTTTGTGTTATCAAATGGTCATGGCTCTATGCTAATTTATTCGCTTCTTCACCTTTCTGGTTATGACCTTTCTATTGATGATTTGAAAAACTTCCGTCAATTGCACTCTAAAACACCAGGTCACCCTGAATATGGTTATGCACCTGGCATTGAAACAACGACTGGACCTCTAGGTCAAGGAATCACTAACGCTGTTGGTATGGCACTGGCAGAAAAAGCGTTGGCGGCTCAGTTTAACCAAGAAGGCCATGACATCGTCGACCACTTTACCTACGCATTTATGGGCGATGGTTGTTTGATGGAAGGTATTTCACATGAAGCTTGTTCTCTTGCTGGGACATTAGGTCTGGGCAAACTGATTGCTTTCTGGGATGACAACGGTATTTCTATCGATGGTCATGTTGAAGGTTGGTTTAGCGATGATACTCCTAAGCGTTTTGAAGCATACGGTTGGCATGTTATTCCAGCGGTCGATGGTCACAACGCAGAAGCAATCAATGCGGCGATCGAAGCTGCAAAAGCAGACTCATCCCGTCCAACTCTAATTTGTACTAAAACCACGATTGGTTTCGGTTCACCAAATAAAGCTGGCACTCATGATTGTCACGGTGCTCCACTAGGTGCTGATGAAATCGCGGCTACTCGCAAAGAGCTTGGCTGGGAGTATGGTCCATTCGAAATTCCTGCTGATATTTATGCTCAATGGGATGCGAAAGAATCTGGCGCAGCAAAACAAGCTAAATGGGAAGCGAAATTTTCCGCTTACCAATCAGCGTATCCAGAACTTGCAGCAGAGTTTACTCGTCGTGTAAACAACGAACTTCCAGCTGACTGGGAAGAAAAAGCTCAAGCTATTATTGCTGATTTACAAGCTAATCCTGCGAACATCGCATCGCGTAAAGCGTCTCAAAATGTATTAGAAGCGTTTGGTAAGATGCTTCCTGAATTTATGGGTGGCTCAGCTGACTTAGCACCATCGAACCTAACTATGTGGTCTGGCTCAAAAGCGGTTACAGCTGATGATGCTTCAGGTAACTATATTCATTATGGTGTTCGTGAATTTGGTATGACTGCGATCATGAATGGTATGGCACTTCACGGTGGGTTTGTTCCTTACGGTGCAACCTTCTTGATGTTTATGGAATACGCACGCAATGCAATGCGCATGGCTGCACTTATGAAGATTCAAAACATTCAAGTTTACACTCATGACTCAATTGGTCTTGGTGAAGATGGTCCAACGCACCAACCTGTAGAACAAGTTGCTTCGTTACGTTTGACTCCAAATATGAGTACTTGGCGCCCATGTGACCAAGTCGAGTCAGCGGTTGCGTGGAAATATGCGATTGAACGTAAAGATGGTCCTACGTCTCTTATTTTCTCGCGTCAAAACCTTGCTCAGCAAGATCGTGATGCAGCACAAGTGGCTAATATCGCAAAAGGTGGCTACATCCTGAAAGATTGTGAAGGCGCACCTGAGCTAATCTTGATTGCGACAGGTTCAGAAGTCGAGCTTGCTGTAGCTGCCGCTGCTGAATTAACAGCCGAAGGTAAGTCGGTTCGCGTTGTTTCTATGCCAGCGACAGACTTATTCGACAAACAAGATGCGGCTTATCAAGAATCGGTTCTTCCTGCTGCAGTAACAGCTCGTGTTGCTGTTGAAGCTGGAATCGCAGATTTCTGGTACAAGTATGTTGGTTTTGGTGGTGCAATAGTTGGTATGACTACGTTTGGTGAGTCTGCACCAGCTGGAGAACTCTTCAAAATGTTTGGTTTCACGACTGAAAATGTAGTGAAAAAAGCAAAAGAAGTATTAGCAAAATAATCGCAAGATTTTATTTGCACTCTTCGTCGAAAGCCGAGCTCTTGCTCGGCTTTTTTATTGCAAATTTAAATGAAGTCGCGGGCTGTTATTTGACACGCTATCGGTTAATATTGCGACAAATAGAATGGGTAGGAGTAAAGGTTGATGCTCAAAATCGCGATCAATGGATTTGGCCGTATAGGCCGAAACGTGCTGCGTGCTGTTTATGAAAGTGGAAAGAATCAACACATCAAAATTGTTGCTGTGAATGAGTTAGCACAGGCTGATGCCATGGCTCACTTGTTGCAATACGATAGTACGCACGGACGTTTTTCACATTCAGTGACACACAGTCAAGAGCACCTATTTATCCATAACCGTGATGATTCTGTAGATGAAATTAGAATTCTACATTTAGGCGAAGTCGAGTTGCTTCCGTGGCGAGACCTTGATGTTGACATCGTTCTTGATTGTACTGGAGTTTATGGAAATCGTGATGATGGGTTAGGCCACTTAGCCGCAGGAGCAAAAAAAGTACTCTTCTCTAATCCGGGCTCTGCTGATTTGGATAATACTGTGATTTATGGCGTTAACCATCAGTCACTTAAAGCCAACGACTTAATCGTCTCAAATGGATCATGCACAACCAATTGTATTGTGCCTATTATTAAAGTGCTCGATGAGGCATTCGGCATTGACTCAGGAACCATTACTACGATTCACTCTTCGATGAATGATCAACAGGTCATTGATGCTTACCATGGTGATTTGCGTCGAACTCGAGCGGCGAGTCAATCTATCATTCCAGTCGATACAAAATTGCATAAAGGTATCGAACGAATATTCCCTAAGTTCTCTAATAAATTCGAAGCTATCTCAGTTCGCGTCCCAACAGTTAATGTTACTGCAATGGATTTAAGTGTCACAATTAACACAAATGTAAAAGTTAATGACGTAAATCAAACCATCGTGGAGGCTTCACGGTGTACATTACGTGACATTGTTGACTATACTGAAGCGCCACTTGTTTCCATCGACTTTAACCATGATCCACACAGTGCGATCGTTGATGGATCACAGACGAGAGTGAGTAATGGGCAGTTAGTTAAGATGCTCGTTTGGTGTGATAACGAGTGGGGATTTGCCAACCGAATGTTGGATACGGCATTGGCAATGCACACCGCGCATTAGTAAGTTTATTGATCGGGGACGGAAAATTTATTTATTTTACATGGTAAAATAAATTATAATGCCCCTTAGAAAATTATTACCATTTTGATATTTGTAGATTCGGCAGGGCCGCCGAGTTAAGAACTTTAATCTTTATAACAATTTGAGAGGACAAACAATGTCTGTAATCAAGATGACTGACCTGGATTTAGCAGGTAAACGTGTATTTATCCGTGCTGATTTAAACGTACCTGTTAAAGAAGGCAAAGTAACTTCTGATGCTCGTATTCTTGCTTCGCTACCGACTATCAAACTTTGTCTTGAAGCTGGTGCAAAAGTAATGGTTACGTCTCACTTAGGTCGTCCAACTGAAGGTGAATATGCAGAAGAGTTCTCTTTGGCTCCTGTTGTTAACTATCTAAATGATGCACTTGATTGCCCAGTTACACTAGCGAAAGACTACCTTGAAGGTCTTGAACTAAATGCTGGTGAGTTGGTTGTTCTAGAAAACGTTCGTTTCAACAAGGGCGAGAAGAAGAACGAAGAAGCGCTTTCTAAGAAGTATGCTGCATTGTGTGACATCTTTGTTATGGACGCATTTGGTACGGCTCACCGTGCTCAAGCGTCTACTCACGGTGTAGGTACTCACGCTCCAGTTGCATGTGCTGGTCCTCTTCTTGCGGCAGAACTTGAAGCATTAGGCAAAGCGATGGACAACCCAGCCCGTCCATTGGTTGCAATTGTTGGTGGTTCTAAAGTTTCTACTAAGCTAACCGTTCTTGAGTCTTTATCTAAAATTGCTGACCAACTTGTTGTTGGTGGCGGCATTGCAAACACCTTCATCGCAGCTGAAGGCCACAACGTCGGTAAGTCTTTGTACGAAGCTGACCTAGTTGAAACGGCTCAAAAGCTAATGAAAGAGTGCTCTATCCCTGTTGCAACTGACGTTGCATGTGCAAAAGCATTCGATGAGAACGCTGAAGCTGAAATTAAAAACGTTTCTGATGTTCAAGACGACGACATGATCTTCGACCTTGGCCCTGATTCAACTGCAGCACTTGCTGAAATTATCGGCAATGCAAAAACAATCCTTTGGAACGGCCCAGTTGGCGTATTCGAATTCAAGAACTTTGAAGCGGGTACAGCAGGTATTTCTAAAGCAATTGCTGATTCTGAAGGCTTCTCTGTTGCAGGTGGTGGTGACACTTTAGCTGCTATCGATAAGTTCGGTATCAAAGCTGATGTTTCTTACATCTCTACCGGTGGCGGTGCTTTCCTTGAGTTTGTTGAAGGCAAAGTTCTACCAGCAGTTGCAATGTTAGAAGAAAGAGCAAAAGCATAATTATTACAAAAGCGGGGAGAAACCCCGCTTTGTTGTTTGCTGCAGCACGTTGTTTTCTTTGCTAGAATGACGCTGGGTGTGAGCAAACGTTTGCAAGAATTTAAACTTAACTGTTTTATTTTTAAAACGACAGAAAACAATAGGATTTAATCCATGTCTAAGATATTTGATTTTGTAAAACCGGGCGTAATTTCTGGTGATGATGTACAGAAAGTATTTGAAGTAGCGAAAGAGAATGGCTTCGCATTACCAGCAGTGAACTGTATCGGTACAGATTCAGTAAACGCGGTACTAGAAGCAGCAGCAAAAGTTAAATCTCCTGTTATCGTTCAATTTTCTAACGGCGGTGCTTCTTTCTTCGCAGGTAAAGGCGTAAAACTTGAAGGTCAAGGTGCAGCTATCCTTGGTGGTATTGCAGGAGCAAAATACGTTCATGCAGTTGCTGAAGCTTATGGCGTTCCAGTTATTCTTCATACTGACCATGCTGCTAAGAAACTTCTTCCTTGGATCGACGGACTACTAGACGCGGGTGAAGAGTTCTTCGCACAAACTGGTAAGCCTCTTTTCTCTTCACACATGTTAGACCTTTCTGAAGAATCTTTAGAAGAAAACATCGACACTTGTGCTAAATATCTAGCTCGCATGGCTAAAATGGACATGACAATCGAGATTGAACTAGGTTGTACTGGTGGTGAAGAAGATGGTGTTGATAACTCTGACATGGACGCATCTGAGCTATATACTTCTCCTGAAGATGTTGCATACGCATACGAAAAACTAAACGCGGTTAGCCCACGTTTCACTATCGCAGCTTCTTTCGGTAACGTACACGGTGTATATAAGCCTGGTAACGTTGTTCTTACTCCAACTATCCTACGTGACTCTCAAGCATACTGTGCAGAGAAATTTGGTATTGCACCAAACGCTCTAAACTTTGTATTCCACGGCGGTTCAGGTTCAACTGAAGCTGAAATCCAAGAGTCAATCGGCTATGGTGTTATCAAAATGAACATCGATACTGATACTCAGTGGGCATGTTGGGATGGTATCCGTTCTTACGAAGAGAAGAACCACGACTTCCTTCAAGGTCAAATTGGTAACCCTACTGGTGATGATGCGCCAAATAAGAAGTACTACGATCCTCGCGTATGGTTACGTGCTGGTCAAACTTCAATGGTTACTCGTCTTGAAAAAGCATTTGCAGATCTAAACTCAGTAGACGTACTATAATTCGTCCTAGGTTAAATCAAGTTTAATAAACCGCTCTTTGGAGCGGTTTTTTTTTTGCGAATTCGTAAGTGAATGATAAGGTTTTTTGTCTTAAATATTGTTCTATTTAGAGTAAATGCTACTAAATTGTGAATTTCGGATATAAAGGCTAGATTTAACCTGCTCTGTTAGAGTATTTTATTCGCGTAAATTTGTTCAATTTCAATGTAAGGGTAAGGCTATATGGCAACTGAAGACAAAATTGTGCCAGATGTATCAGATGTAACCGAGAGTATTTCTCGATTAGAAACTTGGTTAACCAATAACTCAGATCTTTTGATTCAATATGGTGTGAATATTATTTCTGCTATTTTGATTCTGTTTATTGGTAACATTATTGTTAAAGCGATCGCGAGAAGCATTGGTAAGTTGCTGGCTAAGCGTGAAATGGATCAAGCGGTTGTTGATTTTGTTTCGGCCTTGGTTCGTTACCTTCTATTCGTTATTGTCTTAATTGCGGCATTAGGCCGAGTTGGGGTTCAAACGGCATCTGTTGTTGCGGTTATTGGTGCGGCAGGTTTAGCGGTTGGTTTAGCGCTACAAGGTTCGTTATCTAACTTTGCTGCGGGTGTGTTAATCGTTGCATTTCGCCCATTCAAGTCAGGCGATTATGTTGAAATTGGCGGTGTTGCTGGTTCAGTATCTTCAATTCAGATTTTTCAAACTGTGTTGAAAACGCCAGATAACAAGATGATTGTTGTACCAAATGGCGGTGTTATCGGGGGACCAATTGTCAATTATTCTCACCATGCCACTCGTCGTATCGATTTTACTATTGGTGTTTCTTATAGTGCTGACTTACAGAAATCTAAAGAACTCATTACAAAAATCATCGAGGCTGATAGTCGAGTATTGAAAGAGCCAGGTGTGACTGTTGGTGTTGTTGAACTTGCCGATTCTTCAGTGAATTTTGTTGCTCGCCCTTGGGTGAAAACAGAAGACTATTGGGCGGTGTATTTTGATTTGTTGCAAGCGATGAAAGAAGGCTTGGATAAAGAAGGAATCGAAATTCCATTCCCACAAATGGATGTTAACCTGAATAAAGTAGGGTAAAGAATACTTCCATCCTACTCAATTCAAAAAGCGGCCAATTGGCCGCTTTTTTTAGGTTCTTTTCCTTCGTTTTTTCATTGTATTGACTAACCTTAACAAAGGTTTTATAGCGAGAGCCAAAGTGTGAATGCGATATAGAGCATTATCGTACCAACCAAAAAATCGATGCTCATTTGGACTTTGGGCTTGGAAAGCGTTGTAGATAATTTTGATGCTGCTGTCGCCAGTAAAAAGAACCACGAGAAAGATGCGATGATTGTTCCAATAGCAAATGACATACGATCGATGCCCTCAAACTTCCCACCCAACGAACCTAAAATGACAATGGTATCAATATAAACGTGTGGGTTTAGTACTGAAACTGCCAATGCTCCCAATACAACCGTAATTCGTTTTTTTGTTTGATCGGTACTGGCTTCCAAGGGCTCTTGTCTATGGGCTCGCGAGAACATGCTGCGAAATGACAATAGACCATAAACAGATAGGAATAGAATGCCAGAAATTGTGACTATCTCGAGCAATAATGGCGACGATGTGAGTAATGCACCACCACCAAATATACCAATGCAGATGAAGGTAAAATCCATCAATCCACATGTGAAGGCGGTAGTTAGATAGTGCTGGCGTTTGATTCCTTGGTTTAATACATAAGCATTTTGAGCACCAATAGGAATGATCATTCCTAACCCTAATGTTAGCCCTTGAAGTAAAACCCAGATGTTCATTTTGTTCTCGATAAATTTGGTCGTTGATTGACGCGTAGCTTAACGTTATCTTTATGATTAAAGAAATTAATGATTTTAATATTACATTAGAGATTCTTATAATGCGTGGGCTCGACTATAAATGGATAGAAGCATTAGAAGCGGTAATGAGTTATGGCAGTTTTGAACGAGCGGCTGAACAACTCAACATTACCCAATCTGCTGTATCGCAACGGATTAAACAGCTCGAAAAATTTGTCTCGCAACCTGTATTAATTAGAGCAACTCCGTTGTCTTTAACGGCGGTAGGCAGCAAGCTCGTTGAGTTGTATCGCAAGGTTCAAATGCTGGAACAAGAGCTTGTTCCTGAGCTATTGAACCAAGCTACACAAGCGCCAGTATCAATCGCTATTGCCGCGAATTCTGATAGCTTGGCAACTTGGCTTCTTCCTGCTCTTTCGGAGTTACTATTATCGCAACACATCGAATTAACCATTCAAACCGATTTAGAATCAAAGGCCCTTGATAAGTTGAAAAATGGGGAAGTCGCGGGGAGTATCAGTATCTACCCAGAGCCATTAGCCGGTTGTACTTCCGAGTATTTGGGGAAAATGGAGTATCTATGTGTTTGTACACCCAATTATTATCAGCGTTATTTTGCATCTGGGGTAAATCGGGAAACATTATCTCTCGCGCCAATCGTTAAATTTAACCAATACGATACCATGCATGTCGATTTCCTAGTGAAGCACTTTCAGGTTAACCCACGACAGCTGCACCAACATTATGTCGCCAGCTCAGAAGCGTTTGTTAAGTTTGCCTTATGCGGGGCGGCAAGTTGTTTGATTCCTAGAATACAAATCGAAGATGCATTAGAGCAGGGGCTCTTGATTGAAATTATGCCTTCGTTGACTCATACGAACTATATATATTGGCACCATTGGCAGTTAGAAACTGGCGTATTGAAACAATTAACTCAAGCTATTCTGGAATATAGCAAGTCAAATTTAATCCGGTAAAAGGAGGTGTATCGTCAAGGTTGTGTGATTTTTACTTCTAAAAGTGAACGCTCTGTAGTGAGCTAATCTAATATTCTACTGGGATGCAATTACAATCTTGGAGATTGATACATGATTAAAGCCGTTTTTATTGCGATGACACTATTTACCTCGGGAGCTCTTTCTGCTGCAGAGCTCAAAGCAGCTCATATCGCAACCACAGGAATTGGAGAGGTGTCTGTCGCTCCGGACTCTGCACTGTTTAATGTGCAAGTCGAGCAATCAAATTTGAATGCGGAACAAGCTAAAAGTGCTGTCGATGACATCGTGAAAGCGTATATAGAAAAGCTTGTGGAACACGGTGAGTCAACAGAGAAAATTTCGAGTTCTAACCTTTTTCTATCACCACAATATTACTACCCAAAGAATGGCCAACCAGATTTGATTGGTTATAAAGCGGTAAGAAAAATTACGGTTGATGTCGATGATATTTCCAAATTGAACCTTTACTTGGACGTGGCGCTAGAACAAGGGGTAACCAGCGTTAATCGTATTGAACTGAAAGTAAAAGATAGAGAGACTTATCGTTTGAAAGCAACGCAAGCTGCAATCGCGGATGCGAAAAGCAATGCCAAATTACTCGCAGAAGGATTTGGTCGCGAGTTGGGTGACATTTGGGAAATCAATTACCAATCGCCACAAGCTCCACATTCTCCAGGTTTGATGCGTTCGATGTCGTTGGAGCAAAGTAACGTCTTTAAAGATTATCAAGACACCAATATTGTCATCAAAGACAACGTGAACGTCATCTATGAATTGAAGTAATGGTTTTTATTTCCTAACCAAAAGATATACGACCTTAGTTTAATGTTGATTAATTCTTGAGCATTATCACAAAAGTATTATACTGATATAAGTGTCAAGCAAGTATCCCAATAATGGATGTTAGCTCTACTTTTTGTCAGTTATAACGTAAGTAAAGTACTGCTAGCTTCGTGATGTGGGTTGAGGTAGTGGGTATGACTCATTTTTTGGTTAGATTAACCATTGGCTGTTTAGCCATATTAGGCGTTAAGTTAAGTGCACTTTATTTTTTGCCTTTGGTATTACTGCTAAACACTCATAATAAAGAGTTTTTTGGTTGGTAATACAAAGTAGAGAATAAAAAAAATCGGAGCCCTAGGCTCCGATTTTTTGTTTAAGCTCTGTTGTAATTAAAGTACGTGTACAGATGCTGTGTTGGTTGTTCCTGAGGCAACGAGTGCGCCAGATACCATAACAACGATATCGCCTTTCTTACCAAAACCAGCTTCTAAAGCGTAGCTCTTACCGTTTTTGTAGAACTCATCAGTGTTATCGATAGAGTCAACAAGAACTGGACGAACGCCTTTAGTCAAAACAAGTTGAGCAGCCGTTTTAGGGTTGGTTGTTAGTGCAATGATGCTTGCTGTTGGGAAGTACTTACGTACTGAACGTGCAGATTTACCACCTTTAGTTGCAACAATGATGAGTGGTGCCGCTAGTTTTTCAGCTGTGTCTACAGCACCTTTACATACTGCTTCAGTGATGCGTAGGCGTGGGCTATCTAAACGAGAACCTAGCTCAGCTTTAAGAGCGCTATCTGTACGGTTTGCAATTTGAGCCATGATTGTCACAGCTTCAACTGGGTATTTACCTTTCGCAGTTTCACCAGAAAGCATAACAGCATCAGTACCATCCATGATTGCGTTTGCAACATCACCCGCTTCTGCACGAGTTGGACGTGGGTTGCTGATCATTGAGTCAAGCATTTGAGTTGCAGTGATAACCACTTTACGTGCACGGTTACATTTTTCGATCATCATCTTCTGAGCGAAAATTACTTCTTCTGCAGGGATTTCAACACCAAGGTCACCACGAGCAACCATGATACCGTCAGACGCTTCTAGAATCGCATCGAAGTTATCAACGCCTTCTTGGTTTTCAATTTTAGAAATGATGTGGATGTTTTCACCACCGTGAGCATTAAGAAGCTCACGGATTTCTTTAACGTCTTCTTCTTTACGGATGAAAGAAGCTGCAACAAAGTCAACACCTTGCTCACAACCAAACTTAAGGTCAGCTTTATCTTTTTCAGAAAGTGCAGGAAGCTGAACAGAAACACCAGGAAGGTTTACACCTTTGTTTTCGCCAAGTGGGCCGTTGTTCAATACTTTACATTTAACTTCGCTATCAGTTGTCGCGGTAACTTCCATTTCAATCAAACCATCATCAACAAGGATGGTGTTTCCTGCTGAAAGGTCTTTTGCGAAACCAGGGTAAGTAACAGCAACAACATCTTTATTACCAACAACTGAAGTATCAGTCGTAAAAGTAAATTCTTGACCTGCAACGAGATCAACATCATTTCCGCCTTCAAGCTTGATAGTACGGATTTCTGGTCCTTTAGTATCGAGAAGGATTGCTAACTGTTTGCCAACATTTCCCATTACTTCACGGAAGTTTTTGATACGAGTTCCATGTTCTTCAAAGTCACCGTGTGAGAAGTTCAAGCGCATAACGTTCATGCCAGCGTTAACAAGTTGGCCTAGTTTTTCTACTGATTCAGTTTTAGGACCAATTGTACATACAATTTTAGTCTTCTTTACGGTTGTGTTCGTTTTCATGAAAGGTTGTCTCCGGTAAATTTTATTCAATTTTAATTTATTTGATGCCCTAAAGTGCGGTTTGTCGTAACAAGCATTTTGCATTACGAGATAATATTTACACTCACTTTAGTGCTGAAAGTCGTTCAACAATTCGGTCATTTTATAACTACATAAAAACCAGTTTCTGCCTCGGTTTTTACATTATAGCCCGTGATATTGGAAATTTTTGGCTAATTCTAAGTAAGTTATCATTCAATTCTGTAATTTACTTTCGTAAGGCGGGCCAATTCTAACACCTAATGAGAGTAATATCACTGTTTAAGACTTGTCTTAGGACAAGGTTTTTGCATCAATAATTATTTTTTTTATTGAAATAAATAGATAAAACATTTCGACTGAACTATTATTTCTTTTGAAACGAAACCAAATCTAGAGTTTTAAATGTCGAAACGAAACACTCAAGCTCGTCGTCATACGATTGTCTCCCTAGTAAATCAAAAGGGAGAGGTAAGCGTAGAAGAGCTATCAAGTCAATTTGAAACATCGGAAGTCACTATCAGAAAGGACTTATCGACTCTCGATAAGAGTGGGTTGTTACTACGTCGTTATGGCGGTGCGGTGGCATTACCAAAAGACATCATTTCTGAACAAACTATAAAAAAAGTTTCGAATCGAAAGTTATCACTGGCCGTCGCTGCAGCAGAACTCATTCGTGATCATAATAGACTGGTGATCGACAGCGGTACGACAACCGGTGCATTGATTCCACAGCTGAGTGAAAAGCAAGGCTTGGTCGTTATGACCAACTCTCTCTATGTGGCCAATGCACTGAATGAATTAGAAAATGAACCTATTCTACTGATGACCGGTGGAACGTGGGATCCTCATTCAGACTCATTTCAAGGTCAGGTCGCTGAGTCGGTATTACGTTCTTATGATTTTGACCAACTTTTTATTGGCTGTGATGGCATTGATTTAGATCGTGGCACAGTCACATTCAATGAATTAGTGGGTTTAAGTAAAGTGATGGCGAATGTAGCAAGAGAAGTCATCGTCATGGCTGAATCCGACAAAATAGGCCGCAAGATACCCAACCTCGAGCTTGGTTGGGAAATAATTGACGTATTAGTGACCGATAATCGGTTAACTGATGCACAAGTACAAACAATAGAGTCATTCGATGTCCGTGTGATTCGAGCAGATTAATGCGTTATCCGATCAGGTTGGGTAATGTAACACCAAATAATAAGAGGTATTAATTATGTGTGGGATCGTTGGTGCAGTGGCACAGCGTGATGTCGCTGAGATTTTAGTTGAAGGTTTACGTCGTCTTGAGTATCGCGGATATGATTCTGCGGGAATCGCTGTGGTTGATACCAATTGTGAACTCACTCGTGTACGCCGTTTGGGGAAAGTACAAGAGTTGGCCGATGCGGTCAATGAAGCCAATGTTATTGGTGGAACCGGTATTGCTCATACACGTTGGGCGACCCATGGTGAACCTTCTGAAATCAATGCTCACCCTCATATTTCCGGCGACATTGCGGTGGTTCATAATGGCATTATTGAAAACTACGAAGTGTTACGAGAAACTCTCAAAGCACGAGGATATGTATTTACTTCAGAAACCGATACCGAAGTTATTGCTCATTTAGTCGAGTGGGAATACCGCACTTCCGAGACTTTAATTGAAGCACTGCATAAAACTGCCGCGCAGTTAGAAGGCGCTTACGGAACGGTTATTGTGGATAGAAACGATCCTGAGCGTATTGTGGTTGCTCGCTCTGGTAGCCCAATTGTTATTGGTTATGGTGTTGGTGAAAACTTTCTTGCGTCAGACCAGTTAGCACTATTGAATGTGACGCGTCGTTTCTCTTATTTAGAAGAAGGCGATGTGGCTGAAATTACACGTCGTGACGTTAAGGTTCTCGATGTATCTGGAAACCCTGTTGAGCGAGAAATTATTGAATCAACGGTTGAACTCGATGCAGGTACAAAAGCCGGTTACCGTCACTTTATGCAAAAAGAGATCTTCGAGCAGCCAACATCCATGAAGAATGTGATGGAAGGTCGAGTGACGAAAGATTCCGTGATTACAGAAAGTATCGGTATTAATGCGGTTGAGATCTTAAGTAAAGTTGAGCATGTTCAGATCATTGCTTGTGGTACATCGTATAATTCTGGAATGGCCGCTCGCTACTGGTTTGAAAGTCTTGCTGGCGTAAGCTGTGATGTAGAAATTGCCTCTGAATTCCGCTATCGCAACTTTGTTGTTCGTCCAAATAGCTTGTTGATTACCTTGTCTCAGTCGGGAGAAACCGCGGATACACTGGCAGCACTTCGCATCGCAAAAGAGAAAGGTTACATGTCGGCAATGACGATCTGTAACGTCTCTGGCTCTTCAATGGTTCGTGAATCGGACATTGCATTTATGACCCGAGCAGGAACGGAAATCGGTGTTGCCTCAACAAAAGCCTTTACCACTCAGCTTACTGCAATGCTGATGTTGGTGACTGCAATTGGTAAACATCAAGGACGTATTGATCAGGCTAAAGAAGCCGAAATTGTAAAAGAAATCCATAGCTTGCCGGTTTATATGGAAAGTGCACTCTCGTTTGATAAAGAGATTGAAGCGCTAGCCGAAGACTTTGCCGATAAGCAACATGCCATGTTCCTTGGTCGCGGCGAGTATTACCCAATCGCGATGGAAGCAGCACTGAAAATGAAAGAAATTTCATACATTCACGCTGAAGCCTATGCTGCTGGTGAATTAAAACACGGGCCTTTGGCTTTAATTGATGCTGACATGCCTGTTGTTGTGATTGCACCTACTAACGATTTGTTAGAAAAACTTAAGTCGAACGTGGAAGAAGTACGAGCTCGCGGTGGCTTACTATACGTTTTCGCAGGCGAGCAAGCGGGCTTTGAAGGCGATGAGAATATGAAGGTGATTAAAATGCCTCAAGTAAGCGAAATTGTCGCCCCAATTTTCTACACTGTCCCAACACAGCTTTTGGCCTACCATGTTGCTTTAATTAAAGGTACCGATGTGGACCAACCTCGTAACCTCGCAAAAGCAGTGACGGTGGAATAATTCAGCATCGTTTGATGTGAAATTTTGTAGGAGAGTAATAAAGTTCCATACCAAGCAATAAAGATTCATACTAAGTATTAAAGTCTCATACTAAAATTGCAGCGATCGGATCGGGACGCTGCCCTTTCTGCAATAAGTGCTTAACGGTCCAAGGCTTTAACAAAAGCTGGTCTGCCGTAGTTGCCTGTTGGTTTTCTGGACAAGTAGGATGTATTCATTGTGGAAAAATAGTGAACACTGATGATGTATAACAATCTAGGATTGAATAGCCCTAGATGATAGCCACCTTGTAGCAAGACAAAATGACGAATAGATAGGAGCTTATGAGTAGAAATCGTCACTCTGTCGTAACTTGGGAGTCTGTCCAACTTAGAGCTAGCAAGTTCATTGATCTGCTCCAGCCATACTGGACACTTCGTTAAGCGACATTTTGATTTTCGAAGTTAACTGGGCTTAGATACCCAAGAGCGCTGTGCCTTCTTGTCCGATTATAATCAACCTCTTGGTATTCAAAGATCGTTTGGCGTATCTCGTCTCGCGTCATGATCGACTCGTACTGGATCGCTTCAACTTTCATTGAATGGAAAAAGCCTCATAACAAGCATTGACGCTCCTATGTCAAGCCAATCGCGCCAAATCCTTCAGAATTAGTGGAAACAGTTCTCTTACTATATAACGCTTTAAGTTGCGAGCAATTTCCTTGGTTGATAATCCTTCAGCCGTTCTCCGTGCAACATAATCTTTCGTTCTGGGATCACTTCGCATCCTTACCATAGCTACAGTCCATAGAGCATTATTAGCACTTCGGCAGCCACCTCGATTTAATCTATGGCGAGTAGTCTTACCTGACGAAGCTGGAATTGGGTTAACACCGCATAGTACAGCAAACTAAGATTCCTTCCTTAATCGGGTAGCGTTATCACTCGCTGCAATAAGAAGAGTTGCAGCTACATTTGTACCGACGCCAAATCTTGATTCTAGACTCTTGCCTACACTCAAAGTTAACTTTTTCAACGCCCGAACAAGAGTTTTAACCTGCTCATTCAGGAAATTCCATCGTTGTGCTAACAGTACAAGTGAAACCATTAACGGCTCGCTACTATCTGAGCATTGGGCTAGACATGCCGTTGCACACGACCCTGGCTTTGGCAAATAAAGGGACTGTTTTAGCTCATCAGGGCCAGATACGAGAAGTGATCGAATTTGGTTTATTGCCTGAGTTCTTGCCTTTACCGCACTATTTCGAGTCATCAACAGGCTTCGCAATGATTCAACTGGTCCTGCATGAGTTTTAGGAATGACCTTCGCCTCACCAGATAACACGCTCCTAGCCGCATTCTCTGAGTCTATATCTTTTAGTCGCCTCTTCATTCGGTTCGGTCGCATAACTACATACACGTTAATACCATTCTTGAACAGGTATTTTGCCAGTTCAGCACCATAACTTCCTGTACCTTCGATACCAGATTTTTGAAGAAATCCATAGGATTTACACCATGTGAAGAGTTCACGATAACCTGAAAGGTTAGCACTAAACGCTTTGTTTTTAACAACTTGCCCAAGCTCGTTGATAAGTGTTGCGACATGAAGTTCCAAATAGGTATCTACACCCAGATACAATTTATAGCGAGGATCATTGCTGTTCATGAGCCATTCTCCTGTGTGAATCGCTCAACCGGACTGGACACTGGAGGTGCAATATACAAAGCTCCTATTAGGTCACAACTGAGTCGATAGAATTGAACAGACTCTCTGAACGACAGGTCAACACAAAGACATTTCAGTCAATCCCAGCACGGTTCTGTACAAACAGTCTGTATTTTAATTCTAACCCCAGTGTCCCAACAGTTTCCTTTCCTATTCGTACTTTGTTTTAGATTATAAGCAGTTATGATGTCTCGATAATCTTTTGAGCAGTACTGACTACCTCGGTCACTATAACCTATAACCTGCTCAGGGAACCCTTGACGGAACAAGGTCATTGATAATGAATCGCAGACCAGAGTTGCCGTCATTCTGGTATCCATCAAGCGACTACTTGCCTTGAATAAAGGTCAATGATTACCGCCAAATACAGCCAGCTTTCGCTTGTCGTAAGTAGAGTAAGAGACAGAGCGTAGTCGAACTATTTCTCTGCCTCTCCTCTCCGAACCGTACGTGCACCTTTCAGCGCATACGGCTCTCCACTTAATCAAGGCCAACGGCCATAGCAACATCTGAGTATCTTGAAGTAACTGTGTTTCTGCCTTCCGTCAGAAGATAGGGGTTGGTTGCTGGAAGACGCCACTTGAACGGCATCTTATGACTACTCACAAGCCGGAACAGGGAGATACCACACAGATACCCCTGATTCGTTTTGCCGAAGAGCACCCATGTTTTGGCCTTCTTCGGCTCCGGACGCTTACACCATTTCTTCAACAGTGCTTTGATACGACACTTATACTTGCGTGCCAACCAGAGTGCCAGTTTCCAGAACACAACCCTGTCTATCCGACCATAAGTCATTGCAGTAAAGTCAGTGTGGCGGTAGAACTGCGACCACCCACTGAGCTTCTGGTTTATCTTCTCAGCCTTGTCTATCATGCTGCAACTAAAGTCCCCTGAAAGCTCTTTTACTAACGCATGAGTGAATGCTTTCGCTTTAACCTTTGGTATCGTGGTAACCACTCGCATGTTTCCTCTAGGGCCACGTTTCCGGATAACCCGATGCCCCAAAAAGACGAAGCCATCGTTCACATGCGTGATATGGGTTTTCTCCATATTTAGAGTGAGCTTTAACTTCCCTTCAAGGAACTGTCGACATTCGTCACGGATACATTCAGCATCTTGTTTTGTCCCTTTGATTATGAGAACAAAGTCATCAGCATAACGACAGTAGGCAACCGCTGGTTGCCACTGCCAGTTATTCTCAATTGCTGAACGGCGTCCTATTTTTATGCTGTTGTTTAGATACCATCGATCTTTGCGAGCTTTCTTACTCAGATAGCGTTGATGAAGATACTGATTGAACTCATTAAGCATGATACTCGACAATAATGGAGAGATGACGCCGCCCTGAGGTACACCCTGATGCGTTGCACAGAACAGGTTTCTCTCAACATGCCCTGACTTGATAAAACGCCAGAGTAAATCAAGAAGACCATTGCAGCTTATCCGCTTACGCACACACTTCATCAACAGTCGATGATGCACGGTATCGAAGTAACTGGATAGTTCACCTTCGATTACCCATCGACCACGAGTGTCTGTACTGTCAGTGAGCTGTAATCTGACTGTGCGGATCGCATGGTGGACGCTGCGCTCTGGTCTAAAGCCATAAGATAATGAGTGGAGATCATTTTCCCATATCGGCTCCATTGCCATTAGCATCGCCCGTTGGACTATGCGGTCACGCAGGGTTGGAATGCCCAGCGGGCGTTGTTTCCCATTTGCTTTAGGTATATAGATGCGTCTGGCGGGCATAGGCTGGTAGTTACCGGATTGTAGTTCCAGCCTGAGCTCGCGTAGATAGTCGCCCAATTTCCCTTGCAGATGATGTTTCGTCACACCATCCACTCCCGGTGTTCTGGCTCCTTTGGAAGAGAGTGCTTTCTCTGCCGCATGGTATAGCCAGTCAGGATGAGAGATTAGCCGAAGCAGACGGTCGACCCTGCGGGTTTTATCGTCTGCTGTCCATGTTGCTAGCTTGTGCTGCATTTCACTGATTATCAAAGGTCTTCACCTTATTGCAGTCAGCTAGTTCGCTGACACAAGTTAATTAAGTTGTTCCCCTTCGCCATGTAATGGGCTTTCCCCATCCCAGACTACTACGAGAACTCCGTCAGCCTGTTTGTCATTGGGGGCGTGCTCCCTTTGCATTCAAACAGACCTTCCCCGGTTTACCTATCTGAACTCAGCCATATTGGGGTGGATGCTGATCGCAGTCTTTTGCCTTGTCGTTCTGCAAGGTGATGATGCTAAGAAGTTGACCTGTGATAACACTTCTTTCCATTTCAGAGGCTTACGTTTCCTCTTTAAATCGACGTGTATTGACCTTACCTATATCAATCGCACAGCATCATACCGCCTGATAACTCGTGTAGGCGGTGGCGACATTTCAGCCCATAGATGCGGGTTAATCAGTTCATGTTCTTCATCCGTCCAATATTCAGTCTGGAAGAGCATCTTGGCTTAACGAGTTCGCCTCACTCACCTTTGTCAGCGGGTTACATCACCTTACCAACATCGGTAAGTTACTACCGCTCAGACTCATACGCTGTCACAACCCAGCGTAGCCACAGCCTCTCGACTTCATATCTCGAAGTCTGTGGATTTAAGATAGACTCGTGGTTCAATTTAAGCATCCATGCTAGCCCTGAACTCCGGGCACACCATAGGTGATGTCTCCCGCCCATTTTTGATTCGGAGCCTCTACGTTAAAATCCTAAGTCAGCAGGTTCGGAGCAACTGGCATTTTATGTTTGCTACCCGTAGTACACTTAAACTTACGTGCCGCTTTCGACGTTAAATCCTGACGCTTCATACTTGCGGCAATGGTTGTAACATTATGGCTATCACCATTCTCTGCCAACTCTTTCCGGATGCGTCTTGAACCATCGCGGCCTTTGCTATTGTCAAAAGCCTCTTTGACCTTCGTATCAAGCTCTTAGGGAGTTACCTAGCTCTGAATGGACTTGTGGCGATGCTTAATCCAGTAATAAAACCCACTTAGTAAAACCCCGAATACCTTAGCCATGCGAACAGCACTGAAGTACAGCAGGTGTTCGAGCATAAATTCATAGCAATTTACTTTAGATTTTTCGCGAAGTAGGTGGCTGTAGTTTCAATTGGTCATTGCAACTGTTTTACTAAAATACTGATTTGCACAGGCACTAATGATGAAGCTAGCAAAACGTACATTTACTCAGGACGAAAAAGATCTAATATTCAGATTATGGAAACAGGGTACAGGTTTTAGTGATATTGGCCGTGTCTTGAACGCCGCTTCTGGGACAATATTTACAGCCTTACGCGAAACTGGCGGTATTAAACCTAATCCTCGTAAAAGGAATAAACAACATCTAACGCTCGAAGAACGAGAGGAAATTAGAGTAGCGTTATCAGCCAAAATGTCTTTAAGAGCCATAGATCCTATGCTAAATCGCTTCCCCTCATCGATTTCAAGAGAAGTAGCTCGCAATCGAGGTAGTCGTTATTACAAAGCTGTTGATGCTGACAACCGTGCAAAGCGTATGGCTAAGCGCCCAAAGCTTGGGGTCTTAGAACGCAATCCTGAACTCAGAAAAATCATCCTGGCGAAACTCGAGTTTAAGTGGCCTCCAGAACAAATATCTGGGTGGCTTAGTGTAGAGTATTCGCTTAGAAAGCACATGCAGGTATCGCACGAGACAATATATAAATCCATTTATGTTCGAGCTAAAAGTATCATTCATCGCTCGTTAACTCAGCATTTACGTCGAAGCAGGCCAATGCGCCGCTGTTGATATCATCTTCGGAGTGGTGACCGAAGCTTCACGAACATTGTAAATGGAATTTCAATACACGAGCGCTCTAAGAACATTGATAACCGTAGATCGGTTGGCCACTGGGAGGGAGAACTTGTCTCAGGTTCAAGAAATACACACATTGCTACTCTTGTAGATCGAAAATCTCGCCTTACTATCATCCTTAAGTTGGCGGGTAAAGACGCTGAATCTGTGCTTGTTGCGCTATTAGAGGCGTTTAAACAAATGCCTGCTGAATATCGAAAATCGTTAACATGGGATAGAGGTATGGAGTTAGCGAAACATGCGGAGCTGACTAAAGAAATAGGAATCCCTGTCTATTTTTGTGATCCTCAGTGCCCATGGCAAAGAGGTACTAACAAAAATACCAACAGCTAACTTCGACAATACTTCCCTCGAAAAACAGATTTATTACTTCACTCACAAGAAAAGCTCAATGAATTAGCCGCTCAACTTAATGAACGTCCAAGGAAAATATTGAAATATAAAACACCATCACACATTATTGAAAAGGGGGTAGCGATGATCTCTTGAATCTACAGCGGCCTTTTTTACTATATCTAGTTTTTCAGCTTGCTCAGCCAATTGCCTTTTGAGCTTGGCGACTTCAGCGGCTAGATCTTTTCCCTGTGACTGGTGCTGGTGTCTTTCTTGGCTGCCGCAGTTACTCCCACTTTCTCTGCTAGCTTCAGGGCTTCTGCTTTAAATTCAGGAGAATGGATAATACGTTTTTTCTTGCTTGTAATGGTTCGCCTCGTTAGTGATTGTACTCACTTAACTCGGTGTCCAAAACTACTGGCGCGGATCAGTCGAGGCCGCATCTAAAAAACGAGGTCGACGGCTATCAACGTGGCACCGCCAAGAAGACACATCCGAATGACTGCAACACTGATGCAGGCTTACGCTTCAGTGATGAAGTACTGGTTGGAAAAATTGATGTCGTGCTTGTTGAGCTTACGGGCTCCCGAAGCTGACCAATACCAGGTTATCGACACCAAATTCACTCCTAAGCTCGCTCAACACCCAGTCAGCTTTGTGGTATTGGAATATCATTTACCCGTCCTCAAAAAGAAAGACGTAGCCAAGCTCGATGACACCCCAGAGCTGATAACCACCGCCAAACTGAGCAACTGACCCACAACGGCATCTCCGTCGCGCGATCCAGCTTAACCAACTGAGCCAAACGCGGCATTGAGCTACTCCGACCGTTCGTGGAAGCCCAATTACTGACGAGGCTGTGGAAAGAGACGTCCTCAGATAACCCAATGAGATCTGTCATTTATAAACCGGTCAACCGCGTGGCGGAATGAACGGTTACATTATTGCTTCTGCACCAGATGGAAACCGGCACCCTGTGCTAGCTCTACAAAATTGGGAAAAGAAGTCGCGACATTGTCACAGTCGTTGATCTCAATATCCTCACTGGCCCGCAGCGCGGCCACCGCAAAAGCCATCGCGATGCGATGGTCGTGGTGGCTCTCTACACTACCACCCCGCATTACAGGGCCGTCCCTATTCTCCTTGCCTACAATTACGATACCGTCATCGGTAGGCGTTGCATCCACTCCTAGCGTCAGCAAGCCATTGACCATCACTTGGATCCGATCACTTTCCTTTACGCGTAATTCTTTGGCGCCGGTAAGCACGGTTGTACCCTGGGCACAGGCCGCAGCAATAAATAGTACGGGGAACTCATCGATTGCTAGTGGCACCTGATCCTCAGGTATCCTAATACCCGACAGCTGAGCCGAGCGTACCCGGACATCTCCTACCGGCTCTCCTCCCACTTCTCGCCTATTCAATACCGTAATATCGGCCCCCATTAGACGCAGGATATTAATAATGCCTACCCGAGTGGGGTTCATACCGACGTGTTGCAAGGTAATATTCGATCCCGGCACTATACTTGCCGCTACCATGAAAAACGCCGCCGATGAAATATCGGCAGGTACATCAATAGAACCGGCTGTCAGCGTGCCGCCACCGCAGAGTTTTGCCATGTCGCCATCGACCGCGACCTGATAGCCAAATCCGTTTAACATCCGCTCGGTGTGATCACGAGTAGGAGCAGGCTCTTTCGTTGATGTCTCTCCCGCGGCGTAAAGACCAGCGAGTAATATACAAGACTTCACTTGCGCACTGGCCATTGGAAGATCGTAAGAAATTGCCTTCAACTGTCCGCCACCATTAACTGTTATTGGTGGACGTCCGCCTTCCTGGGTTTTAACCTCCGCTCCCATTAAGCGTAAAGGCTTTGCAACTCGCTCCATCGGGCGGTTAGATAGAGACACATCACCGGTCAAAGTCACCGGAAACGCCTGTCCTGCCGCGATACCGGCTAGCAGCCGCATGGATGTGCCAGAGTTCCCCACATCAAGGGCAGCTGCCGGCGCAGTCAAACCGTTCAAGCCAACGCCATGAACCGTCACGCAGCCGTTTTGGGGACCTTGGATCTCAACTCCCATAGCGCGGAACGCATTAAGTGTGGCGAGCGCATCCTCACCCTCCAAAAAACCACTGATCTCGGTCGTACCCACTGCCAGCGAGCCCAGCATAATCGAGCGATGAGAAATTGATTTGTCGCCCGGGACGCGAATATTACCGGAGAGTCGACCGCCAGGGCTTGCAATAAATTTCATTTAGTAAATCCTGTAATGTTTGAATCGATTTAGTATTTGGTATTTGGTATTTAGTATATAGTATTTAGTGTGTAGGCGGTCCCCATTTTGCCAACAACTCGGCAAAGTGTTCCCGAATTCGTTAACGTGCTTACGTAATTTCGGAATCTTTCAATCGCGATTCCAACATACGCATAGACACCTTTTTCATAAGCAAATCAAAGCGCTTAAATTTTTCACGAAAACCCTAACGACTTTAAAGGGATAAAATAATTTCTCTTGTTTTCTGAAAAAGTATCATAATCGGCAATATAGGTGCCGCTGGTTTCCCTCTTTAGCTGCGATATACCCCCATCTTTTTTAGCTGGGATATTTGTGATTCGAAACTAAAACCAATATTTTCCCTTAGCCAGATTTCAAACTCTTCTGGCATGGGCACGGTTAATCCTTCATTGTGCTTAATCCTAACATCAAAGTATGCATTCCAATCATCAACTCCTTCTTCCCCCAAAATGCCTAAAATCGAATTAAGTAGTTGGGTAGGATGGTCTTTGATATCAGAATAATTAAATACATGAAAATTTTCTACTCCTACGAGCGGGGCCCAAATTTCAGCAGTTCGAATGTAATCGTTTCGTAAATTCGTCTTTTTACGATTTGCTTGTTCTTTTAGCCAATCGAAACTCACTGTATTTGGATCTAAATCAAACTTGATCATTCTTTTTCTTCCGATAGAATTTTTTAGTCTCCCATTATTATTGACTATCGCATTGGCTTTTTTAATCGGAAATGAATTTTTACAAAATTCAGTTGCATCCAGTTTGATCAATGAAATCACTTCAAAATCTGACCGCGGCCTATTTTTGGGTCGTTTCCGTACAGTGAAAATGATTCCAGCATTCGGGTTTACATTGTTCGGTATTTTATATATTGGAGATGAAATGACTCGTGAAGAACACCGAATTATGTTGATCGCAGCTCTACTACTTAGTGTCTTTTCACTTAACTTTATGAGAAAAATACCAGCAACCCCTCCGCCTAAAGCAGTAAGTGATAGCGTTGGTCGTGGTAGATTTCTTAAGATTGTCACTACGTCACCTCTACTTAAATTGCCTTTACTTTTAGAAGGGATAAAAAAGGTTCTTAATTGGCCAATTTTTGGATTATTTTTGATTGGGTATCTGAATCTTCCTGCAAATATTTTCTTTTTATATTTACTATCACAAATGTCAGGTCCCTTTTTAAGTGTTTTTTTCTGGGGAAAGCGAGCTGATATAACTGGTTTTAAAAGTATCTATCTCACAGTTTTTTTGGCTACAATTGCATTAACTCCGCTAATTTTTCTTATTCCTGATTTCGATGCTATCCCTTATATGGGGCCACAGTGGATTGTAGGTGTCAGCGCATTAATTATTTTTGGTTTCCTCCAAAATACATTAAAATCGGGGCATGGTATTGCGTCATCTATGTACCACACGCAGTTCCTAAATAAGGCAGATAGTTTCCACGCAGTAAATATATTAACTATGTTCGGGGCTTTCATGCAATCAGCTATAACAGCCCTCGGAGGATACTTCCTTATTATAACTACCAACAATAATGTAAATATTATTTCAAATGAGGGCTTTATATGGATAGATAGCTTCAGGATATTCTCTATTGGAATTATCATAATAGCTTGCCTGTTAGGGATTTTCCTATCCCGTAGAATAAATTAGAGCACTAATCAACGTGGTCTATTAGTAAGCGATGACGACAAAATAAACGCTACTGTAGCTTGATCGATTTTCAAAAGTTAGGTGAAAAGTACTCGCAGATAAACCGAAGTTCGTGAACGCCTTGGAAGAATTTATATACATTTTCTAATTATTCAAACGATACCAGAGAAGCTATTCATACGACTAATGCGATAGAATCGATGAGTTCGATGATCCGTAAGGCAACTAACAATAGGAAGCTCTTTCCGACGGATCGTTCGGACAAATGATATGTGCTTTTTTAACAGCTATGAGCACTTCTAAGGGGTACAAGCGAATTAACCCACCGATGATTCCCATTAGATATTTTTATAGAAGGCTGTTGTGAATTAGAAACTTTGGTTGGTATACTTTAAGTAATGTAAAAAGATAGAGTGTTGCTAGATCGTAACTCAGAAATGTCCAGTTGTGAGTTGCGTCCCAGTAGGCGAACTGCATTGTCGGTTGCTTGCTTACCAACTGTAGGGTATGAGTTAGTCATGCTAGCGCTGCTGTAAAAAAGTCATTAACATCTTTTTTGGCGATTGAATAATGGTTTTTTATACAGCAGTGTAGTGTAGAGTTACACGTGAATTTTTTGGTCAATAACTAGATCTGAAACTTCCCAGTTATATTCATTCATTAGCTTAACCATCTCGTTATATACCGGTTGCTCTTTATCTATGTCTCTGATGGTCAAAAGCAACGTAAATGGGACTTGTACGCCGCTCGCTTCATAGCCATCTCTGTCCAAGACTTTGACCCTTAATCGCCAATTTTCTATATTCACTCCTCTAGGGAAGCTTTTCTGGTATACCTTGACTGGAGACCATTTGTCTCCATTTTTGACCAGATCTTCTTCGTATAGGTGGGCATCATTTTTAGGTGGAACTTTGGACGTGAATTTACCATCTTCATCAATTTCACCAAAACCGACTTTTACATCTAACTGGCAGTATTCAAACGCTTGGTTTGGGTCAAGTTCCGGCTGATATACTAGAGTCATAAAAAACTCGCCTCTAACCTTTCCATCCTCAGTTCTTAAACAATCAGGTATAGGGAAAGGCAGTTTTTCAACTTCGAAACTTTTTTGAGCATGACCTTCAAAAGCAAGTGTTGTTTCATAATCTTGTACATCTAATATTTCAGGTATATCTTGGGGAAGCCCCCAACCATAGTATGGACGGTGCTCATCGCATACTATCTGTCCAAATGCTTTGTTGGCGTTGTGTATAAGTAGGGCTTTAACAAGGTTAGGAGTTGCTCGTTCTCCGAGTTCTTGGAATAGATTTGCCGCCAATGTAGATATAATTGGAGTAGCGTAACTCGTACCGATATCGTTTCTCTTGTTACCATTTGGGCAAATAGAGTTAACACCGATTGGGATTGCATTTCCGCCTACATTTAGTTGGTTGCCCCCGAAGTGCACTAAGTCTGGTTTTTGTACGTAATTAGATACTGGGCCTTTTCGAGAAAAAGGTGAAGGTTCTTCGTTTTTTACTGCACCATCAATGTGAGCGATTGAGCCTACAGTCAGCCCTCTCACTGAATCACCAGGGCTAGATACTCCATCATTGAGCTTTTCCTCTGGAGGCCAGCTTCTTAATGAGCCACTATAGTTACCTGCCGCAATAACACACAGGCAGTTATACTTATCCTGAAATTCATCTAACATCAATGCCATGGCTGAGATTTCACTTTGGGATACAGGCTCACTTGTACCTAATGATAAGTTCCAAACCTTGATCTCTGGATGTTCTTCTGCCGTTTCATACATCGAGTTTACGATGTTATAGATATCACCCACATTGTTTCCAAGAACTTCGACACTGACTACTTTGGATTGGCATTTGGGAAACCTGGTGTCCTGATTGTATAGGTAACTGTTGGTCACCATGCCACTAACAAAAGTGCCATGATTTAAGTCTCGAAAGGGGTCTGGGACAGTTCTTTTTTGACCGATGAGCCAGTTGTTTAGGGGAGCACAACTTTGACTTACGCCACTGTCAACGACCCCCACAATAGGGTAAATGACAGATGGGTTAGGTGCATGAATATCAGCAGGGGTTGGTGTAACACCTGAGCTATCCATAGGTTTAATAACAATACTGTTAGAGACAATGGCGCTTTGGACCGTTGCAATGTCTGGTAGTTCTTCTAGCAGGTTCTTTATATTTGAGCTAACTTTATATAGTCTTACAGACTCAGAGCGGTGTTTTTCCCATTTGCAATTAAGGCGCTTGAGAGTTGATTCAAAATCGATGTCAACTTTTCTATTTAGAGTCTCAGTCGAATATCTAAAAAGGCGGACAATAATTCCACTTTCTTCGCCTTCAGGGATAGAGATCGACGGTGAGTATGGTGCAATGGCTTTGACGGCAGAGAGTGCCTTAATGCCGAGTTTGCTCTTAACTGTGTGTATCTTTTGCTCAAGCTTGTTCAAGCCAGAACTATGAACCTCAACCAACATTTTTCCATAGCCAGCATCTCCAAAAAATGGGCAGGTTTGTTCATTGAATATAGCTGTTGGTCGATGAGATTTGGCAATAGCGTTATCTTCCAGCTCAACTACTGCAGTGCATACATCTAGTTCGTTTGTAGTTAAATTTTCTTTTATATGGTTTAGCGAACTAATTAGTTCTTCTCTAAAGTCATCACTGACATTTTTCAAAGGTGCGTTGCTACCACCAGTATGAACATCTGGTTGATAGTAATCTTCGGCAGAAAACTCAACGTGCTTTATAGGATTTCTTTCTTGTTTCATAATTTGCTTTCCTTGAGTAATTTGCTGATATAGCTAGGAGACACGCCCCATAGTTCAGCTAGTAGCTTCCCAGTGAATAAGCTTGTATTTATATCTTTTAGTCTTGGTATTAACTCCTGCTTCGACTCTAAGTCGCTGAAGCTCAACCATGGGTGAGAAACCATCAAGAGCTCTTTTAGTAACCCGATATATGAAGGAGACTGATCATTGACAACTGAGTGTCTTAGATACTCAAATGCCGCAATTTCTATCTCAGCCCCAGTCATACCTTTTGATGCAGCCACGCAGACATCGAAGCCTTCCATATCAACATCAAAGTTACGAAAAATTGAGTCTATTAACCTTTCTCGCTCCCTTTTCTTTGGAGGCATTAGTTCCAGTTTGTAATGGAAGCGCCTACCTACAGCAGGATCTAACAAATGAACATGGTTTGTTGCCGCTACTAAAATGGTATCACCTAAGTTATCGATGTTCTGAAGTAGACTCACTACTACACGTTTCAACTCGCCAATTTCATTTTTATCATCTCTAGCCTTTGCTATAGCATCAAATTCATCAAGAAATAGTACGCACGGTTCACTCTGAGCATATTCCAATAATGAACGTATATTTTTTGATGTTGAGCCCAAATAAGATGAAATTAAAGCATCAGCTCTAGCAGTTACTAATGGCAGATTTAACTTTGCAGCTAGAAAATTGGCCAGCTTACTTTTGCCTGTTCCTGGTTGACCATGGAGTAACAATGTTGGATTGATTGGGATGCCAACAGCACTGAGCTTATCTTTTTTTTGTAAGTACGCTAGGAAAGCATCAACAGTACTTTCATTTTCGTGAGACAAGAACACATTCGATTCTTCGATGCTAGGTATCGTCTTGTCCGCGAGAGAAAATCGATTATCTTTTTCGACAGGTACAGGCCTACTCAATGAGTAAGACGCTGATGAGGCGGAAGCTGTTTTGGTTGCTTGATTTGAAATGTTTTCTTTGAGTCCTTTCGCCGCTAGTTTTTCTCCATCTTTCGAAAGCTTGTCAATCAATTGCTGGGCATAAGCTGTAACCATCAGCTTATCTTCACTCATCGCACCTTGGATGATGTAGGAAATTTCATTAAAGTACTTCATAGTTAACTAATTTGGAGTTAAGATGAACCTATTGTAGATTAAAGTTCACCTAGTGTCTTTATAAATAAACTGGATTTGTGGTGTGCTATAGGTTTTTTTGTGAAGTAGCCTAGGGAGCTACATGTCACTTATCATCAACAATAATTTATTGATAGTAACGTTGCATATTAAACTTTCTATATTTGCACTCATTTCATGAGCAAAGGGGTGAGCAATTTGGCAAAAAGTAAATATTCTCCCTCAGAGACTAAATACAAGCGCTGGATAAAGGAAGGTCGTGGTAATGGCTGCGGTTCTGATTATCTACCTTGGTTAACAGTTCGAGATGTGCCATCTGACGGTCGCTCTCACCGTGTTTTTGGTCATAAAAGCCAGCGAACTCACCATTTGCTTTCAGATTTAGAACTTGCTGTTTTTTTAACTCTTGAGTGGAGTTCTCAGACCATAGATATTCGAGAGCAGTTTCCTCTTAAACGTGAGGAGACTCTTGATATTGCTGCTGACAATGGCATAAGACACCCAGCGGAAGCCGGTGTTAAGCTGTATATGTCATCCGATCTTTTGGTTGATGGCTTAGATCTCCAACTTCCACAGTATGTCATTCAAGCCAAGTACAATAATGCTTTAAAAGATCCCCGTGTTATTGAGAAACTGGAAATTGAACGCCGTTATTGGTTATTGAAAAAAGTTCCTTGGTTTCTGGTCACGGAAAACGATGTATCCCCAACGCTTGTCCAGAATATTAGCTGGATATACCCGGCTGAGAAGGATGAGATTGATGATGAAGTCTTGTTAGACAGGACTGCGTACTACAGTGACCTTTTTCAGCAAAATCCCAATAAAACGGTTACTGATATCTGTAAGTTGACTGACCGTATTTACAATCAAACTGATGGTTCTTCTATTTATGAAATCAGGCAATTGCTGGCTAATCGCTGTTTTTACTTTGATATGTTGTCCCAACCATTCTATTTGCAAAAAGGTAAGGATTTCGTTGTTGAGAACATGGGGAACTTAATAGGAGCTCGTCATGTTTCGAATCAATGAGGTCCTGGAGTATGAGAACGAGAGATTCCGGATTTTGAGCCAATTCGGAAACAATTTTGTTTGGATATCGATCGATAATAAAAGCGCCTTCCCCAGCATTATTGACTTATATTCGCTGGATTTGGCGATTCAAGATGAATTGTTACACCGAGTCGAAGATCCCTATTCTTATTTGATCATGCTCTCGCCCGAAGATGGCAGCACGGCTCAAGTAAAAAGAGACAAAAATTATGAGTTGATAAGCCCTATAATCCATCTTGAAGAATACTATCAGCCGAAACAACGAGCTAAAGCCATTGACCTAGTCATGGGTAATCACAAAACGACCAAGCAAACATTGTATCGCTTAATCCGCCAATACTGGCAGCGGGGGCAGATTGTTAACGCGCTTCTTCCTGATTACAAAAATTCTGGCGCAAAAGGCAAAAAGCGAATACCGGGAGAGGTAAAATTGGGGCGACCCAGAAAGTATGAGCCAGGTACAGGGGTGAATGTTGACGAATTTATAGAGAAGCTATTCAGGATAGCCATTCAGAAGTATTTGTTAACTGAAAAAGGTTATTCATTTCCCTACGCACACCGGCGTTTTAAAGATATATATGAGACCTATTTCCCTGATGTGCCAGAGACAGAAATTCCAACCAATTGGCAGATGAAGCACTTCTATGAACGTGAATACACCCAGGTAGAAAAAATCAAAAGCCGGTCAAGCCAAAATGCCTATAACAAAGATATTCGACCTTTGACCGGAACGGCGACTATGCATGCTTTGGGGCCGGGCTCCCGTTTTGAAATTGACGCGACCATCGCGGATATTTACGTAGTTTCCGATGTAAACAGAAGCTGGATTGTTGGACGTCCGGTTGTTTACATCGTTATCGACGTCTTCAGCCGCCTGATAGTTGGGTGTTACATCGGTTTTGAAAACCCCTCTTATGTAGCCGCTATGCAGGCTTTACAAGTTGCTATGACTGATAAGGTCGAGCTATGTCATCAATATGGGATAGAGATCGAATCTCAAGAGTGGCCTGCTATCGGATTTCCAGATGCCATTTTGGCAGATAGAGGTGAATTACTGGGTTATCAGATAGAAAATCTAGAAAAAAGCTTTTCGGTGCGAATTGAAAATACACCACCGTATCGAGGCGATGCTAAAGGTATCGTAGAACGAAATTTTAAAACATTGCAAGCTGACTTTACTCCATTTGCTCCAGGTGTAGTAACGGGAACCATCGTTAAAAAGCGTGGTGGTAAGGATTATCGTCTTGATGCTAAGTTATCTATTTCGGATTTTAAAGAAATCATCCTGTCCTCAATTCTTTATCATAATCTTTATCATGTGATGAAGACCTATGACAGATCTGCCGATATGCCGGTTGATTTGCCTTCTGTGCCATTAGAATTGTGGAACTGGGGGATTCAGCACCGTACTGGCCGGTTGCGCTCAGCTTCTGAAGAAGCAGTAAGATTAAGTTTACTTCCCAGAACAGATGCAACGATCTCTGATTTGGGGATATGCATTTTTGGTATTTACTATACCTGCCAAGAGGCTATTGTCGAAGGGTGGATGCATCGAGCCCAAGAAGTGACTCGTCCGCAAAAAGTTTTGGTGGCATATGATCCCAGTCTAGTCGATGAAATTTATCTTTTTCCTAGCCGAAACAGTGCTGAACACTGGGTTTGCAAACTCTCCGGACGCTCCAGAGAGTTTGCCAATTGCACTTTCTGGGAAGTGTGGCAGCGACAAGAACAGAAAAAATTCACTGCTGCTGAAAGTCAAGTAAGAGCTGATAAGCAAAAACGAAAGCATGAACAGCGAGTGATTGACAAAATTAGACAAGCAGAGAAATTAAGCCCTGATACTTCAAGCATCCCGAATACTGAACGCATCGGTGATATTCGGTCGAACCGAAAGGCTGAGCTACAAAATGAACGCGACAGTAGAAAAACGAAAATACAAACAGATGTAAAAGACACAGCAGATATCATTCCTTTACATGGTGTTCCGGAGGAAGATTATGACTACCCGAGTTATGTCGATGAGTTATTCGATGATGAGGATGATAACGAATGAGTTTGCCAAGTGAATATGTTAACGCCATATATAAAGATACTGGTAACCCAGCCTATAAAGGAAACCCATTTATCGAGGCTTTGACACCAATCATGGAGCTTAAGCAACTAAAAGAAGGATTAGAAGGTAAAGTCGATTTTTCTTTGAATGATCTTCAGGATAAGCCTCGACAACGGGCTCATATGGTTGCAGCTTTACTTGATGATTTTTTCCAACCCTTATCCCAGCATGTTCTCTTGGAAGAGCGCATATCGATTATGATCCGGCGTGGTTATGTGAGCCGAAATTTACTGGATGGTTCATTGAATAAGCATTTACAAAATGGCTACGAACGGGTGATGTCCGGTGATTTGCAGAGTTATAAATTCAGAAATGTGCTAACGACAGCAACTTGTTTATCTCTTATCGGATGTTCCGGTAGTGGTAAAAGTTCAACCCTTGAGCGTATTCTTGCCACCTACCCTCAGGTTGTTTATCACGAACAACATAACTTTTTTCAACTCAGCTATCTGAAAATTGAGTGCCCAAATAATGGATCACAGCAAAGTTTGTGTCTGAATTTCTTCCGAGAAGTAGATAAGCGGTTAGGTACGAATTATGAAAATACGCATGGTCGCAGGCGTCTTGGGGTACCAACATTACTGGCTTTAATGAGTCAGGTAGCGAATGAACGCGCTATTGGTGTTCTGGTTATCGATGAAATTCAACGCTTGAAAATTCGCAAGGCGGTTGGACGAGAGCAAATGTTGGAATTTTTCGTCGAACTTGTTAACACAGTCGGGATTCCGGTGATATTAGTTGGTACTCCGAAAGCCCGCCCATTGTTTGAGGTTGAATTACAATCAGCAAGACGTACCACGGGCATTGGTTCTCTTTATTGGCAGCCCATGCCGCAATATCCAGAAAATCCGAATACAAAAAGTGAATGGCTTGCTTTTACTAATAAGCTCTGGAAATACCAGTGGCTTAATCGACGTGATGAAGTTCTTACCGATGAAGTCAGAGATTGTTGGTATGAGTTATCACAAGGCGTATTGGATATCGTGGTTAAGTTATTTGTTCTGGCTCAGCTACGGGCTATTGCCTCTAAGCTCGAACGAATTACCGTGAAGGTCTTACGGTCAGTTTATAACGATGAACTTAAACCGGTACACCCTATGCTGGATGCTATTCGCCGGGGTAACCCAACCTTGATAGCTAAATACTCTGATCTACGAGTAGAAGATATCGACAAGCGACTGCTTAGCCTTTACCAAAAAATAAATGAGATCCCAGATGAGCCTGAATTACCTTTCAGTTGTAACGAACAAGCAATGCGGCTTTACAGTTTGCTCGTACAAACCGGTTGCCAGTCTGAAATACTTATTCCGCTCGTTGAGAAAGTTTTCCGCGAACAGCCTAAGTTGACATTGCGCGAGATGATGCCGGTCATACTTGATTGGTATGACGAAAGTAAGCAGTTTGTAGATCAGCAACCGAAAGAACCAAAAGCGACCGTAGTTAAACGTGTAGATTGGTCAAGCCTTGAAACTTGCGATTTACGATTTGTGTATTCACAACTGACTAAGAAAGAAGATATGTACAGTGCGATCAAGGCAAATAAACTTATTTTGGATTTGAAAAAGGTCAGTTGAGTGCTCGGTTTCCCTATTCCCTATCCAAATGAGTTAATTTACAGCTTAGTTGCCAGGGCAGGGGTTCATAGCGGAACCATATCGCCTAAGCAGCTATTGGATGAGGTTTATGGAGATCGCAAGGTTATCGCTACGGTTGACCTACCGAGTCATCTGGCTCAAATTTCCGGGCAATATCCATCGGTTTTAAATATTACGACGGCTTCACTGATATACCAGCACACGCTTTTCCCTATTTACGCGCCTTTTATTGAAGAAAGAAAAAGACTGGCTGGCATGCGCTGGATGGTAAATCAATCCAAAGGGCTTATACACTTGGTTTTCGGAATTGCTGCTTCAATTGTTAAGCAGCCGAAGCTACTCAGATATTGTCCTCAGTGTTTTGAGGAGCAATTAGGCAAATATGGTGAGAGGTATTGGATGCGTAGCTGGCAAGTGCCAGGAGCCACATGGTGCAAAAAACACGAAACCCCTTTGTGTGAATTTTCTATTCAACCACATTACGAACATCGTCATGAATTTTATGCGGCAGACACAACACTGGATGACAGACCAATACGGTATCATAAAAGGGAATCTTTACGCATTAGCCATGTTGTCGAACAACTTCTGCAAGTGGAAGTACAAACATCGCCAACTTTTCATCAATGGAACTGCTATTACCATGATTTGGTCGTGCTAGCCGGTTGCAACCGAGGGGCTAATGTAAAACATGATGAAGTTCGGGAACGTATCCATTCCTTTTGGAGTAGAGGTTGGTTGGCGGATAACCAACTCACACTGGCGAGGCGAGATACCGGCTGGGTCAGAACTATTTTACGAAAGCACCGAAAATCCTTCAGTTTTATGCAGCACCTAATCATTCAGTCCAGTTTACTAGACCGAGATATTTCACCATCTGACATGTTGACTAACGTAAAGCATTACCCGAAAAAGCAAAGAATTGTCCATTCAGTGGTTTTGCCGAAGCAGATTAATCGAGATAAAAGAATTCAATGGCTGAAGCTGTTGAAAGAGTGCGGGTGCAAATACGCTCGATTACATGGTTCGCAAGGTTTGTACATGTGGTTGTACCGACATGATTACGAATGGCTGATGAAAATTAACCGACGCTATGAGCATCCGATCATGTATGAAAATAGGCGGGTCGATTGGCCTAAGCGAGATCGTTCGCTTGTTCGTCGATTATGTCAGTTGCGACAGCAGTGTGAACAAGATGATTATTCTCCCCGTATGACGAGTACTTTCTTGCTGTCAAAACTAAAGATTGGGGCGATACCGGAGAGGAAATTTCGGTATTTACCTTTAACTAAGCAATTTCTTGCCAAGTACTCGGAGTCGGTTGCTCAATACCAAATTCGGCGATTGGAAAATCAGTACATCTCACTCTATTTACAAAATATTCAGGCTGAGCGGTGGCGTTTACTGCGAGGCTCGGGGCTGAGTGAAGAGCGTTTAACTCCACTGGCTCGATGTTTTTTAACAGGAATAACGGAAGGTATATGGGCGAGTACAGATTTAAGCACATCCCAGAAGATGCGTTAGTGTTGGGTATTGGTTCGCTGTTTAAGAAAAATTGCAACGTGTTTTGGGGAATTAACGTCAGCTTTTCAAAAAAGCTTGATCGTCCATCAATACCCATTGCTGGTGTTCCATTGATTCGACGTTACAAATCATTAAGTGCCAATCAGTCTAATCAGTTAAAAGGAAGACAGTTAACTTTTACCATTATGAATGCTCAGCTGTGGGGCAAAAAGCGTTTAAGGGACTGCCTTGCTTTTCGTTCAATGGGGAATGGGCACAATTCTGAACAGTGGTGCTTTGAATTTGATGTGCCTGATGGTCCAACTGTTTTCCTACCTCAGCTTGAATTAGCACGTGTTCTTTTTCTGCATGATAACTATATGTCCAGAATCTGTTTGGAACACGGAAAGCTGTCATCAGACTTCAATATCACCAATATAAACGGGCATTGGCAGATTGATGTGATGCCAAATTCTAGCTATCCGATTGCCGCTTTTAATGATGAACGTTCACGACGATTCTTAAGTTGGATATTGATGGACCCTGAGGCTCGAACTTCATTTGAAAGTATTCACCAGACAATGATGAGAGAGCATACATCCAGTGGGCAGTATAAATTTTGGGATTTCTCTTTTACACCTCCTTGCTTAAATAGAACAAAACTAGATGTGTCAGGGTGGCACGATTGGAGCAGTAACAGCTTTTTTGCCTGGGAAATTAGAAGAGTGGAAGACTTGCCATCGAGTATGCCTGATGAACTAGATTTTTATCACCCTGATTTCAAAAGGCAGGTAACAGGTCAAGGTGGCGGAGCTAATTCAGGTAGACCTAAACGTCCAGAAGAGCACGAACTTGATGATGAGGAAGAGGCTGACTCTGATAAAGCACGTGTTGTTTTAGATACAGAATCAGTTGGCTTGTCATTTCGTAAGCCATTCAAGACTAATCGAGTAACTGATAAAACTCGGAAGGCTAATAGCGGTAAGCCCGATGATAGTGAACCTAATGAACAACTTCCCAATAAGTTATCTCCGAATGGTGATAATGTTACAGGCACAATTGCCGGTGCTGATTATGATGTTTTGAATGACGAAAGTGATGATGCTCATCTGTATGCAAGTAAATTTGAGATTTTCTCTCAGGTTATTGATCGTTTGGAAACTAATCACGGATGTCAAACGTACCGCTATCCGCTTAGAAAATTACCTAAATTGGCACGTTGTACCAAACACATGATGGGGGATGATGCTAATCCAAGGTGTTTGGCTGTAGTCGAAGTTACTTATCATGGGCAGGTGTATCATTTTGTTGAAGTCGATACATCTGATGCGAAAAATTCGATATCGACCATGGTCCTAAAGTTAAAAGATAACAGTACATTACTTGATCAAATAGCAGCCTTAGAAATCCGGCTACTTAAGAAGTCTCTAGCTTGGCCGCGTGATTACATCTCGTCAATTTGTGGAGACGGTAACTTCAAGGGAATCTCTCATCCTCCATGTAAACACAAAGGTTGTCTTGACCCTGCTGATATTGATAAATGGGCAGGATGGTTCACAGGGTGGCTAGATCAACAGTAAATAGACACCATCTCATTGGATTTTTTTGTAGTTATTTGAAGTAACTCATTGTTAAAACAATATCTATGTCAAATCGATTGAGTATGCAACTTGTGTTGTTTAAACTATGCTTAAACTTCAATATGCAGTATGGCTAGATATTATGGATGATAGAAAGTGGCCTCAGGACTATCCAGCAGACATCCTCGTACCGCCCGACGGTGCTGTCGAGATAGATGCTAATTTATATAGATTAGTGTATAAAGATATCCCTGACGCTGATGACTTTTTAGCTAGTTATAAAGATCCGAAGCAGTGTCATTTATCAAGAAGAGCTAATATTAGGAAAAAATCAGGATTCTATGGGACATCGTTCTTTGATACTCACGATAGTATCAAAGATCTAGTTGAAGGTAGCCCTGAAAGATTTTCAGGCCAACTGATTGCCGCAGGACGAGTTAAACCTGAGCACGGCAAAGGGGAGCTTCCCCTTAAAAGTCATCATGTATCGGTGTGGTTTTACGATGGGGTATATCCAAAAGGTTTCAAAGTAGTATGAGTGCTAAAGATGATTTGCTGTTTTTAACGAGCAGCAGATGTGGATCGTTATATTATCATAACGTTTATAGTTATTATGACGAGCCCCTTATTTTTACAGCATTAAATGAATACGATCAGTTATTTTTTTGTTATAGCTTAGGCTGCGACGAACTACACGATCGTTGGATCATCGTGCCTGCTTCTCAAGAAAAAGTTAACCGACTTGAACAAAAAGATATACCAATCGTCCATATGATCAAGCCATCAGTGTCAGCAAAAGTACTTTTGACCAAGATTGATCTAGATACTAACGAGGTATCTGAAGAGTTTGCGGTAGCCAAAAAACTGCCATATAAAATGCCAAAATATAATGTTTTTATTAGAGAAAATATTAACTATGATGGCAGAAGAAAACATTCTCATCGAATTAGAATTGCAAAGAAATCAAATAAAGACATTATTTCTGAAACGCTGAACCAAGTATCTGAAGTTTTTGGTGAGTTTTGCCGACATTACCTTAAAAAACATGAGATATCAGTTTCTTTTTATCCAAGGGATGCAGTTGAAGGTTCTTTTGTTTATCGAGTTAAAACAGCAACAAAAGACGAAATTAACTTTAGGTCAAAAGGTTATGAACTGTTGTCTAAAGTATCTTCGCATGAAGATTTTTTATCGAGTTTAGAAGCTCAAGAAATTGATTTAAGGATAGTTCGAAAACTGTTTGATTTGATTGGTTCTAATGATATAGAAATTCAGTTAATCGACGAAGATTCCACTCAAACGATATTAGGCCTAGAGCCAAATTATGTAGAAGAACTCCTTCCTGATATTAATGATAAGCTGGGTTCCTATTTGGATAGTACTATGGTTCCTCAAGCTGATAGTTTGGAAAGAATTAGATTATATCTAAACATTGTTGATCGGAACCGTGTAGTTACTGCTAAAGAGTTAGGTGTTAAGCCAAGGCAAGTCAGTTATTATCGAGATGCATGTAAATTACTATCTTTAATTCATGATTACTCGTCGCTAACTCCTTTAGGGCTGAAAGTTGCGGCATCACAAAATGATGAAGAATGGGTGAAGATCATTCAGCGACAGTTTGAAGAATCTGATTGCGGGCATATATGGATGCTCAATCAGGATGTTAGCTCGATACTTGATATTCATGAGAATTCTGCAGCGGAGTTTCTTATCGAAAACTGCAACGGCTTAAGTGACAATACAAGCCGTCGCAGAGCACAGACTTTAAAATCCTGGGTTCGAAAATTTAAAGAGTTTGCCTAATATTATTTATCCTAGTTTTTGTTAATTTTACTGCTTCAATATTTAAATCATTGCCTCTGAAATTACGATTTAGTAACTCAGTGGCTTGACCAACAAACCCTGAACCACAAAATGGGTCAATTACCAAGTCTTGCTCATTTGAACTCTGTTCTATTAATGTTTTGGCTAAGTTTACTGGTTTCTCTGTGGGATACCCTTTCCAGACTCTTTTCTCAACAAGAATATCTGGGATAGATAGGTTATTTAGCTTACGTTTCCCCTTCTCGAAAAAAAGAATGAATTCATATCTCGCTCTATAATGATATCCCATACCAATAGACACTTTGTCCCAGACAATAGGCTTCCAAAATTTAAATCCCATGCTTTCAGCAATAGGTTTGATAACAAACATAGTTTCTTGGTCACAGAATAAATAAAAATGACAGTTCTTTTTCATTACCCGGTAGATCTCAGAGACTAACTCTTCAAATCTTTCATTTGGAAAGATATCAAACCATTGATTGCTGGATGATTTACTATTCTTGAGTCGGGTAGTCGTGCCAATTTTTCTATGCTTTTCGAGAGACTCGTATGGAGGATCTGTGATTACAAGATCCACAGAATTTGATTCTATGGTTCTTAACCATGTTATGGCATCTAAGTTAGATACATCTATTTCTTTAAAGTTATTTTTCTCTGGCCGTGGATGTGTCATCTTTGCTACTTACATGGATTTTTATACAGTAAATTATGACATCTATTGTTGATTAAATCATCTCGATTCTAGATTATTGCTAGCAAGTCGGGGTTTATTGAATACATTGATTTAGATGTCTGGGTATTAAGTATGAGACTTTATTACTTTAAATTTTGAGGTTGATAGGTGAGATAGCGGATTTAGTATGATACTTTATTTTTTATCCTAAGATTAAGCCCCTTGTATACTGGGGATTAAGAGTACTTTTAGTATGATACTTTATTCTTCTCTCACAAATTTGTGGTCGGATAATTAAGTCTGATTGAACCTCCTGCTAAGTTTAGTCGGAGGTTTTTTATATTCATGGTGGGGGCTATTAATGCTTTCAGATACAATAATTTCTATATTTATTGCATATTTAGTGGGACTTGGTCTTTATGGTTGTAATGAGTTGAATAAGTATTTTTTTAGTCCAAGAGATGGATGGCAACCTCAACGAGTAAATGTTATGAAAGCGATAACCAATGTATTACTTCAAATTCTTCTAGTTATTGGTGGTTTGGCTTTGATAGCTTTTATTCATCGTTGGGTTAATATTCCACCAGGAGGGGCTGTGTCGGTAATGAGTATGGGGTGTGGATTTGCGACATGTCAATTGTTGGAAAAGAACAGTTGACCTATTAGGATGTGGTATTTATACCGACATGAGAATGCTGTCTACAATCAAAGTGTTCAAAAAGTAGAAAGCCATCAGTATTCACTTTACGGCACGGCCAGTGGTGATGAATTCTCACTGCAACCGTTCGGTTTTTCCACCAAGCGCAGTGACTTTGCCTCTGGGTTGGTTTACTTTGGTTATCGCTTCTACGTTCCTCATTTTCAGTCGTTGGTTTAATCGTGATCCCACTTCAGGCAGAGGGCGGGATTAATCTTTATGCTTATGTGAATGGCGACCCGGTGGGGGAATCCGGATAGGCGTGAAGCTATACTACTGCCAATAATCCCTTCTTGTTTTCTGAACACCATGAAATGATCACGCCCAAAATTAATGCTTTAATATGAGTTTTTAGCGGACAATCCATTTGACGGAAAGTCGAGAAAAGCGTTAACTATAGTGAATAATTCTAGTCGTGAATGCATGACTATTCATGTTGATAATGAAATTGAATTTATCAATAGAAGATGCACGAGACAAAATTGGCAGTTGGGAATCGAATACAACCCGTTTTTTTTCACTCATCGCCGGAAAATTTAACGTCGATCCTGTTTCTCGAACGGCGTCGGAAAGCCGAAGTTTCTAGTGTTAAGTGCTACGGTTTTAGGAAGGGAATCATATGGTAAGTTTTCTTGAGAATAAAACGTTCAGTCTTAGGGTGACGGTCACGGCTGTCTTTTTGATTCTGACCACTATCTGTGTTTCCGTTGCTCTCTCTCTGCATTATTATTTTAGCCAGGGGTTAGCCCGTGATGCTGCGTCCAATTTGTTTGAGAGTGTGGCGGACAAATACAGCGAACGGTTCCATTCTATCGATGGTCAAAGTACGAGTATTGTACGTTTATTATCCTTCCTGCCTGATATTGAAAAGCCTTTTTCACTTAATGAGTTACACCCAGCGACACACTTAATGTTAGAGGTGATGCGCGAACAGCCATATTTACAGTCGATTTACGTGGGCTATGAAAATGATAACCTCTATCAGCTTATTAACTTAGAAAGTGAAGAGGAACTTCGTCAAGAATACGATGCAGCGAAGAGCGATCGTTGGCTAGTCATCAAGGATTTCTCGCGAAATAATCAACGAAAACGTCTATTTCAGTTTTACGATACTGATTTGAATATGACTTGGCAATATAGTGCTGATAGTGATTATTTTGCAACCGATAGAGCATGGTATCAAGAAGCGTTAGCAAGTAAAGAGAGTATTCGTACGGACCCTTACCTATTTGCTCATTTGCAAATACCGGGCGTTACTTATGCTAAGACAATAAAAACAAGCAAGTCTGTCATTGCTGTTGATATCACTTACCAAACACTGTCGAGTTTTTTAAGTGATCATCGCGTGTTCAATAGTGGCTCGGCGATGGTTTTTAATGAAAATGGGCAGATTTCTGCGCACTCATTTGCAAATACTCATCACTCTGTTTTGAATAATGTTCAATCGATTTCTCTACCCAATGAGGACAAAAGTTATCTTAAGGCTTTAGGACCGTTAACAGCTTCAAATCAGCTAAACTGGCCACCTTTTGACTTTTCCTATAGTGGTCACCCTCAAGGATACTCTGTTGATCTTTTAAATTTGGTTGCAGCAAAACTAGGAATGAAAGTTCGCTATACCAATGGCTATAATTGGAGTGGCATTATTGATTTATACCAAAATAATAAAGTCGATATTATACATTCAATTTTTCCAACGGAAGGTCGTAAAAATTGGGGGCATTTCACACAACCTTATCTCAGTTTAAGCACAAGTTTAGTTACGAATAATGAGCTTCCTCGGGTAAGAAATCTGTCTCAGTTATCAGGTAAAACGGTGGCTATACCGAAAGAGTGGTCATTAATTGAGCTTTTGAATCAAGAACATCCCGATATTAAATTGTTAGAAGTGGAAGACAGTCTAGAGGCGCTCAAAGCTGTGCAGCACCACCAGGTTGATGCAGCTCTCGAAACGACGCAAGTGGCTCAGTACTTAATCGAAACATATTGGTTGAATGAACTAACCGTTTCCCCTGCGATAGAAGAGCTTAATGCCTTTGCTCATCAGGATTTAACGATGTTGGTGCACAGTGAAAATTCTCGGTTACAAGCTTTATTGAATCTTGCCATTGAATCGATGACTGAGGAAGAGAGCCTGGCGTTGAAAACAAAATGGATGGGGCAGGGTTCAAGTACTAATTTTTCCCGTTCAATTAAAGCCGGTGTTGTACCGTTTGAGCAGTTAGTCAATATGGCGAAAAAGTCCGACGTCGACGAACGAGTGATGGAAACGTTCCACTTTTCGGGCCGAGAATACGTGTTATATGTTCAGCGTGTTGAGGATAATCATTATATTGGCTTCTATGTTGATACGGAGACTATTGATGAACCGTATATGCAGCAGGTCAATGCCTCGACGGTTATTTCATTAATCGTGATGCTGCTTCTCATTCCTATATTGTTGATTTTTGTTAATGTCATTCTTTCTCCAATTAAGGCATTACAGTCGCAAAGCGCCAAAATAAAACAGCGTGATTTCAAGTCAGTTATTTGTATTCACAGTCGTATCGTTGAAATTAATGATCTCTCCGAATCGATGTATGCCATGTCGGTGTCATTGGATCAATTTCAAGATAATCAAAAACGATTGATGGATTCATTTATTAAACTTATTGCTCAAGCGATCGATGATAAGTCTCCTCATACCGCGAATCACTGTGAACGTGTGCCAGCATTAGCTACGATGTTGGCTGAACAAGCAAATAACAGCCAAGAAGAAGGTCTAAAATCATTTAAATTGACCACCGATGAAGAGTGGCGTGAATTTGAAATAGCAGCTTGGCTGCATGATTGTGGAAAAATCACAACACCAGAGCACATTGTTGATAAAGGTACGAAATTAGAAGCGATTTATAACCGAATTCATCAAATAAGAATGCGCTTTGAAGTGTTATTGCGTGATATTGAAATTGATTATTGGAAAAAACGTCATGAGGGAGGAGATCCTACAGAGCTGAACCAGATACTTTCAGAGCAGCGTAAACAGGTCATTGATGATTTCGAGTTTATTGCTCGATGTAATATTGGTGGTGAATCAATGAGTGACTCCGATGTTCAAAGAGTTCGAAGTATCGCGACGCAAACCTGGGTTAGAAATTTAGATGATCGCTTGGGTTTATCTCCTGAAGAGTTGAAACGCATTAGTCATATGCCACCTCAAACCACTCCAAGAGTCGAACAATTATTGGCTGATAAGCAAGAGCACCTTTATATTTGGCCGCATCATCCAAAAGAGAGAAATTCATCGGATATTAAAATCTACGTACCTGATTATCAAGCGAACTTGGGTGAGGTTTACAATTTATGTATTACCCGTGGAACGCTCACAGAAGAAGACCGATATCGAATCCGAGAGCATGTTATTTCATCTATTCGAATGCTCGAAGCATTGCCACTAACGGACGACTTGAAACGTGTCCCCCAAATTGCGGGCGGTCACCATGAAACACTCGATGGCAAAGGGTATCCTAAAAAACTGGAGAAAAAAGACCTGTGCGTAGCGACACGTATTTTGGCTTTAGCCGACGTGTTTGAAGCATTAACTGCTTCCGATCGCCCATATAAAGACGCCAAAAAACTCAGCGAAGCCATCGGTATTTTACACTCAATGGTAGAGCGACAGTGTTTAGACCGAGACCTATTTGAGATGATGCTCAAGAACGATATTCATATTCGATATGCAGAGAAATACATGCCAGACATTCAAATTGATGAGGTTGATATTAGCCAGTATGTGTAACTGGGCGTTTTTTGAAGCAACATTGGTGACTTTATTGTCACCGCTTTGGCTTAGTCATTCATATTCATGCTTAGAGAGTCTTCACCAACTCACAATTCAAAAGTTCCTTTCTCTCCGTTTCTAAAATGCTTCGGATACACTCCATAATGCCGGTGGAACTGATTTGAAAATTCAAATGGGGAAGCATAGCCGAGCTCGGATGCGATTAATGCTATTTGTTTTGAAGTGGAACGTAGGAGTTGGCAGGCGACTTCCATACGTTTACGCACTAAATACTCGCTTGGTGATGTTCCCATTTCTTTTTTGAATCGCTTTCTGAAGTTGTCATATCCCCAACCTTGTTGAGCGCAATACTCCCGAAGTTGCAAACGTGTCGCGTAGAAATTTTCAAAGTCTCGACAGGCTTGGTCGACCATTTTATCCGTCGCAAGAATTCGCTTTCTGGATCTCGAACTTGAAAATAGAAGTCTTAGAATGGTTAAGTAATCCAAATACACGTCGGGCAATTCAGAGTATTGAGCGTCCGATAATCGCACAAGAAGCGCTTCAATTTTCTCAAGCAATGACGCGTCAATGTCCATAGAAAAGACTCGCTGCATCGGATCAATAACGCCCAAAGACACGAGGTGTTCATATAGGTGTTTGTCACAATCGAGATAATACTCTCGCCATCCTGTACCTTCGTCGACGTAAGAAGAATGGACTTCTTCAGGAAGCCTTTGAAAGATGGAATTGCTCGCCAATTTATATGACTTACCTTTGAGATCAACAAACGCTCCAGAACCTTCGACAACGATGACCAGAGAATAAAAAGGAAAGCGTATATTTTCATGTTTTAAATGATTGTGCGACTTAGTTAAGTATCCACAACCAATCCAGCTTTTAGAATTGGCAAGTGTTCTGGAAAAGTTCATTTGGCTTGCCGAATTTGTCGACGAACAAGGCTCAGGAAAATCTGCTTTTCCGACTAAATGGTGAGTATTATCTTCGACAATAAAGCATGGCTTTTTCATAACACTATTCCCAATTAACATATTTTTTATCTCATTCGTATCATTCCATCTTTTCCGGCGATCGTCAAAGCTATAGCTGGGAATAACATGGAGCGCACGCTATGAGAGTCACTATCACAAAATTTGATGTTCACAGCTGTAAGGTAATAAACAAAAAATTGGAACTTTTTAATAAGTCTCAAAAGACATATCAACAACAGATTGGGGTGAAAATATCGAAACTATGGAAATCAACATGTGACAGAGGTATTGAGCTATACCTCTGTCTCCCGCTGATATTTTTGCTTTTATTGTGGCTGTGATCGGTAAAGGGGAATCAACGCCATACACCCCTTTATTGTCCCTCCTGCTGAGTTGAGTTCGAGTAGGAGGTGTTGCTTCAAAGCACCAATCTATTGTTGGTGATCGCTAATAAGGTAGTGTTCTAATTCCGCAGCAATTTCTTCAGCGGCTAACATACCTCGATTTAGAGACCATAGTTCAGATGAGACAGGATAAGCTTGTTTTGTTTTACTGATCTTAAGCAGATTAAATAATGGATTTTGTTGCCACGAGTCCCACAGGGTTACCGATTTTTTCTTTGTATAAAATAGCCAGTCAGGATTGGCTTGAAGAAAGAGTTCCAAGTTTGCCTGTAGAATATGGCTATCTTGTAAATTTGGAATCGCGGTTTTTAAGCCGAGGTGTTCAATAAGACTCCCCGTGAACGAAAGTGGGCCGTGCATCCACATACCTCTATCATTGACGGTTGCAAACTGAACGGATCCGACATCCTTAAATTTTGATTTATATTCCTGAATGCGCTTTTTATGCCGTTCAATACGTGCTCTCATTTCCTTTTCTTTGTCGACAGCAATGCCAATGAGTAGGGCTGAATCTAAGCTATCTTGATAAGTCTCACCGCGGCTTTTCAGCAACATCGTTGGTGCTATTTTGGATAAATCCCCGTAGCTAATTTTATGTCGATGAAGATCGGCAATAATTAAGTCGGGTTTGAGGCCAGCGATGACTTCTAAGTTAGGTTGAGATCGCAGACCTACTGATGTCCACGGTTGAATGAGCGCTTTCACTTGAGAAATCACTCTGTTTTCTTGTTTATCATCAGCAATGCCGACGGGGGAGATTCTTATCGCAGCTAACGCATCGATAAATGAGTATTCAAGTACGACGATTCGTGTCGGCGTTTTCTCCAATGTAAGATCACCAAGTTCGTGCTTAACCACCCGGTTTTCTGCTCGTGCTGAAGCAATGCATAAAGTTAGAACGAGAGGCCATAGGTTAAGAAATGCAGGAGATTTGAATTTTTTCATAATATTGAGCCAGAAAGAGTGTGGTGTTTGATTCGCGTAAAAAAGGGGTGTTGTTGATATGGCGAATATCATTTTATTAATCGCACAAGCCGATCTTCGATCCTAATACTAAAACTCCATACAAGCAAATAATAATGATTATCATATCTATTATCATGTAAAAGTTAAGTGGTAGTTTTGTTAACTATTTGATAATTAATAAATTTAATTGTCTTTCATTCTTTTAAAAAATACCACTCACCTTTATTGATAATCATTATCAAGAAGAGTAGTATTTTTCCCAAGTTTTCCATGCGTTGAGATCAACGACTTTCTCATGACACTCCCAGTTAAACATTCGGTGATTTGGCTCACTCTAGGCTTGTTAGTGGGTGTTGGTTTTTGTTGTTCATTAATCGGATATTCAAGCTTTCCCTTACATATAGGGCATGTTGTGGATTACTTTTTAATGGCGCCAGATTCCAGTGTCGAGTTACAAATTATAGAATCGATTCGGATGCCTAGAGCGTTAGCCGGCATATTAATTGGGTCTGGGTTAGCGATAGCGGGTGTTGTTATGCAGGGGTTAAGTCAAAATGCTCTGGCTTCTCCTTCTATTTTGGGTATTAACTCTGGGGCTGCATGTGTGATGGCGTTGGCGAGCATTGGGTTTGCTGGGCTTGATCAACTCCCTAGTTTGATGGTTGCGGCGATAGGCGGGATAGTGAGTGGCGGGCTAGTGATGCTCCTTGGCGGAGTGTTAGATGATAAGCCTCACCCGATAAAACTCGTTTTGGCCGGTGTTGCAATCAATGCGCTGTTGGTTGGGATCACCCGAGCCTCGGTTATCATTGCCGATGATAAGGCATTTAGCGTTATTAATTGGCTTGCAGGATCCCTTGCAAGCGTGACTTGGCATGAGTGGAATGCAATGTGGCCTGCATCCGTATTAGGGCATGTTATTGCGTTTTTGATTGCACGTCAGCTCAACCTCCTTTCTTTAGGAAATGAGAAAGCGGTAAGTTTGGGTTTAAATTTATCTCGAACTCGATTTCTGTCTTGTGTTGCGATTATTTTGCTCACTGCGTCGAGTGTCTCGGTCGCCGGCCCAATCGGGTTTGTTGGGTTATTGGTGCCGCATATTGCTAGAAGAGTAGTTGGAAATAATTACGTGGTGCTGATTCCTGCATGTGCATTTGCCGGTGCCGCTCTAATCACCTTCTCCGATGCCTTATCTCGGTCGATCTCTTTTCCAACTGAGACTCCGGTTGGGGTATTAACGGCTCTCATCGGTACGCCGGTATTTGTCATCCTCGCTGTTCGAGGAGTGCGATAGATGAGTTCAGTAAAGATGACAGCGTTGTTTGGTGTTTTATTGGCAACATCTGTTTTTGCGCTTTTGGTTGGTGCATCGAATTTATCGTTCGAAAAAGTGTATCAAACCCTTCTTTTTGGGGGGGAGTTTGACTTTATTATCAATCAATATCGACTGCCTCGAATCGTTTTAGCATTGGGTGTGGGAGCGGGTCTTGGTATTGCGGGGGTGTTGGTTCAAGGTGTGATTCGAAACCCGTTAGCGTCACCGGACCTTATGGGGGTCAGTGCTGGCGCAGGGTTGGCAGCTACCACTTTGCTCGTGTTGAAGCCCGACTCCTCACTATTTGTTTTATCTCTTAGTAGTATGGGTGGCGGAATCATGACCGCTATTATCATCGCCTTCATAGCAAAGTTGAGTAATCCGACACCATCACGTTTGGCCTTGATCGGTATATCGATTAGCGCGTTTCTTGCAAGTTGTATCGACTATCTCCTGATCGTCCATCCTATTGAGATCAATACCGCGATGGTATGGCTTACTGGGAGTTTATGGGGAAGAAATTGGTCACAAGTGCCATTTTTGTGGGCATCATTGGTTGTGATATTGCCGGTTGCGTTTTGGTTAGCGTGGCGGTTAGATATCCTTGGGCTCGGGGAATCATCGGCAAAAACATTGGGAACTAACCCGGAAAAAGTTCAAGTGTATGCGCTTGTCCTTGCAGTATTGTTAACCGCCATAAGTGTTTCTATTTGCGGAACCATTAGCTTTGTTGGGCTTTTAGCGCCGCATTTATCTCGATTTCTGTTTGGTCACTTTCATAAAATGATCATCCCTGGCGCAGCGGCGATTGGTGCACTGATGATATTGGCAGCAGATACGGTGGCAAGAGGCATTCAACCACCACTAGAGCTTCCTGCTGGTGTACTGACTTCTTTGATCGGCGCGCCTTATTTTATTTTTCTGTTGCGCCGATATAGGGGCTGGCAATGATCACGACAAAAAACCTCTCAGTGTCTTATGGGAAAACAACAATTATTCACGATCTCTCTTTTAGCATTCCGGCTGGGAAAATTACGGCATTAATTGGACCCAATGGATGCGGTAAGTCGACTTTATTAAAAGCATTATCACGTATAAAAAAGCCCACTTCTGGCGACATTATGTTGTATGAGAAGCCATTATCATCTTATGGAGATAAGGCTTTAGCTCGTGAAGTCTCAATGTTATCGCAAATTTTGACAACACCTGAAGGGGTATCGGTTCGAAGATTAGTGGAATATGGCCGCTCTCCCTATGTTTCACATTGGGGAAGATTGGGGGAAAAAGATAAGGAAGTAGTTGAGTCATCGATGCGAGAAGCGGGCGTGATTGAGCTTGCTGATGTGAACGTTGATTTGCTTTCTGGAGGGCAGAGGCAGCGAGCTTGGATAGCAATGGTGCTCGCACAAGACACTCCGATTGTCTTACTGGATGAACCGACGACCTATTTGGATTTATCTCATCAGGTTGAATTGATGGATATCATGCAACAGCTTAATGATAAAGGAAAAACAGTCGTTGTTGTTTTACATGACTTAAACCAAGCGTGTCGATATTGTCATCATTTAGTGGTGCTAAAAGGTGGAAACTTAATTCAACAAGGTGACCCGAATACGGTTTTTACAGAAGCGCTTTTATCTGAGGTTTTTTCCTTAAAGGCCAAAGTTATTACGGACCCTGTCAGCGGATCGCCAATGTGTATCGCGCTTTGATAGTTGAGTATGAGTGTGAAATCATCTCTCATGCTCTCTGGCGTTTTTATCACAATGAATAGCTCAGAACTACTCAAATTATGACCAACAAAACCTCCCTGTAAATGACACCATATTTTATTAATACAAATGATAATAATATTGAAAACTATTATCATTTGAGTGTATTATTGACCAAAATTTGTCTTCAATGGTGACGTAATATAATGCGGTTAAAAAAATCGATAATTGCAATGCAATTCTTAGGTGTAATCTCTTTTTCTCCTATGGTTTTCGCGGAGGAAGCGGGTAGTGAAATAAAAGAAACACCATCAACGGATGATACTGAAACTCTAGTGGTAACCGGCAGGGCGTTGACGCTTTATCAGGCCGAGGAAGGGTCTTTGAGTACTCGCTCTGAGACTCCGGTTGATAAATCACCTCAGTCAATGCAAATTCTGACTCACGATTTGATAGCCGACCAAGCTGCTAATGAAGTAACGGATCTTTTCCGTTCTTTATCGGGCGTATCCTATTTCAATTATGGGGTTATGAAGGTACGAGGCTTCGAACAAGAGAGCCAAGTGCTTTACGATGGTGTTAAGGGTGACCCGTTCAGAACCTTTACAGTTCCTCAGTTGTTTAATATCGACCAGGTTCAAGTGCTAAAAGGGCCATCTGGTGCGTTATATGGTGCTGGTGAGGCTGGTGGTGTTGTTAACTATGTGACTAAAAAACCAAGCTTTGAGCAACAAACCACCGTTGAGCTTACGGCTGGAAATAAAGATTTTCTAAGCGGGAGTGTTGAAACGTCGGGGCCAGCAAATGCCGATGCGTCACAACGTTATCGAGTCGGTATTTATTCAAGTGGTGAAGATTCGTATCGGAATAACGTTGAAGAAGATAACCTTATTATCGACCTTGGGTATGCGTGGGATCTTAATGATCTTTCAACATTAACACTGCAGTACACACACTTTTATCAACTTGGAGAGCGCTTAAGAGGAGTACCGATCGACTCTGATGGGAACTTTTTAGCGGATACATCTTGGAGCAGCAATGAGCCTTCTGATTATCAAAAGTTTCAATCTGATATTATCCAAGCGAATCTCGAGCATTCCATCAATGACTGGCTAGACGGTAATTTTTCAATTCGTATGTACGATACGAAAGAGGTGATTAAATTTCATCAAGCAAGAAGTTTAGTTTACTCCGATGACGCGGATGATTCTAATGACTATGTGACGCGTCGTTATCAAGACCAAGTTCGATATTACAAGGGTCTAGACCTTGCTTCATCTTTTGTCGCCGAGCGTGGTGACCACACGGTTGTGATCGGAGCAGATTATCATTTCGCCAATGAAGATGAGGTTTTCTATTATTCTGGAAACAGTGATGGTACCGCTTCTACACCTTCTAACTTATTCCTTTCTGACCCGACTTACGGTGATGATATCAGTGCGTACTCTATGTCATTAAACCGAGATCGTTCGACCGATCTTAATCAAGTGGGTATTTATATCCAAGACCAATGGCAAACGACAGACAGGCTTAATATTGTTGCGGGCGGTCGAGTTGATTATGTTGATGAAAATGTTGTTGATAACGATGATGGAAGTGATAACGCATCCTATCACGATGTAGGGTACTCTGCTCGAATTGGGGCAACGTATGAAGTCAGTCATCAATTTAAACCTTATGCTTCCTACTCTACAGGCCTTACACCGCAAAGCGCATCTGATCAGCTTGATTCACAAGATGGCAGCTTATTTGACCCTGAAGAGAATAGACAATTTGAGATAGGCGCTCGCTCTTATTTATTTAATCATCGCTTAAGCTTGAACACAGCGGTTTATCACATCGTAAAAAACAACATCGTAACCGAAGATCCGATTGATGATGATTACAATGTGGCAATTGGAGAAATACGCAGCCAGGGATTTGAGTTAGATGCTTTGGCACAAATCACACCGGTTTGGGTCGCGAATATAAGTTATGCATATAATGATTTAGAAGTTTCAGATAGTGATGACTCATTGCGTGCACTTTCAAACTCGCCACACAACCAATTAGGTGTATGGACTCGCTATGAATTACCAAGTCTTAATTCTTCAATCGCGTTTGGTGCGGATTATGTCAGTGAGCAAACTGATCGTAATGAGAATACAATTAAGCCTTACACCATTTATGATATGTCTTGGCAGACCAATTGGAATCAGTGGAAGTTTCAAGCAAACGTTAAAAACCTGTTTGACGAGGAGTATGCGATTGCTGGGTTTAACTCAACCTCTGGCGCTATTATCGGTGAACGACGTCGCCTTTACTTAAAAGCGGCGTATCAGTTTTAAATCGTTGTAGGTTGGTAGGTTAAAGCTTGGTTATTCAATGTGACAGAATGAGTGTAAAAAGCTCTTTGGTTGGATGAATCATCTTAAACTATCAACGTGTAAATACTCTCTAGAAAAATATAAATGAAAAAATTAAATCCGCCGATGATCTTGGCGGATTTTTTATGCTATCGAATTTCTTAATAGAGTAGATGTAGTAATGAAATAAACTGTATTTGCTTATTGTCTTGATCTATTGCACTGACTTTCTGGGAGATAGGGATGAAGATGCATTGGTTCCTTGGTTGATGATAAATATCAACCCCATATGCATTCTCCAAATTTAGATATAGATAAACAAAATTTAAGTAATAACTAAATTATCTATAGGATAGTTTGCACATTCCTGCTTATCTGGCTTATTTTTTTGGAAAATGTACTACATTTAATAACATCGTGAGACTTATATGCCAAAAATATAACGGAAACTTACGAGTTAAATCATTTATTAATATGATGTTTTATTATTTTACTTTTTCATATTTGTTTGTGAAAAAGTTCGACACAATCCCAAATGGATTTAAGGGTTAATATGAAAGGTATTTCCGAGCTGATCTTCATTTGCTCATTATTGATAATGGCCAATAAAACTTTTGCTGAATCGAACGCAAGCTATCCAGAAGGATGGGAAAAATGGCCAGTAGTGAAAGAGTCGATGAATCTTCCTGCCGATACTGTCCTGCCGCCAAATACATCATTATTTATTCAAGAGTCGGTTCGAGCTTATGCGTGGATTAATAATGGACAGGGCTCTCCTCTGACGATTCGAGTGAATCCAGAAAAACTAGAACAATATAAAACACATGGTCCTTATAGTGATGGCCCTACTGTTGTTGCTGTTTCCGAAGCGCAAGGGATCATCTGGGTGACTGAGCATCTTGGTGGCATGCCTTTGTACGGAAGTTATGATCGTAATGGTCACGATACAAGCTCAATGCATCCTTCCCTAGAACCTAGTTTCTGCGAAAGTTGTCATTCAACGTATAAAGATATTTGTATCAATGGTACGTGTACAGAGCCTGTTTTAAGTTCTTATATTGATATAAAAGACTAAAGCTATGAGTGATAGGCTGTTTGGTTGGTTGACAATAAACCAAATGCTATTTGTTTCGCATTTAGTGCTTGTGATGTCTATTATTCTGGGGATGTCGTACTCTCGATATCAAAGTGACTGGGAGACAAAAGTTGAATATCTAGCAGACATGTCAGCCAGTCATTTATCTGCGTATAATACATTTTTCTCTGGTTCGGTTGCTGGGCGAAATTATGCGAATTTATTGATGCAATCAACACTCGATAACTTGAAAGCTATTCCCAATCTGAAATTCGCTGAAATCTCCGGAACCAGCGACTATTTAGATAGTAAAGTCAAAGTTAGATATTCGATTGAGAAAAGTAAAGGTTGGCGATTAGACTTGACTCAACAAGATGCTATTCAACTTTCTACCCAGTTAGAGCAATTAGAACGTTCGCTTGATAAAACATCAGAAACCAATACCGTTCATATAAAAAAACTTCACCACCTCATCAATAAAATAAAGCAGGATCTCAAAGGAACAATTGAGAGCATTGAATTACAATCCCTGTTAATCCCCAAAGCACCAGAGTCTATGGGAACAAATTCGTATTATCTCGATGAAAGCAATGCTTTGTTGTATGTACAAATAAAACTGCGTAATCAAAATGGTGGGCTTTTTAAGGCTACTATTGATGCCACTGAACTGAAGACAATCAAAACCAACTTGCTAATAAATGTCGTAAAAGAAGCGACTATTGCGATACTTGCTTCATTCATTCTCATCTATATCATCACATTTTGGCTTGTGAGCCCGCTAAAAGTATTGGCGATATCAATGAAGCAAGACATTGAAACTATCGACCAGTCTAAAATTCCTGAAATTAGACGAGCAGACGAAATTGGTGACTTAGCTCGTTCTTATTCAAGCTTGATTACTAAAATTAAAAATCAGTTACGAATTCTTCACAATCAAACAGAAACGGATCCTTTAACCGGTATCGGCTCTCGTTTTAAATATCAGAAATATGGTGCCAAGCGAGTCCAAGATACATTGTCGAACGGTAATCTTGTTTACGTTGTGATATGTGATATCGATAATTTTAAGCGCTTTAATGATACTTATGGGCATACTGAGGGTGATAATGCTCTCACTGACGTTGCAAACAGTATGTACAGTTTACTGAAACCAAATGAGCTTGGGTGCCGTCTGGGAGGAGAGGAGTTTGTTTTTCTATTATCAGGAAAGGAGAAAGAAGCACTGAAGCAAAGAGTGATCGAGTTGAGGTTAGCAGTGCTGGAGCTTGGTATTCCTCATACAAGTAATGATCCATATGGAATAGTCACTGTATCTATTGGTGCTGTTCCTATTATTTCTCAGCAGCGTTCTGTGACCCTTTCTCAATCAGAACAAGCACTAACACAAGCTCTTTCTGAAGCAGATAAGCAGTTATATCAAGGGAAAGCTCTAGGGCGAAATACGGTAATGGTGAGTTCATCTCTGTCTATAGATGGCAAGAGCCAGTGCTAGAGCATTGTCGTTGTTGTTCTGGTTAAATAAGAATATATCAGTAGGAGTGTAAAAAGCTCTTTGGTTGGATGAATCATATTAAAACCATCAATGTGTAAATACTCTTTAGAAAAATAAATGAAAAAAATAAATCCGCCGATAATCTCGGCGGATTTTTTATGCTGCCGTCGCTATCGAATCGTTGAATAGAGTAAGCGTAGTAATTAATCAAACTGTATTTACTTATTGTCTTAGTCTATTGTAAGGGCTTTCGGGTAGTAAGCCGATTACTCGAATGAGTTACTAGTTATCTTAAGTTGCTATATTATTATATGGATTAAGAAAACTAATATTTACGGAGAATTTCGTTTGTCGTCTATTAAAGAAGTGTGTGAGCTTGCCAAAGTATCAAAATCAACGGTTTCACGCGTTTTAAATAATCATCCTAGTGTTTCAGAAGAGACGAGAGAAAAGGTTCTCAAGGTGATTACACAGTTGGACTATCGACCAAACGCTTCCGCTCAAGCCCTAGCTTCTAATCGCTCAAATTGCATCGGAATGCTAGTTGAAACTATTGCTGGCCCATTTTATTCATATCTTGTGAGTACGGCGGAACAAATCGTTCGTCAGGAGAAGTTATATCTTATTGCGACAAGCGGGCAGGAGTCATGGGACAGAGAAGTCGACTCCATTATGTTTTTTAAGTCGAAACAAGTAGATGGTCTTATTCTTCATTCTGGAGAGTTATCGGATTATGACATATTAGAAATCGTAAAAGAGATACCAGCGACGGTTCTACTTAATCACTCTATTCCTGAAATCGCTGAAAATTGTATTTGTTTGGATGATGAATTGGGAGGGTATCTTGCTACTCAACATCTACTTGAAAATGGTCATACAAGGATAGGCTGCATTACAGGGCCTTTGCGTTCACGTGATAGTAGAGAACGGCTACTAGGATATCGTAAAGCACTGGCTGAATATGACATTGAGTATGATGCTAAGTTAGTTGTTGAGGGGAACTTCTGCATGGCTAATAACGATATCGCGCCTAATCGGTTACTCGATCGAAATACAGATATGACAGCTATTTTTTGCCAGAATGATCATATAGCTCTTGGGGTTTATGATGTGTTAAAACAAAGGGGGATAACCATTGGTGATGATATTTCTGTTGTAGGCTTCGACAATAGTATATTTAGTGCTCATACTGATCCCAAATTAACCACGATTAATTTTCCAGTCAAAGAAATGGGTATTGAAGCAGCAAAAAAAGTCCTTTCTCTAATTAAGAATATGGATTATTCGATGCCACAGAAGTTAATTCCAGAGTTAGTTATTAGAGACTCCGTAAGAAAAGTTAATCGTTAAGGCTGAGGTATTTTGAGCTTTTCGCTCTAAGCAAACTACTTTCAATTTTCCTACCTTTACTAGGTTCACCACCTTACTACCCAATATTTTTACACTAGTGCTTTCCGTCACAAAATTAGCATTTTAATCATGATCAGTGAACCTATCCAACGGTAATAGCTACAAGTAGATGAATGCTATCTATTAACTTCAATTCGTTTTGAGTGCAATATCACAGCCACTGTAACTTAGTGTAACGCTGAGGTGTGTTAGTGTAATTTCGAGATTTTCGTGGGAGCGGTTTCTTTTGTTTTTATATAAATATAGCCAAAAAATAGAGTTTTTCATGTTTTTAAGATGATATTTTAATTTTTCATTTAGGATCGGTTCCATTTAATTGTGATGTTTATCACTTGTTTTAATCCTATGTCGACTATATTATTTTTCAAGATTTATTATTTAATGTTTGTTATATAAGGAGTTTATTGCTGAATTGTTGTGTGTTTTTACCTTGGTTAACACTTTTCCTATTTGTTGTTTTTATTTTATTTTTTTGGGAGCGGTTTCATTTCTGGAGCTGTTAAATCTTTTATTTCTAGCTGAGTTTTTGTGTGGGAATGACTGATGTGGTGTTACTAATTTGTAAGCTAACGCGTTCAAAGATATTCGACTTTTTATCAAGATAAGCAGAGGGGATCTGTTTATTACCTTCACGTTAATTAGCATATTAAACTTCGGTGGATGTTATGAATTACAAAAGAACAACACTATCATGCCTTATATCTTTGGCATTGTTATCTGGTTGTAACCTCGATAATGGCTCAGATAACGCCTCATCTAACTCTTCGTCTGAGAATTCGGTTGTATCTAAAGTTCCCTATTATGATGATTGGCCTAGTATTTCTAGTGCTATCCCACAGGACGAAGATATAGAAGCGTTTATCGCTGATATCCTCAGTCAAATGACTCTCGAAGAAAAAGTAGGACAAATGATCCAACCAGATCTACGTGAAGTTACACCAGAAGAAGCGAAAGAGTATAAGTTAGGTTCGCTCTTAAATGGTGGCGGTGGTTGGCCTAACGATGATAAATACGCAACAGCACAAGATTGGGCTGATATGGCGGATCAATACTACGATGCAGTAGATGAAGCATATGAAGAACGTGGGTTTAGAATTCCTTTTATGTGGGCAACGGATGCCGTTCATGGTCATAACAATGTATATCGTGCAACGGTTTTTCCTCACAATATTGGATTAGGTGCTGCAAATAACCCGGATTTAATTGAGCGTATTGGTGAGGCTACAGCAGAAGAGATTGTTGCGACCGGTCTTGACTGGACGTTTGCACCAACGGTTGCTTCTCCACGAGATTATCGTTGGGGCCGAGTTTATGAAGGCTACTCTGAAGATCCTGAAATTATTTATCAATACGCTGGAAGAATGGTGGAAGGTTTACAAGGCGGCGCTCAAGGGCTTAAAGGAGAGCGCAATGTTATCTCCAACGTTAAGCACTGGGTTGGTGATGGTGGTACGTTCAATGGCGAAGACCGTGGTGAAAATCACTATACCGAAGAATACCTGAGAAATATTATGGCAACAGGATATTTCTCAGGCTTAGAGGCAGGTGCACAGGTGGTGATGAGTTCGTTTAACTCATGGCACAACGATGCGAACTATGACCAGACTGGCACGGGTGAATACAACTACAAGCTCCATGGCAGCAAGTATATGCTCAACGATATACTTAAAGATAAAATGGGTTTTGATGGGTTAATTGTTACCGACTGGAATGGCCAATCGGAGATTAATGGTTGTACTTCTGCTAATTGTCCGGAGGCTGTGAACGCGGGTAATGACGTGTTTATGGTCACTTCAAATAGCGATTGGAAAGCTTTCTACCAGAATGTTATTGATCAAGTTGATGATGGCACTATTTCCATAGATCGTATTGATGATGCGGTTACCCGCATCCTGCGTGTGAAGATGCGTGCAAATCTTTGGGAGAAACCTAAACCTTCTCAGCGAGAATTGGCAGGGGATGAAAGTGTTTTAGGATCAGACGAGCATAGAGCGATTGCACGACAAGCAGTCAGTGAGTCATTGGTTTTATTAAAAAATGAAGGCTCTGTTCTTCCGTTAAGTAAAAACGCTTCTTATATTATTGCCGGAAGCGCTGCCAATGATATCCAAAAGCAAACTGGAGGCTGGAGCATAACTTGGCAAGGTACTGAAAACACTCTTGAGGACGACTTCCCTGGTGCAACAACTATGTTGATGGCATTACAGGATGTTGTTGGTACAGAAAATGTTTATACCAGCGAATCAGAGGCTCCGGAAGATGCCATTGCAATTGTTGTTATTGGAGAGGATCCCTATGCTGAAATGTACGGGGATATTGACGCCAACCAAACACTCGAATTTTCGTCACTTGACTCGACTTACGCCGCCGATTTAGCAACAGTTCAAGAAATGAAAGACGCTGGGCATAAAGTGGTTACTGTTTTCTACTCAGGACGTCCGCTCTATGTAAACGAAGAGATTAACGCGTCCGATGCATTTGTCGCTGCTTGGTTACCTGGTACAGAAGCAGGTGGTATTACAGATGTTTTATTTGCCGAAGATGGAGCTGATTTTAAAGGTCGTCTATCTTATTCGTGGCCAATGAATGTATGTTCTACAACCATTAACCGTCACGCTCCAAATATCGAAGATTACACCACTCCGGTAGACGGAATGACAGGAGAGCTAATCGAACAAGATATTGAAAGAGAGAATAAGCCTTTATTCCCATATGGTTACGGCTTAGGTTATGCCTCCAGTACCACACAAGGGGTTGAAACGGATCTTAATGATATCCCTCTTGATTATCGTGATTACGGTTGTGGTCAATCAGAACCAGATTCAACAACGGCGACGAGTGTATTAGAACTCTACAATGCCAAAGCAAGTGGTGATTACACAGCCCGCATGGCTGGAGAGACCAATGGTTGGTCTTCAGTTAATGTTTCGAATGGAACTGAAACATCGATAGGTACACTGACGACAACACCAATCAATTACTTATTCCAACAAGATGCTCTAAAGCTTGAATTTAGTGGTGTGACAGATGATTACCCCGATAGTTCTGCAGAGATATTTATCGAACTATCTAACGGTGACGAATACACTGATCTCAATTCTTATATCAATGCTGAAGCCACACTTCAATTTGATGTACAGATGTTATCAGAAGCACCAGAATCTATGATTTTGGCAACTGACTGTGGATATCCTTGTCGTGGTAGCGTTGACATTTGGCGTGTCTTACCAGACGTTCGTGTAGACGGGGATGCTGAGTGGGATACCGTTAAAATACCGTTAACGTGCTTTGAAGACGAAGGAATGAGTTTTAGCCTCACAGATAAACCGTTCTTACTACAAAGTGGAGATGCTGTGAGCATGAACCTCGGTAACATTCGCTATGTACCTCTTTCGGAAGATGCCGCTGAAGATGCGGTTTCTTGTGAGGAACTTGTTGGAGAAGGGTTGACCCCTTTAGATTTAGATGAAGTAAATGTTTTTGATACGTGGACAGGCTTAAGTGATTATCAAGCGACGACAGACGACTGGTCTAGTATTGATGGGCACGTAACATATAGTACTGAAATGATTGATGGTGAAACAATCTTATCTGTTGCTTATGATTCTACAAGTCCCGAAAGCTACAAAGGCATTGTTTATATAGATGGTAATACGCAAAACTTAAGTAACTATGTTGATGGAACGCTTAACTTCGATTTATTGATTGAAACTTACGGAACGCCTGCAAATGACGGTGAAAATGAAACAACAGGTTTAACCATTAAACTCGAGTCGGAAGATGGCGGAACCGGAGATGACTATCTGCTCTCTCGGGAGAACTATCCGACCGGAACATTGCATAACATCTCAATCAATGTTAGCGAACTTAATGATGGAACGTTGGACATTGAGGCGGTAAACAGAGCTCTTGCGATATTACCTTCTTGGGGGCAATCTCAGGCTGGTGTTGAATTTAAAGTTAAAAACCTTACTTTAATAAAATAACAACTTAGACGAGCATAAAGCCATAATCGCTTGATGAACAATGAACCACTGGTTAAACCTGGTGGTTCATTTTTATTTGTCATTTCTTACTGTAACTCTAGTAGGAAGTGATTAGATTGCGAGCAATTAGTTTGTATCGAATGTAACTGAAATAGTGCAATACACCGTCGATAATTGTGCATTTTAACAAGTTAAGTAAAAAGCGCTTACTTATAAGGAAAACATCAGGTTAGTTTTATATTTAGTACACATCAAAATAAACCTACATTTAGTAAGTACTTATTTTTATACATTCATTGATGTAAACGTATACAATTTGGAGGTTCAAGCATCGATACCATCACTAACAATCTGATTTAGCGACTATTAGTTCTCATTCTTTAATTATAAATTAATCTCTATGGCACGATTAATGCTTTTATCACGTTATATAGCATTAATCACTGGTTGTTTATGGAGCAAGATAGTCTGGTTCAACATAAGAAAGATCAGGTAAAAATGATTGGTATGGACTTTGGTTCTACTACTAGCAGCGCAATGGTAGCTGTTGCTGGTGTTGGATTGAATTCAATTACTGGTCGTATGGCCTTTTCTGATCCGGAAGTTGTTTATCGTTCACAAGTGGAATTTACTCCTTTTAAGGACGGTGAGATAGATGCTACAGCCATTGCTAAACTTTTAGATAGTTGGTTAGAACAAGACCAAAACCTATTTTCGGGTGGTGTCATTATCACGGGACTTGCTGCATTGCGAAGTAACGCTGATCATATTGCTAAACTCGTCAAGGAACGAATTGGAGAGGCGGTGATTGCGACCGTTGATGATCCTAATCTAGAGTCCTGGCTTGCATTTATGGGGTGCTCCACACTTCTTTCTCGTCATTATAGCGACCGTACTTTAGTTAATCTTGATATTGGCGGGGGAACAACGAACCCTGCCGCTGGAGTAAATGGTCATGTTAAAACGACAGGGTGCTTCTATATTGGAGCACGACATTTCCAGTTTAAGCCAGGTACATACTGTTTAATTAATATCTCTGATTATGGGCGAGCAATTTTAAATCAGTTGGGCAGTGATGCTCTACTGGGTGAGGAGTTAGAGCCAACTACGGTTGATCAAATATTAGATATTTATGTCGAAGCTTTAAAAGCCATTGCTAATGGTCAGCAAGCTTATTTTTCTAACTTTCTTGGTGAACAACTTTGCCAGACTCCATTCATTCTTCCTGAGAATAACCAAACACCATTGATTACATTTTCTGGTGGTGTTGGAGAGTTGATTTATCAAATAACAGCAGGTGAAGTTGTACCTAATACAACTTATTATGGTGATCTTGGGGTTGATTTAGCTCTTCGTTTAATAGCTGACCCTTTCTTTTCTAGTCACATCAATAGCTTACGACCTGAGAATATGGGGAGAGCAACCGTTTACGGGCTTACTCTACATAATACCGAAATCTCAGGTTCGACCTTATTCATACCCGATTACACTGCGTTACCTTTAAACGATGTTCCGATTGTCGCTCGCCTAAGTATGACTTGTGATATGGAGGAAATTTTGAATGCTATTTCCGTGGTTGGAGCTAGAAGTGGTAAAGCATGTATTCAAATGGTTTCGTCAAAAACTCAAGAAAATGAGTCGCCAATTCCTGCAACTCTTGAAGAGATTAAAACACTAGGTTTGAGAATAGGGGATGCATTAAACACCCTGACCTCGGATCTACCGTTGGTTATTTTGGTTCCTGGAAATTTTGGTAAAGCGCTTGGTAACTATGCAACCGGTTGGGGGAAGTCAATGCATAAGTTAATGATTATTGATGAAATTCCAGATCGTAATGCTCAGTTTGTCAATGTTGGCAGTTCTTATCGTGGTGTTGTTCCCGTTTCATTTTACGGTATATATTAGAAATTAAGGTTTGTTTCATGAAGCATCTCATTCCTCTTAACAATATTAATGTCCCTGTTCCTGGCCCAGAAGAAACCTATTCTTTCCAGATATTAAATGAAACTTTTAGTTTTACGGGGTTGAAGAAACTCCTCGGTGCTGCTGACATCAGTAAGGCGGGCGATCGAACAACTGGGTTGGCTCCGGAAAATGCTATGGCACGAGAAGCCGCCAGAGCTATTATTTCATCGCTTACTCTTCAACATATTTATGATAACCCGTTGACCGGACCCGATGGTCGTGTTGATTCCGTAATGAAAGCAGGTTACGAAATAGATTTGGATATCTTCCATACTATAGCCAGTATGACAATGGGAGAGTTAAAGGATCACTTGTTGGCGAGTAATGGTACTCGTATTGGTACAGTGGGCTTGGCATTAACTCCGGTGATGGCATCTGCTCTGACTAAGCTACTGGACGTTCATGAATTGGTATTTTTGCCTGCTAAAATCGTGAGACAAACCAAAGCTCGAACTCTTATTGGCTTACCGAAAACACTCTCTTTTCGTCTGCAACCTAATCACCCGAAGGACAACCTTGATGCCATCTCGATGATGGTTTACAACGATCTTGCAATGGGGATGGGAGATTGCATGATTGGGGTGAATCCTTCAGATGGTTCTGTAGATAATGTTTCGGCGATCCTTTGGCATTTAGATAAGTTGCGCCGTGAAACAGGAGCGCCATCGCAGATTTGTGTTCTAGGGCATATCAAAAGTCAATTGACCGCATTAAAGCAAGGAGCACCCGTAGAGATCCTATTTCAAAGTTTTGCTGGAACCGAACAGACATTAACGGAAGAGTTTGACGTTACCGTCGAGTTTATGGATCACGCCTATGAAACGATGAAAAAGGAAGGACCTCTTAAAGATATCGCTGATCAGTTTATGTATTTCGAAACGGGTCAAGGTAGTGAAATGACCTACCGTAAACACAATGATATGGATATGACGACGTGTGAAGCTCTCTGTTATGGGCTGTGTCGTCGATATGATCCGTTTATGGTGAATAATGCGACCGGTTTTATTGGCCCAGAAACTCACCTTAATGATTTTGAATTAATGGTATCGACACTTCAAGATCACTTCATGGGTAAGCTATTGGGATTACCTATGGGGATTAGTCCGAGTTATACCTTGCATTCAAATTCACATATCGAAGGTCAGCAAATGGCGGTTCAATTGGCTACTGCGGCTGGCGCTAATTTCTTTATGGATATCTATCTAGGTGCCGATCGAATGTTGGCGCACTTTGTTAACTCGGGTCACGATGATCAAACCCTAAGGGAAGTTTATCACCGAAACCCTGCTCCAGAATTTTTACAATGGGCTGTAACGAAGGGAATTTACATTCAAAACACTGATGGCAGTGTGGAGCGCGGACCTAATTGGGGTAACCCTAGGTTATTCATAAAGAGCGATATGGAATTTCAGCGTTTACATGAATCGCTACCAAACGCACCTGGTTTTGAAAATGCAGGCCCGCGTCCTGCCAATAAAGTACAAGAAGCGATCAGAATTAATCAGTCAGTAGGACGAGAAGCCGTTCATTCGGAACTTAGAGTGGAAGAATTTAGCGGTTTCAAATTTAGAGAGTTCAAATCGACAGCACTTGATCATTCTGAACATCTTAAAAACCCTGAGTTGGGATCAAAACTATCTCAGGAAGATCTAAATACACTCACAAAAGAGAGCAATGATGTGCAGATTATCATTACTGACGGGCTCTCTGCTGAGGCAATACATCACAATGTTCCAGAGTTGATTCCTGTGCTTATGGATGGACTAAAAAGCCGGAATTACACATTAGGTGAGCCGATAGTAACTCACTTTGGTCGAGTTAAACTCGCTGAGTGTATCGCCGATGTTTTAGATTGCAATATTGCTATTTTACTCGCAGGCGAAAGACCGGGAGGGGATGCTCTTTCTTCTAAAAGCATGTCGGCTTATCTAGTGCTAAAGCTTAAGGATGCAGATGCTCAGAAGAATGCAGCCAAATATAGTGAGCTTGAAAATATTCGCTACGAATACACTTTAATAACCAACATATATCAAGGTGGCTTGCCTCCAGTTGAGGGGGGGAGTGTCGTAGCCGAAAAAGTGATGGAAATTTTGGAACATCAAGCGGCAGGCAATCGTTTAGAGGATTTATTAAAAGAAAAGATCAGTGCTTAGCTATGAGTTTCTAATCTGTACATTAGCTAATCGGTACACTAGCAAGATTTTATTTATACACACCTTAAACAAGGATAGGAAAGATGATGGTAAAAAATAAAATTATGAAAAAGACAACGCTCGCGTTGAGTTGTCTTATGTTGTTTTCAGCTCAAGGACTTCACGCTGAGACAATGAAGCTTAAATTTGCGCACCAAAACAATGTGTTTGATGCCGATCAGTTACTCGCGGAAACGTTTAAATCGTTACTCGAAGCAAAAACGGAAGGTGATTTAGCCGTTTCTATATTCCCCGGAACATTAAGTAGTTCGGAAGAAGAAGCTCTGGAATTTGCAAAAGCGGGCACCGTCGATATCGCGGCCAGCAGTGCCGGACATATTGCGGGTTATTATGATGATATTCAGTTTCTCCAATTACCCTATCTATTTAAAAGTGCAGAGCATTACAAAGTGGCGCGAAGTTCAGGAGTTGTGAAAGAAGTGCTTCAAGGGGTTGGTGATGCAACTGGAATGATTCCGCTTGGGGTTTATTCCGACTGTAACGGGTTTGCAGTAGCGAGTACGAAACCAATCAATAACATTGCAGATGCGAAAGGTATTAAGCTTCGTGCAATGCAAAATCCGTTGTTTATCGATATCTACGAAGCGTTTGGTTTTACCGTTACACCAACAGACTGGGGTGAGCTATATACCTCACTACAGACTGGTATGGTTGAAGCTGACGACCTAGGCGTATACTGCAACAATATCTTTAAAATGAGCGAAGTTGTGAATAGCTATGCGATTCTTAACCAGATGTGGACTCAGAAAATTCTTTTTATCTCGCCAAAAACGTGGGGCAAGCTTAACGATGAACAAAAAGAAATCGTTCAAACCGTGGCTGCTGAAGCAATTGAGCTAACGGATGCTTGGCAATATACCCGAGAAGCGGAATACATTGAAAAAATGAAAGCCGATGGAATCACGGTTACTTACCCAGACACTCAGGAATTTAAAGCAGCCTCTGAAGCGGTTTATACGAAATGGTTTGATGATAAGCCAAATTGGCAAGCGTGGTATGAGCATATTCAATATTTAGATCCGAATGCTCGTCTTCCAGAAGCATTTAAATAGTAATAAACCTTTAAGTTTATGTTCTGCTCATCGCTAGATGAGCAGGCATAAGCTAAACAATATGAGCAACGGGGTCAGCTGCTAATTATGGCTAAAACAGACACAGGTAAATATGATATCGGCCGTTGGGTTGACGTAATAATGAACCGAGTAAAAAGCGCCAGTGGTTCGGTTCTGTTTTTGCTAATGGTTGGGCTAATTGCGCTACTCGGAACCAATATTGTATTAAGGTATTGGTTCGATTCTCCTATTTCCTGGTCCAATACTATCTCTCGCTACATTTATATTGTTATTGTTTTAGTCGGTAGCGCTATTGCATATATTGATGATGGACATGCAAGAGTTGATATTCTTTACGACCGTGTTAGTCCTAAAGCTCGCAAGGTGTTCGATTTCATCCATTGCCTTATTATGATAGCGCTTTGTCTGATTTTTATGGTTATTGGGACTGAACATGCCATTTCTATGTGGTCAGTGCATCCACCGATTATTTCTTGGTTTCCGATCGGCAGCGTTTACTTATCCATACCACTATTTGCTTTTTTAATTTTTCTTTATCTATTAAGAAAATTAATCTCCCTTTTTAGTCCCCGGAGCATCTCATGACTTTTGTTCTGTTAATGATCTTAGTTTTTATATTGTTAATGGCCATTAGAATCCCAATTCCTTTTGCCCTGATTGCGTCGACATTAGTTTACTTCATTGGTTCTGAGGTTCCGCTCAGTATCATGATTGTTAGATTACTACGCTCATTCGATTCATTTGTTTTGTTAGCAATACCGTTTTTTATCCTCGCGGGTAAAATTATGTCTGAGTCGGGAATTAGCGACCGAATTATTCGTTTAGCCGACCTTATGGTAGGGAGAGTTAAAGGTAATTTGGCATACGTTAATATTGTAGTCAGTATGTTTTTTGGTGGGATCACTGGCACGGCTATTTCTGATACGACGGCAATTGGCTCTGTGATGATTCCATCGATGACTAAAGCAGGATATAAAAAAAGCTTTAGCGCAGCGGTGACTGCTGCATCATCTACCATGGGTCCAATCATACCGCCAAGTATCATGTTTATTATTTATGGCTCTATTGCTCAGGTTTCTATTCGAGATATGTTTCTTGCTGGAGCACTTCCTGGAATCATGGTTGGTGTTTCACAGATGTTGGTGGTTTGGTTATATGGACGAAAAAATGATCTTCCTAAACGAGAAGAAAAATATAATGTAAAACAGGGGTTTAATATCGTCGGTAGTGCTTTTTACGCTCTGCTTTTGCCGATAATTATTCTGGGCGGAATTCTCATGGGAATCGTCAGTCCAACCGAAGCAGCGGTGATAGCGACATTTTACGCCATGTTTATCGCCATGTTTGTATACCGTTCATTATCTTGGACAAAATTAATGGGGATTATTCGAGAATCTACCGTTGAAACCGGAAGTGTATCGATCATTATCGCTGCCGCAGCGATTTTTGGGTGGGCATTATCTAATGAGCAACTGCCTATGATGTTTGCGGAATACTTGATGGAAAATGTTGAATCGCCTTGGTTGATTTTGCTGCTTATCAACGTGCTGTTGTTTTTCTTAGGTATGTTCATGGACTCAATTCCTGCATTGATGATAGTTACACCTGTATTTTTGCCGCTATTTAATATGATGGGAATCGACCCTATTCATGCGGGATTATTTATGTGTGTAAACTTGATTACAGGACTCGCGACCCCGCCTGTCGGCTGTTGTTTATTTGCTGCATCCATTATTTCAGGGGAATCGATGGAAAAAATTAGCCGTGCGATAATGCCGTTTATCGTGGCCAATATTATTATTGTTCTGTTGATCACTTATATTCCAGCGTTAACCTTATTTATCCCATCGCTGTTTGATTAACCTAAGGTGACATTATGCTTAAAACGCACAAGACGAAGCATTAGTGTCGAGTTTGAAGTCGCTCGGTGGGTGTAGAGAAAGCGGAGGCTGACAGCTATAGAGCTGTCAGCCTACCTTGTTCGCTTAAAATGGCACCGAGTCGGGATCTTTTGATTCACCGCATCGACCCGTGAGATTGGTTAGCATGGTAAGATCTTCATCATTAAGCTGAAAATCAAAAATATCAGTATTCGCTTGAATTCTTTCTAGTGTTACACTTTTTGGCAGCGGTAAGAAGCCCATCTGCAAACTCCATCTCAAAGAGACTTGTGCGATGGTTTTATTATGTTTCTCAGCGAGTGCTGTGATTTCTGGTGTGTCAAAAATCGCGCCTTGTCCTAGTGGGCTATAAGCCTCAAGCAGCATGTTGTGTTGACGACAAAAATTGACAGTTTCAACATCCACATCACCAGGGCATAAGCGAATTTGATTTATCGCTGGAACCACGGTTGCGGTTTTTAATAGTTCGTTAATATGGTGAGTTTTAAAATTACTCACACCAATAGCTTTTATTTTTCCCTGCTTATAATACGTTTCCAAGGCTCTCCAAGTTTCGCTATTCCGTGATTGCCATTGATCTCGAAACCTTTTAGGGCTCGGCCAATGAATAAGCACGAGATCAATCGTTTCTATGCCGAGTTTGTTAAGGGATTCATCTAAAGATTTTATTGTATTTTCATAACCGTTGACTGAGTTTGCTATTTTGGTGGTAATGAATAATTGCTCGCGAGGAATATCGGATAATTTAATGGCTTCTCCCACACAGCCTTCATTTTTATAGCTTTGGGCTGTATCAATGTGTCGATATCCTACTTTTAGTGCATTTACGATGGCTTCAATACCCGACTGGTCATCCGGAGTTTGAAATGTTCCATAGCCTAATTTAGGAATTTCGATGCCATTATTCAGTTTATATGTCGCGCTCAAATTCATTGTATTTCCTCTATATTCACATTTTTGCAAAACGTTATTCGATTGAGAAATTAGTGCATTCGTTGTCAAGGCATTGGTTGTGGTGACCTATCAGTCTTACGATTTTTTAAGATAAATAAAAGCAGCAGTATTTATCACTCTGCTGCCTTTATATGCGATGGGTATTAAGTTTGTACTAGGTTAAAGCAATGATCGTACGTAAGCTTCAATATCCTTATCTTGGCAATTATCAAAGAAGCATTGCTGGAAGCGCTCGCCAGTCACTGCAGTTTTCACTAGCTCCTGATCAATGGCTTTCATACCCTCAAGGAAATCGTTTTTAGCAAGAGCGGCTTTTACATCGTTAAGTAGGCCAGCATTTTTCTGTTGCGGTTCTGCTCTTTCAAGTGGGTAACCTAAACCTCGCTCTCCGGTAGTGAATGCTTTCTCAAACATATAACGCACGTTGAGTTCCGCTCCCCAACCAAAACCTTTAGCAAAAGCCAGCGCTAGGGCATTACCATTGTTGATTTGATTAAAGAGGAATGCATCGGCAGGATCGAGGCAGTAGCCACAAACAACACCAGGGTGAATATTCAGTGACATCATTGCCCCTTGTCCCGTCCCACAGCCTGTAACGACAAAATCAACAGCTTTTGAATTAATAAGTAAGCTGGCCATGATACCCAGGTGAACATAGGTAATTGAATGATCATTCTCATCACTCATACCTACGTTGTAGACAGGGTAATTGAGATCATCAACAACGTGGTGCAACTCTTTTAGTATTGCCGCATTTTTCGTTGCTTGGCTGTTTTCCATCATAAGAGCGATTTTCATTTAAAACTCCATTTGTTATTAGCGAGCTAGCCAACCACCGTCGACTGCTATAGTAAAGCCATTGATATAGTCTGAAGCACTCGATGCGAGGAAAACACATGGGCCAGCAAGGTCATCAGCATTTCCCCACCTTCCGGCTGGGATTCGATTTAGGATCTCTTGGTTTCTAACTTCGTCTGCTCTGAGTGCTTCAGTATTATTCGTTGCCATGTAGCCCGGCGCGATCGCGTTAACATTGATATTGTGCTGAGCCCACTCATTGGCCATAAGGCGCGTTAATCCAAGGATGCCACTTTTTGAGGTTGTGTAAGAAGGGACTCGAATACCTCCTTGGTACGATAGCATCGAGGCGATATTGATAATTTTCCCGCCTTCACCTTGGGCGATGAACTGCTTGGCAACGGCTTGAGAGAGGAAAAAAAGAGACTTAGAATTGACGTCCATGACATCATCCCAATCTTGTTCAGTAAAATCGATGGCGTCGTTGCGACGAATAATGCCCGCATTGTTGACGAGAATGTCGATTCTACTCAATTGGCTTAACGTTGTTTCAATAATGGTTGGGATACAGTCGAGTGATGAGATATCAACGCGAATATCGATAAACTGTTGCCCTAATTCTTCAACCTTTTGACGAGTTTCAGTCGGTTCACTGCGGTTCACCCCTGCAATATGACAGCCTGCTTTGGCTAACGCGACAGCCATTCCTTGCCCTAGTCCAGTATTACAACCGGTCACTATTGCAACTTTTCCTTGTAGATTGAATGATTCAAGCATTTGTAGGTTCCTTGAAATGTTTACGCTAAATAATGATGACTGTGAGTGACTTTGAGTAAAGTCGTCTCTACTGAAGAAACCTTCTAGTGGAGGAACTTGAAAGCTCATTCATCAACATGTGCAGGTGAATTTTAATAATCATACAAATATAGCGTTAATGATTTGCGTTTACTACGACCTGAATAACACTTCTACTGCTTAGCTTCATGTTTATTGAATGTTATAGCGAGCCTATGTTTCATATAAATTTCATTTGGAAAGGGATAATGTGCCAATATCAGCTTAGTTAATTATGAATATTGAGCCTCGATTTAGGCGGTTAATATTTCGAAAAGAAAAGCGTAACCTTCTGTGGGTAAAACCTTTTTTTATAAAGGAGCATGGTCTTTTTTACTCGTAAAAAAAGAATCCAAATTTTTTGTTCGGAGAGTCGTTGTCTCGGCTGGAAAGTTTTCTATCTTTGTCTAATATTAAGGCATAGTAATATTAAATCTTTGGCTGCTACCTGTAGAGGGTTCATGCCACATCATCTGTGTAACTTCTATACCTGAGAAAATAGCATTTCATGCTAATGAAGTTGCGCATAATATTTGAAGTAGATTAGGTGAATCAGTATGTCAGAACAAAAGTATAGGCTTGTCACGCGCAGTGACTTTGATGGGTTGGTGTGCGCAGTACTGTTGAAGCAACAAGGGCTTATTGATGATATTAAGTTCGTCCATCCAAAAGATATGCAGGATGGGATCGTTGAAATAACACCGAATGATATTGTGACTAACCTTCCTTATGTTGAAGATTGCCACCTAACGTTTGATCACCACCTTTCTGAAACGATTCGAAATAAAGGTGCAAAGGATAACCATATTATTGATCCTGATGCACCTTCTGCTGCTCGAGTTGTTTGGCGCTATTACGGGGGCCTTGATACGTTTCCTGTCGAATGGGTGGAAATGATGGAAGCCGTCGATAAAGGTGACTCAGCCCAATTCAATCGTGATGAAGTATTAAACCCACAAGATTGGAATTTATTAAACTTTCTTATGGATGCGAGAACTGGCTTGGGACGTTTCCGTGAGTTCAGAATCTCAAACTATGCATTGATGATGGATTTGATTGATTACTGTAAGAACCATAGTATTGAGGAAATACTCGCATTACCAGATGTGAAAGAGCGCATTGAGTTGTACCGTGAACACGAAATGTTATTTCAACAGCAAATTTTGAACTGTTCAACGGTTCACAACAACTTAGTTCTTCTTGATTTAACCAACGAAGAAACGATTTACGCAGGTAACCGCTTTACTATTTACGCGCTATTCCCCGATTGTAATATTTCTATTCATAAAATGTGGGGCTTCCAAAAACAAAATATTGTATTCGCGACAGGTAAATCGATCTTTGATCGCGGGTGTAAGACCAATGTTGGTGAATTAATGCTCGGTTACGGTGGTGGTGGTCATGTGGCTGCCGGTACTTGCCAAATTGCTATTGAGAAAGCAGATACTGTACAGCAAGAGTTAATCGATACGATTACTAGCGCGGGCTAATTATACTTTAAATTATAAAGCATACGAATCGGGACTTTTTACATGGAAGTTCCGATTTTTTATGTCTTATTAATGGTTCTCCACAGTAGTTTGAGAATCCGATAAGGCAAGACCTACATTCGGGTCCTTGTTCGCGTTATGGTGCATTGTCGACGTTTATCGCAGATCTAAACCGACAGAAGTTACCATTTATTGAAAGAGAACGAGTTAAATTTTGGAAGGGAGTGACCCGAAATGGATAGATATAAAGTTTAACTTTAAATTTGTGAATAAACATTGAAGGAGGCGTTTTAGCCTCCTTCTTTTTTGGTTTAGTTACTGAGTTCGATTTTCTTAAAATCAACAACGTCATTTTGAGTGGAGCGGTCGATCTTGGCTACTTTCCGATAATTGGTTGCCAAAATATAAACAAAACACCCTAGTATAAGGGCAATCGCTAACGCACCAACCCATTGTATTTGTAAGAAATCCAGTTTAAACAAAAGGGTTAATCCTGATAATAAAACTAAATTACCCACAAAGTAGAGTGGTTTACCAAAGCGTTTAACAGTTAGGTTCAAGTTATCTGTATATAAGCGAACTAACGAATCGAGAGAGTTAACAACAAACGTGATACCAACAAAAATCATCGCTATATTGAAAATGCCATCAACAGGAATCGCTTTTAGATTGTAGTAATAAAGAACGGTAAACCATATCGCAATTGGGATAGATGGGAATATCATCATTGATGCGAGAACTTGGTACGTTTTCAGGCCACCGACAAAGCGAGAGGTAAACTGTCCAATCATAATGCTCCATGAGAACCACCAGAACAGGTAGAATTCATGATAATCATTAAGCGGCAAAACAAATTTATGCAGGTTTGTGAAGTAACTTCCAAGTAAGGAGAACGTCGTAAAGAATTCACCAACACTAGAATTTTCGCCTAAGAAAGCATTTGTCCACATAAGTGCGATTAACCCAAGAAATAACCAGCTACTGCCTAAACTTAATATTCTGACATATCGAATATTAGTGCTTGAATATACGGCAATTGCGATGACCACAAAGACAATTAAATAGAAGCTACCAATCACGGTTTCCCCGTCACCTAATTGCGGGATATACCAAGGTAAATTAATCAATAATAAGTACGCGGTGAAGGCACAAGTGCTTACGATTACGACATTATTTATAAACTTAATGATTGGAATGTCGAAGAATTTTACTTTTGGTTCGATGACGCAAAAGTAGAAGCAAGTTAGAAAGTAGAATGTCCAAATGAAAAATGCCCAATATCCAAACTCGATAGCGAGTGGATTACTGAATGCATATTCGGGGCTTGTCGCGACGTCTGCATATCCAGCAAACTCAGTAAGCGGGAACATTATTAACCCGACATCTAACCCAGATGTAAAAAGGATTGCAATAAAGGTAAAGTTTCGTACTGGTGTAACACCAATGCATTTTAAGTTGCCCCAACGATATAAGACAAATGCGATGGAGATGAAGGTAAATAAAATACCGATAGATATCCAAGCTGTCATTACTTAGTACCTCCGGTTGTTTGCTTAGCACACATATAAGATTCCTTGTGTATGATTATGCAACACTTCAAATCATCCATATCAAATCTTAAGTATCGTGTTAACGATAATTAAAACCTGATTTGCGATATGAAAATGATGCTTGAAATATCGTCATACTCTGAGTCCGTTAGAATATGACGATACGTGTTCGATTGGCTCAGTTATAAAAACCTCTATTCGTATGGCGACTCCAGATCACCTAAAGTGATCAATACGCTCTTAGTTTGTGTATAACTGTGCAGTGTCTCAGGGCCATTTTCACGACCAATACCAGAAAGCTTATACCCACCAACTGGCATTTCAGCGGGAGAGTCACCCCAGGTGTTTATCCAGCAGATACCCGCTTCAAGTTGTGCTATAACTCGGTGAGCTCGAGAAAGATTTTGCGTAAACAAACCAGCTGCGAGACCATACTCGGTATCATTGGCGCGGCGAATGACTTCGTCTTCATCTTTAAAACGCAAGACTGACATCACAGGGCCGAAAATTTCGTTTTTCACGTGCGGCATAGTCTCGTCGCAATCTGCAAATATCGTTGGTTGAACAAAGCAGCCTTTATCCATCGGTGGCGTAACTTCGCGTTCTCCACCGCAAACTAAGCGAGCTCCAGAAGCTTTCCCTTGTTCAATAAAATCAAGTACTTTGCTCATGTGATCTTTCGAAATCAGAGAACCAACTTGCGTCTTTTGATCAAGAGGATCCCCAAGGATTAATTTTTGGGTTCGTTGAGTTAAGGTGTCTAAAAACTCGTCGTAAATAGCATCATGAACGTATACTCGAGTGCCGTTGGTACAGACTTCTCCCTGGGTATAAAAGTTCGCTAACATGGCACCAGTGATGGCATTATCCATATTGGCATCATCGAATACGATAAGAGGAGACTTACCGCCCAGCTCCATTGTAACTTGCTTTAGAGTTTGAGCTGCAGCGGTCATTACTTTGATACCTGTTGAACTCTCTCCAGTAAAGGAAACTTTGGCGATGTCTGGATGACCCGTTAACATCTCCCCAACTCGGTAATCGCCTTGGACGACGTTAAAAACACCATCTGGTACACCTGCTTCAGTGTATATTTTCGCTAATTCAATAGCAGTAAGAGGAGTCTCTTCAGAGGGTTTGAAGATCATCGCATTGCCCGCAGCGAGAGCTGGAGCTGATTTCCACATTGCGATCTGTATCGGGTAGTTCCAAGCACCTATACCTGCACATATTCCCAAAGGCTCTCGGCGAGTGTAAAAGAACTGTTCAGTATTTAAGGTTTGCTGCTGTCCTTGCAAACCAGCCGCTAAACCTGCGAAGTATTCGATAACATCGGCACCCGTAGTAATATCGACTTCAAGCGCTTCTTGAAGTGGCTTTCCGGTGTCTTTCACTTCTAATTCAGCGAGTTCATCGTTGCGTTCTCGTAGAATCGCAACCGCACGCATCATAATTCGTCCTCTCTCCGCACCAGAAAGGGCTGACCATTGTTGAAAACCTTTTCGAGCAGACTCAACCGCGGCGTCAACATCTTGTTTTGAAGCTTGGTCTACTTCAGCAAGTTGTTCACCATTTGCAGGATTGAATGTAGGAAAGGTTTCGCCTGATGTCGCTTTGAAGGCTTTTCCGTGGATATAAAGTGAGGTCATATAGATGTGGACTCTTTGTTCAATAAAATATCAATGTTACCGACTCTACTTTGTAATATCAAACAGCTGTCAATGGAAGTGTACGAGTTTATAGTTAATTGGTTGTTAGTTAAGTTATTGAATTTTATTCATTTAATGGGTTTGTTATGTTTACTTTATTAGCGATTCCCTCACAAGGGAAATATGTTATTTTTATTTAGGTAGTACCAATGTGTTTACTTTTGTTTGAGTTTTGCTCTATTTTACCATTTTATTTATAAATGATACTATATTGGTAGTACCATTGTGATTTGATAATGTAGAGAGAGTAAATTCATCATGGATAAGCAAAGTAGACCCGCTCTATTTATGCCCGCTCAAGCTGGACGCGCTAGTGAAGACATTACCCTTCAGATTGAATCCGCCATATTAAATGAAACGCTGCAACATGGTGATAGCCTTCCTAGTGAAAGGGAGCTTCAGCAGCAATTTGGTACCGGGCGTGGCGTTATTAGAGAAGCGATTAGTGCTTTAAAACAAAAAGGATTGGTTGAAATACGTAAAGGGCCGAAAGGTGGCACGTTTATCAAACAAGTAGAAGTTTCAAATATCAGTGAATCCTTAGCCTTGTTCCTTAAGCAAAAGCATATCAACCCCAATGAAATATCTGAGTTTAGAGAGAGCATTGACCAGAGCGTAGCGTTATTGGCAATGACTCGAGCGACTGAAGAGCAGAAATCTAAAATGCTGTCTTTGGTTGAACATATGGAACATATCGCAAAGCAAACTCCAGTGGATTTTTTTGAATTGGCCGAAACGGATCGCAAGTTAAATTTGATGCTGGCTGAAATGGCGAGAAATGCGGTGTTTGAATGGGTGATGCATGCGATGCAACAAGGTTTTGGTTCCTACGACAACAACCTGTACGACGATCCATATTTCTTATTAAAAACAGTAGAGAACTGGCGCTATACCGCAGAACAAATTATTCATCAAGAGCCCATTAAGCTACAAGGTTCCATTAGTAGGCACTACTTACTGTTACATGAATGTCTGCAACGACGTTCATCATAAATTTATTACGCAAAGAATTACATTTTTATATTTTTTAAAAGATTAAGTTGAGGAGTTAATATTTCATGGCGGAACAGAATTACGATTACATCATCGTAGGTGGTGGTTCGGCGGGCTGTGTACTGGCTAACCGGTTAAGTGCAAACCCAGAAAATAAAGTCTTGGTATTAGAAGCTGGGCGTCCCGATTATCGATTTGATTTTCGTATTCACATGCCGGCAGCACTGACTTACCTACTTACCGATGGTACGTATAATTGGTTGTATGAATCGGCACCTGAACCTCATATGCATAACCGAAAAATAGCCCATCCTAGAGGGAAAGTTCTCGGCGGTAGTAGCTGTATTAATGGCATGATTTATATCCGCGGCAACGCAATGGATTATGAAAAGTGGGGCGGCCATGAAGGCTTAGATAATTGGGACTATAAGCACTGTTTGCCTTATTTCCGTAAATTTGAAACGCGTTTAAAAGGTGCGAATAAATACCACGGAGATAATGGTCCACTCTCAATTTCTACTGCTGCTTGCGATAACCCTCTATTTGAAGCGTTTTTTAAAGCTACGCAAGAAGCGGGATATCCTTTAACCGATGATGTTAATGGTTATCAACAGGAAGGTTTCGGTGCGTTTGACCAAAATATCTACCGAGGTCGTCGTTTAAGCGCTGCACGTGCGTATTTACATCCGGTTAAAAACCGTAAGAACTTGACGGTATTAACGGGTGCTACAGCAAGTCGTGTTATTTTTGATGATAAAACGGCTATTGGTGTTGAGTTTAAACGTCGCAATAAAACAAATACGGTTTATGGTGGTGAAATTATTTCATGTGGCGGCGCTATTAACTCTCCTAAACTCCTGCAATTGTCGGGTATTGGTAATAAAGAAGAGTTGAAGGCATTGGGTATTGATCCAGTTCACCATTTACCCGGTGTTGGTGAGAACCTTCAGGATCACTTAGAGCTTTATGTTCAATATACGTGTAAGCAACCTGTTAGCCTTTACCCAGCGCTCAAATGGTACAACCAACCAAAAATTGGCTTCGATTGGCTATTTCATCGTAAAGGGAATGCGGCAACCAACCATTTTGAAGCGGGCGGTTTTATTCGCGGAAATGATGAAGTTGCGTATCCTAACCTTCAGTACCATTTCTTACCGTTAGCAATTCGCTACGATGGTAGTGCACCACGTGATGGACATGGCTTCCAGTTGCACGTTGGCCCTATGAATACCGATGTTCGTGGTCACGTGAAGATTAAATCGAGTGATCCAGATGAAAAACCTGAAATCCTATTTAACTATCTTTCGACTGAGCAAGAGCGTAAAGAGTGGGTAGAAGCGATTCGTTGTACTCGTAATATCATTGAACAGCCTGCATTTGATGACTTACGTGGTGAAGAACTTGCACCAGGACCGAATGTACAGACTGATGAAGAGATTCTTGATTTTGTCGCTCGTGATGGTGAAAGTGCTTATCACCCAAGTTGTACCTGTAAAATGGGGTACGATGAGATGGCCGTGGTTGATGGTGAGTTGAAAGTTCACGGGGTTAAAAACCTACGAGTTGTCGATGCGTCTATCTTCCCAGTCATCACCAATGGTAACTTATATGCACCAACGATGATGGTTGCAGAAAAAGCGGCTGATATTATTCTGGGTAACTATATTGAGCCTGCGCAAGATGTTGAATATTATCAACATAATCCAGCAAAAAATACTGGCGTTGAAGAGAAAGAAGAAAGTACAGAGCAAGCTTAAACGCACTCTTTCTTCTTCGTTATGATAGTTAGGCACTCTTGCAATGGAGTGCCTATTTTTTTGGATCGACACCTTAAAACTCGCATTCCTTTCCTACTTTTTTAGCTACTCACTTTTCCTTTTTCTAACTCATTCTACAGTGCACTAGAATCGTGCGTATTGATAAATGTACAAATAAAGAGCATCTTTTTTTTGCCCCATAATTAGTAATAGACACTTAAATTTAAATTTTAAGTGGTGTTTTTGTTCATATTTTTTTAATTTTTAGGTTTGTTACACTGCTTGCACCAAAAATACCCAGTTCATATCACTATGTTAGTGTTGATTTTGTGGTTTATTTATCTTTTAATTGCGTTGGTTTTATTAATCACACCTTATTTTGGAGATAGCAATGCTAATTGGCGTACCTAAAGAAATTAAAAATCACGAATACCGTGTTGGAATGACACCTGCGAGTGTTAAAGAATTGAGTGGCCGTGGTCACCGTATTTTGATCGAAACATCTGCTGGAATAGGAATTGGTTTTAGCGACCAAGATTACCTTGATGCTGGTGCGGACATTGCTCCAGATGCTGCAACTGTCTTTGCAGAAAGTGAAATGATCGTAAAAGTAAAAGAGCCACAAGCCGTTGAGCGTGCGATGTTACGTGAAGATCAAATTTTATTTACCTATTTACACCTTGCCCCTGATGCAGAACAAACCGAAGACTTAATTAAAAGCAAAGCCGTATGTATTGCTTACGAAACAGTAACAAGCGATAAGAAAACTCTTCCTTTGCTCGCTCCTATGTCTGAAGTTGCTGGACGTATGGCGATTCAAGCGGCAATGGCATCATTAGAAAAATCTCATGGTGGTTGCGGCATGTTACTTGGTGGTGTTCCGGGAGTTGAGCCTGCTAAAGTAACGATAATTGGTGCTGGTGTTGTTGGACGTAACGCAGCACAAATGGCCGTTGGTGTTGGTGCTGAGGTCGTCATTCTAGATAGAAATACTGATGCATTACGTGAAGTGGATGCTATTTATCAAGGTCGTATTAAAACGGTTTATTCGACAGCGGATAGTATTGAAAAACATGCGACGACGTCAGAAGTTGTTGTTGGTTCAGTACTTCTTCCTGGTGCTTCTGCGCCTAAACTGATTACTCGTGAATTGATCAAAAAAATGAAACCGGGTTCGGTAATCGTCGATGTTGCTATCGATCAGGGCGGCTGTGCAGAAACATCAAAAGCAACAACCCACCAAGATCCAATTTATATCGTTGATGACGTTGTCCATTACTGTGTCGCTAACATGCCAGGTGGCGTTGCTCGAACTTCTACATTTGCTCTAAATAACGCAACGTTGCCATATATTGTCGCGTTAGCAGACAAAGGTTATAAAGATGCATTGCTGAATGATCAGCACTTGTTGAATGGCTTAAACGTATTCCGTGGTCAAATCACGAATCAGTCTGTTGCTGAAAGCCGTAATCTTGAATATGTAGCACCTAAAGAAGCACTATTGAGTAACTAAGCTTTCTATCTCCTTCCGTCTTTTTAGATAAGAAGATTAATAAAACCCAAGACCCAGCCATTTGATATTCGTGGCTGGGTTTTTTCATTTCTGAATATTAAACGAACCTAATGTGATCATGATTAATAATGGTGCAAAAATAAAAATCTTCATGTTTTTGCTTTGAATTGGTGCATTTAATTAGGAAGCTTAGTTTCGTTGTAGAAGATTATTATCCAATCCTTAAGTTTGAATTTTTATAGTTATATAAACTTCTTTTTATGTCGTTATTGGTGGTATTTGATGTTGTTTTGAATTATGGCGCTATTTTTGCAGTGTTTATATTAACTATATCGATATAAAAAACTACTTTAAGGTAACAAGAAAAATGGAAAGCGTAATAGGATTTTTAAATGGAATAATTTGGAGCCCAGCTCTGATCTATTTATGTTTGGGAGCTGGATTGTATTTTTCAATCAGAACTCGATTCATGCAGGTTCGTGGATTTAAAGAGATGCTTCATCTGATGTTTAAAGGAGAGAAGTCTCCAGCAGGTATCTCTTCTTTTCAAGCATTAGCTATGTCACTCTCGGGGCGAGTTGGAACTGGTAATATTGCGGGTGTGGCAACTGCAATCGCATTTGGTGGTCCAGGAGCTGTCTTTTGGATGTGGATGGTTGCTTTTCTTGGAGCATCTACCGCCTATGTTGAATCGACGCTCGGTCAGATTTACAAAGAGAAAGATGATAATGGTCAGTATCGTGGTGGCCCTGCATTTTATATAGAAAAAGCAATGGGACTGAAATGGTATGCATGGGTATTTGCGGTAGCGACTGCAATCGCGACTGGATTATTTTTACCGGGTGTTCAGGCCAATAGTATTGCTTCAGGTATGGAAAATGCGTGGGGGATTTCTCCAGTTATTACCGCCGCGGTAATTGTTATTGGTCTTGCGTTTATTATCTTTGGTGGTGTACGACGTATTGCAGCGTTTGCCGAAGTCGTTGTGCCATTTATGGCGCTTGTTTACATCTTCATCGCGGTAGTTATTGTTGCTATGAATGCTTCGAAGATTCCGGAAATGATCATGCTGATCTTAAATAGTGCTTTCGGGTTTGATGCTGGTTTTGGCGCTATGATTGGTATGGCTATTCAATGGGGTGTTAAGCGTGGAGTGTATTCCAACGAAGCAGGTCAGGGTACCGGTCCTCACCCAGCAGCGGCAGCAGAAGTATCGCACCCAGCAAAACAAGGATATGTACAAGCTTTCTCTGTCTATATTGATACTCTGTTTGTGTGTACTGCAACGGCATTTATGCTGCTAGCAACCAATAGCTACAATGTGCATGCGGCTGATGGAACAATGTTAGTTGAAGGGCTGGCTGGCGTAAGTGCTGGTCCTGGTTTTACTCAAGCTGCCGTTGAGTCTGCTCTACCGGGGTTTGGCGCAAGCTTCGTTGCGTTAGCTCTATTATTCTTTTCATTTACGACCATGCTTGCTTATTACTACATGGCGGATTCTAATATCTCTTATATAAACCGTACGACGAAACGCCCTTGGCTGACGTTACTGATGAAGTTGATGTTTCTAGCATCGGTTGGTTATGGAACTGTACATAGTGCTGGTGTCGCATGGGGATTAGGCGATGTTGGTGTTGGTCTGATGGCTTGGTTAAATATTGTCGCCATTCTTATCTTACAGAAGCCAGCATTAGTTTGTTTGAAAGACTACGAAGCTCAGAAAAAAGCAGGTCTAAATCCAATTTTTGACCCTGATAAGCTTGGTATCAAAAATGCGGATCTTTGGAAAGAAATTAAAGAACGCAATGAGGCGATGGCTGAACAAGAAAAGCCGGAACTGGATGGGAAGCCATTAGAGAGTACGCACTAAATAACTTTCCGTACCTATCAATAAAATAGCCTACTGAAAAGTAGGCTATTTTTGTTTTATATACTGCACATATTGGCTTAATCAATAGTTACAGTTACATCACTAACCCAAGTTTCAGATATAACCTCGTCTTCATGCATCAAATACGCTTGGATGTTAGCTGGGTCGCTATTTTCTTGCTTGTAGTCGAAGGCCAATCGCCATTTGTTTGTTCCTACGATAGGGTAAGCTCCGATAGGTTCTAATATTTCACCGTTGCTCGCTTTTACTACGGGTTTAACGCCACTTTCGCGATTGAGCCCTTTCAATCTAGGTCCTTCAAAATCAATGACCATTTTGTTGACACCTTCAGGAATCGGTTGACCGGGAATTCCGCCTAACCCTTGTCTGGTATCAGAAACACTGGCTAACTGTTTTGATTTCGGATCAACAGGGCGCCATTCGATGTCATAAGAAAAGGAAAACTCTTCTCCTTTACGGGCTTGTTTTTCTGGTACCCAGTAGGCAACGATATTATCGAAAGTTTCATCTTTTGTTGGAATTTCTACGAGCTGTACAACACCTCTTCCCCAATCGCCATTAGGTTTAATCCACGCAGAAGAGCGCTTGTTGTAAAATACGCCATCATCTTGGTAGTTGTCGAAGTTACGATCTCGCTGAATCAGTCCAAATCCCTTTGGGTTTTCATCAGTAAAGCTGTTGGTTGAAACCGAGTGAGGATTATTCAGTGGCCGCCAAATGTGTTGGCCAGTCCCTGTATGGATAGCGAGACCATCACTATCGTGAATTTCTGGGCGCCAGTCTTTAGCGATTGTTTTGTCTCTTTGTGAGTACCAATACATGCTGGTTAGCGGTGCTATCCCTAATCGTTCAACATCGGCACGCATATATAAATGAGCCGAAACAGACGTAACATGTCCTTTGGCTTTTTTGTTGTCTTTGGCTAAACCAAAGCGATATGCGCCAGTTATTGATGGCCCTTCAAGCAGTGCCCACACTGTCAAGCTCTCTCCTCTATGCTCTGCTGGACCAAGCCAAAACGCAGAAAACCGAGGGAACTCTTCAGGCTGATTCATACCTGTATTTATGGCAATACCTCGTGCTGATAGCCCATATTGTCCCTCTGGCCCATCGGTACGAAAATAGGATGCACCCAAAAAAGAAACCCAATCAGGCTTCATATTTGGTCGCATAATTCTAAAACCTGCAAATCCGAATCCTTCAGGTAAATCATGAGCAGGACTATCGGATGGCATATCAAAAAATTCGTTACTGAAAGGGACTTCATCGGCGATATTCTTATCGTCTCTGATATAGATTTTTACCGGTTCTGGGAAGTAGCGGCCAGGGTAAAATAACTGTATGGGTGCCTTTTTCCCACTAGCATACAAGCTTTCATCTTCTTTAAAGCGTATTTTCCAGTGTTGGTCGTAATCAATTTTTTCTATTAATTCCCTCGAGGGAACAACCGGTGCAGAGTATGGCTTTTCCGCCGAAGCTTTTGCGAGTGCTTTTAAATCTTCGAAAGTAAATTCAGTTTGATGTAACTCTTCTGCTGCCTGAGATGATATCGAGATAGAAAACAGAATCGCGATAAATGACTTTAATTTCATAAAGAGAATTTCCGATTAATTAAATCTGAGCTCGCTCCAGTCGACTGGTGCCGTTCTGGTGACGTTGAGCTTCGGTATGACTTCGATAAATATTCACTAACTTTACCGTTCTATTTCAATGTTATCTTTAAATAACCTTGCTAAGTTAAATTTTGGTAAAGCTCATGATAAAAGTTTCTCTTGTCTCATTTTTTCGCAATTCTTGAACATAGAAACGACGATTTATAGATAGTTTTTAGTGGATCTGTCGAATAGAGTTTTATCGTTTATCTTTGACATCGTGTGTTGATACATATGTTGTTTAGTTAGCAAAGTTGATATGGCTTATGTGGGCAAGGAAAGTAGGAAAGAAAAAAGGTTAGTAGCCATATTGGATACTAACCTTTTAAAATTTGGTGGGCCTTCCGGGACTCGAACCCAGGACCTGCCGATTATGAGTCGGACGCTCTAACCAACTGAGCTAAAGGCCCCAAATAGGTCAACGATTATAGGTGAACCCGAGTTGGGTGTCTAGAGAGAATATGGGTTAAATCTGTTTAGATTTTATTCACTTAGAACAATTCGATACAAAAAAGGTGAGCGGAGCTCACCTTTTGTTCAGATTGATGGTTATTTACTCGTCTAAGAAGCTGCGCAGAGTTTCTGAGCGGCTAGGGTGACGCAGTTTACGTAACGCTTTTGCTTCAATCTGACGGATACGTTCACGTGTAACATCAAACTGTTTACCCACTTCTTCAAGTGTGTGGTCAGTGTTCATGTCGATACCGAAACGCATACGCAGAACTTTAGCTTCACGTGGCGTTAAACCTGAAAGAACATCACGTGTCGCGACATGTAGACTGGTTGCTGTTGCTGAGTCTAATGGAAGCTCTAACGTAGTATCTTCGATAAAGTCACCTAGATGAGAATCTTCATCATCGCCTATCGGTGTTTCCATCGAGATTGGCTCTTTCGCAATCTTAAGGACCTTGCGAATTTTGTCTTCTGGCATTTGCATGCGTTCTGCTAGCTCTTCTGGCAGAGGCTCGCGGCCCATCTCTTGCAACATCTGACGAGAAATACGATTCAGTTTATTGATTGTTTCAATCATGTGAACTGGAATACGAATTGTTCGTGCTTGGTCTGCAATGGAGCGAGTAATCGCCTGACGAATCCACCAAGTGGCGTAAGTCGAGAACTTGTAACCACGACGGTATTCAAATTTATCAACCGCTTTCATCAAACCAATGTTGCCTTCTTGGATTAAATCTAAGAATTGCAAGCCGCGGTTAGTGTATTTTTTCGCGATTGAAATAACCAGACGTAAGTTCGCTTCAACCATCTCTTTTTTCGCACGACGAGCTTTTGCCTCACCGATTGACATGCGACGGCTGATGTCTTTAATACGTACGACTTTTAAAGAAGTTTCTTCTTCGATTGATTTTAGCTTCTGGATCGAACGACGAATATCATCCTCATTGAGGCGAATTTTTTCAGCGTAAGGTTTATCAGAAGCTAAAACAGTATCTAACCATTCTTCGCTTGATTCATTACCTGTAAAAGCTTGAACAAATGCTTTTTTCGGCATTTTTGCGTATTCAACCACAGAACGCATAATTAAGCGTTCTTGGGTACGAACACGATCCATTGACGTACGAAGGTTTCGAACTAAATGATCAAACTGCTTGGGTGTTAAACGGAATTCACGGAATGCGTCCAATACCAATTCAGAAGCTTCTTTCGATGGCTTACTTCCATCACCATGCTCATTGAGAGCTAGTTGGTAATTTTGGAAGCGAGAACGAAGGTCATTAAACTTCTCTGCGGCGAATTCAGGATCGATACCAGTATCTTCTTCCTCATCGTCCTCATCATCCGTATCATCTTTGTCTTTATCTTCTTCAGTGTCATCTTCATCAGCAAGATTTGAACCTGTCAGCTCCGAACCGATATGTGTGGCGGTTGGTGCTGCAGTCTCATCTGCATCAGGGTCGACAAAGCCTGAAATCAAATCGGTAAGACGAAGCTCTTCAGCTTGCACTCTATCGAATTGTTCAAGAATGTAAGGAATGGTTCCTGGGTATTCAGCGACAGAACGTTGAACTTGGTTGATCCCTTCTTCGATACGTTTTGCTATATCGATTTCGCCTTCGCGAGTAAGAAGTTCAACAGTACCCATTTCACGCATATACATGCGGACGGGATCGGTCGTTCGGCCAATTTCACTTTCAACGCTTGAAAGTGCAGCAGCAGCAGCTTCAGCTACGTCTTCATCAGTAACTGCAGTGTCGTCATTAAGAGCAAGATCATCGGCATCAGGAGCAGTTTCAACTACTTTTATGCCCATGTCATTGATCATCTGAATAATATCTTCTACCTGTTCAGAATCTACGATCTCTGCAGGTAAGTGGTCATTTACTTCGGCGTATGTCAGATAGCCTTGTTCCTTGCCTTTAATAACAAGTAATTTTAGCTGTGACTGCGGATTTTGATCCATAGACGGTATCCAACTTCATATCTGGTGACGGAATAAGTATGCGAAATGCAAACCACGTATGATAACAAATTTCTAAATTGCTGACTATAAGATAAGGGTTACGCTTTTAAATCTAGCATTAGAGCTAACAGCTCCCTTTTCTCATCGGATGATAAACCGACACTTCGCTCTCTAGCCTGCAAATCTTCAATTTGTTTTTCTATGCACTGTGCAAGTATTTTATCTAGTGAGTCTAAAAACAGCTCTTCTTGGTTTTCTTCATTAATATGTATCTCCCAGCTTGCTAGCCGAGATACCAAAGGCTCGTTTTTATTTCCTCGCCAGTACTCAAGTAACTGGCCTGTTGTTATATGGGGATAATTTCGACAATTTTCAACTACCTCAATTAATAAAGTGAGACCTGGAATAGGTAATGTTCTTACGCTGCTTAGATCCGGTACCCTTTGAGCATAGCTCGGATTTTGCAGAAGCAAAGCAATCACTTCTCTCATTGGTGTCCGCTTTATTTCTCTATGTGGTTGAGGTGTTCGGTTATCCTCTTTATTTACAACAGGTTTTTTATAAACTCCCGTTTTTTGTTCGAGCAATTTCAAAAGTTGAGATTGCAAATATTCATCGGGAATCTTAAAAATAAGAGGCAATGCAAGCGCTTCTAATGCTGCTTTACCTTCATTATTACCAACATCGACTTGTTGAAGGAGATGATTAAATAAGTATACAGAGAGTGGTTGTGCTTCCTGAACTTGTTGTTCAAATGCTTCTTGCCCATATTGGCGAATGTAACTATCTGGATCTTCCCCATCAGGCAAAAATAAAAATTTGAGAATATTGCCACTCTTGAGGTAACTCAACGCATTTTCTAATGCTCTCCAAGCTGCTTCACGTCCAGCTCGGTCCCCATCATAACAACATACGACAGTATTGGTTTGACGAAAGAGTAACTGAAGATGATCGCCGGTTGTTGACGTACCCAATGAAGCAACGGCGTAATCGACATCGAATTGTGCCAATGCGACGACATCCATATACCCTTCTACGACCAAAATCTGCTTTGGTTCACGATAGGTTTGCAACACTTCATACAAACCGTAGAGCTCTTTGCCTTTATGGAAAATTGGAGTTTCAGGTGAGTTTAAATATTTAGGCGTTCCATCTCCTAATACTCGACCTCCAAACCCAATCACGCGGCCGCGACGATCTCGAATTGGAAACATAACCCGACCACGAAAACGGTCGTATCGATTACCACGATCATTTTCAATCAACAAACCGCCATCAAGCAACATATCTTCGCTTTGTTTAGAAGTGGCAAATTGTTGGCGAATAGAATCCCACTCATCTGGGACGTATCCAATTCCAAATTTTTGAGCTATTTCTCCGGAAACCCCGCGAGCTTTCAAGTAATCAATAGCTTGTTTCGCTGCCGGTTTTTTTAATTGTTGACGATAAAACTGAGCTGCACTTTCAAGTAGATCATAAAGTGATCGCTTGGTATCACTACTCACTCTTGGTGTGTTGTCATTTGCTCGAGTTCCAGGGCGTTGTTCTCGAGGAACTTCTATACCCAATACACCCGCAAGTTCATCAATTGCTTCAACAAAATCGAGTCGTTCAAACTCCATAATAAAGTCGATAGCATTACCGTGTACACCACAGCCAAAACAGTGATAAAACTGCTTTTCCTGACTAACGCTAAATGAAGGGGTTTTTTCGTTATGGAATGGACAACACGCAGAGTAGTTTTTTCCTTTCTTTTTAAGTTTCACCCGCGCGTCTACGATGTCGACAATATCAAGTCGAGCTAGGAGATCATCAATAAAAGTACGAGGAATATGTCCGGCCATAAAACCTAAAAAGAAACATCCAATTTGATTGAGTTAAATGCAAACAAGCCGTGCATTCGTAAGAATAACACGGCTTATTAATCTTTGTGATGGATATTAAGCTAGATTAGACTTAACCAGTCCGCTAACTTTACCCATATCTGCACGTCCCTGTATTTGCGGTTTAAGCACAGCCATTACTTTACCCATATCTTGCATGCTAGAAGCGCCAGACGTTTCAATTGCCGCTTTGATTAGCTCAGCAACTTCATTGTCATTTAACGCTTGAGGCATGAAATCTTCAAGTATTGCAATTTCAGCACTTTCTGCTTCAGCAAGATCACTACGACCTGCGTTTTCATACTGAGCGACAGAATCGCGACGTTGTTTAACCATTTTTGTCAGTATTGCAACAATATCATCGTCAGTGAGCGTTATACGTTCATCAACTTCACGTTGTTTAATTGCTGACAGGGCTAAACGAATAGTGCCAAGGCGCAATTTGTCCTTGGCTTTCATCGCTAATTTTTGCTCTTCTTTGAGTCGTTCAATCAGAGCCATAACTAAATCCTTAGTTGGAATCAGTTATTAGTACAGGCGAACGCGACGAGCGTTTTCGCGAGCTAGCTTCTTAGCATGACGCTTTTGAGCAGCTGCTTTAGCGCGTTTACGAACTGTAGTAGGCTTTTCATAGTGCTCACGGTTGCGCACTTCAGAAAGAATTCCTGCTTTTTCGCAAGAGCGTTTGAAACGACGTAATGCAACGTCGAACGGTTCGTTTTCACGTACTTTAACTATTGGCATATGCCTTTCACCTCAGGGGTTATTCGTTAATTCTGGTTTCTTCTAGTCTAGATACAGAGAAATACGGTATCGCTTGACTCGTATCGGACCTTTAACCAGCTAGATCAAAAATGGTGCGGAATTTTAATCTGAACGAATGGGCTTTGTAAAGCACTTTGTCTAATTTTAACGAAGACAAAATTTGTCTGTCGACACAAGCCAAGGTAACATGTCGCCAATTTCTATCTGATGAGAAAAGTGTAGCGAATTAATTATGCGCATTATTGGTATTGAGACCTCGTGTGACGAGACTGGAATCGCTATTTATGATGATGAAAAAGGGTTGTTATCTCATCAGCTATATAGCCAAGTAAAACTGCACGCAGATTATGGTGGGGTAGTGCCTGAACTTGCCTCTCGTGATCATGTAAAAAAAACTATCCCTCTTATTAATGCTGCTTTAGAGGAAGCCGGTTGTACCAAAAAAGATATTGATGGTATTGCCTACACGGCTGGACCTGGTCTTGTTGGGGCACTATTGGTTGGTGCGACCATTGGACGTAGTTTGGCCTACGCATGGAATGTTCCTGCTGTCGCGGTTCACCATATGGAAGGGCATTTACTTGCCCCAATGTTAGAAGATACACCGCCAGAGTTTCCGTTTGTCGCGGTTTTGGTTTCCGGTGGTCATAGTATGATCGTTCAAGTCGATGGTATTGGTGCGTACACAATTCTTGGCGAGTCAGTTGATGATGCTGCTGGTGAGGCTTTCGATAAAACGGCGAAATTAATGGGGCTTGATTATCCAGGTGGACCATTACTCGCTAAATTGGCAACAAATGGAACGCCCGGCCGCTTTAAATTTCCACGCCCGATGACTGACCGACCAGGTCTTGATATGAGTTTCTCAGGTCTAAAAACCTTCACTGCAAACACGATTGCTTCTAATGATAACGATGATCAAACTCGAGCGGATATTGCGTATGCATTCCAAGAAGCAGTGTGTGAGACTCTTGTGATTAAGTGTCGTCGCGCCCTAGAACAAACAGGTATGAAAAGAATCGTTATCGCTGGCGGCGTGAGTGCCAATGTTCAATTGCGAGAGTCACTAGGCCAACTTGCAAAGAAGATTGGAGGAGAGGTGTTTTATCCTCGAACTGAATTTTGTACCGATAATGGTGCCATGATTGCGTTTGCAGGCATGCAGAGATTGAAAAATAACGAGACCAATGATTTGGAAGTCAAAGCGGTTCCTCGCTGGCCAATAGATCAACTCAGCCCCGTAAGTTCTGCTCAAAAGGATTAGATATGCCGGTTTTTGTCGTTAATGGTCAAAGTATGCATTACCAAGACATTGGTCAGGGAGACGTGATCGTATTTGGCCACGATTATCTTTGGGATTGTGAGATGTGGCGAGAGCAGGTCGCTGAGCTTAGCCAATCTTACCGCTGTATTATTCCCGATTTTTTTGGGCATGGTTTATCCGACCCTCTTCCTTATTCTGGTTTCGACTTAACCGACTATGCAAAACATGTTTTAGCATTGCTTGATTCATTGGATATTGAAGACTTTTCACTTGCAGGCATGTCACTAGGCGGAATGTGGAGCGTGGAGCTAACCATGTTGGTTCCACAGCGGGTTAAAAGTTTGGTTTTACTGAATACATTTGTTGGCTTCGAACCTGAGGTCAATTGCACCAAATATAACGATTGGTTTCACCGTATGAAGCAAGAGAGTCAGATTTCCGATGAGGTTATTACGCCATTGCTTCCACTCTATTTTTCAACATATGCACTAGAACAGTCAGAAGGTTATGTGGCTGAATTCGAGAATAAGTTGAAAAATGCAACCGAGCTTGAGATCCATTCATGGGTTGATGTTGGCAAGGTAATGTATTCTCGTCCCGAGCGCTTTGAAGATATTGAGAAATTTGCATTACCGGTATTGATTATATCTGGATCGGAAGATCGAGCACGCCCACCGTTGGAATCGTACTTAATGAATGATGCGATCACGGGCAGTGAACTAAAAGTACTTGCGAATACTGGGCACATGAGTGTACTTGAATCGAGCGCAGAGGTGACGTCTCATCTCAATGCTTTCTTTGCTCATAATCTTGGGTAAGGTTTTAAGCGGTAGAGAGGCGTTATTTCGAATTGTTACTGCCTCTTAGCTGTTTGACACCATTGCTCAGAGGGCTTTTCAGTAAAGGAAAAGAGGTTAAGCTTTTAGAGGTTGAAGGCGTTTCTTCCGCTTCTGAGAGGCACATAATCGAATAAAAGGTATGATCAGCAATACTGGCTGAAATTGGGGCATTACCAAAATGTTCAAGGTGCCCCGATACCGACCCTTCCTCAACTCTTTTTGCGACGATCTGGGTATTTTGAAAATACAATGCCGCATGAGTAGGATCGGACATATATCCACTTTGAGCTAATTCAATTATCGTTTCGATACGAGCACGTTGCTCTAATGTTGGCTGTGGTAATTTTTCCCAACCACCGGCTACAGTGACGGGTTCAAACTGATTATTACTGTTAATAATGCTTTTTATTGAATCTGAAAACTTGCCACTGATTTTGCGATTTAAAATCGTAAACACAACACCAGAAAGACCTAATGAACCTTGGTTGGCGGCTTCGGCGTAAGCGGTTCGGGTGATTGCATCGATGTCCGTCGTGGTCAGCTCTAGTTGTGATAGTTCTTGAATATAGGTTTGGTGAACAGAATCACAATCAATATCAATTGAAGCATTTGCCGAAGCACAAAGTGCCAGCATAGAAAACCAAGTCATAGTGCCAGTCTCAAGGAATGTGGTCGTTTAATCAGTAAGTCTAATCTCTTTTGGATCAAATAGCGGATCTTTTCCCAATTTTTGGTTCGTTTCCCGCGAGCAAGCGTTTCATGTTGTCTTGATGGCGAAATAGAATTAAGCAGCAGAGCATTGCGACAGGCAAGGTATATTGAGGATTGACTAGCCACGTATAAAGTGGAGCGAGAATCGCACTAGTGATCGAGGCTAATGATGAATAGCGGAATATAAAGGCAACACTTAACCAAGTTGCAACGATCATAGAAGTGAGAGAAAACCCAATTGGAGCAATGGCACCTAAGGCGGTCGCGACACCTTTTCCACCTTGAAAGTTAAAGAATATCGGGTAGATATGCCCCAAACATGCGGCTATGGCAATAACACCAAGTAGTACAGGGCTGATACCTAAATAATAGCTGCCCCATACTGGAATCATACCTTTTAGTACATCACAAAAAAGTACGAATGCAGCGATACGGCTCCCACCTAGTCGGAGAACATTTGTGGCTCCAGGGTTTTTTGAACCTTGTTGTCGAGGGTCTGGTAGATGTTTGATGCGAGAGATCAAGACCGCGCTAGATACCGAACCGATCAAATAAGAAGCAACAATAATCAACAAGATAAAAGGCGACATCTAAGGCTAGACTCTCTATTATTGAGATGACTCACTATGACTTTATCGTCACTATTCTTCACTAAAATTAGCTGATAAATTGTAATGGAATTCACAATTTTACCTCTTTTTCGACTATTATATCTTGTCGCTTTTGTTTACGTATCCAATTGCGATATTTATGAAGTGTCGAGTAAGCCAATTTGAATGATTATAGTACGCTTAATTGTAGGATAAGGGTATCCGACCTGTCGTCGTGATACTGGTGCTCGTGGGAAATGTGTTGTTTGGAAAAAGGGTATTATGGATAAGGTATTTATTGAGCAACTGACAGTCATCACGACAATTGGAGTGTATGACTGGGAACAACAGATTAAACAAAAATTAGTGCTTGATATTGAGATGGCTCATGATAATCGTCTCGCAGGTAAAAGTGATGATGTTCAAGATGCTTTGGATTATTCGGTTGTTAGCCAAACGGTCATTGATCACATCGAACAAGGGCGTTTTTTATTGGTTGAAAGAGTCGCTGAAGAGATCGCTGAGATCATCATGACTAAGTTTAACGTTCCTTGGGTTAAAATCCGCTTAACAAAACCCGATGCTATAGCACAAGCCAGCGGTGTTGGTGTTGTGATCGAACGAGGCAATGTGTGACGATTACTTATGTTGGTATTGGGTCGAATATTGAAAAGCATCAACATATAGAGAAAGCCATTCGAGCTATGATCGCCTTAGATCCGGCGGCACGTTGGTCCACAATCTATGAATCACTAGCGTTTGGATTTGATGGTGATAGCTTTTTTAATCTTGTTGTAGAAGTCACGACGAAGCACACATTAGAACAATTTTCTGATGAATTGAGAAAGATAGAATGGCAATTAGGTCGACCGCAAGATGCTCAAAAGAAGCAGTCTAGAACGATAGATTTAGATATCCTTCTATTCGGTGATTGTATCTGTAACGAAACGGTTAAGGTTCCACGACAGGATATCTATCAATTCCCTTTTGTTATCCAGCCGCTTTATGAGCTTTGTCCCGAACGTGTTATTCCCGGAGATGGACGTTCGGTTAAGGATATCTGGGTAGAGTTTAATAATTTAGAGATTTTATCGGCGATTAAGCCGTGGTTTAAAATTTAATATAAAAAGAGAATAACAATGAACTATTTTGAAGCGTTTATACTGGCGTTAATTCAAGGCTTAACTGAATTCTTACCTATTTCGAGCTCTGCTCATTTAATTCTGCCTTCGGCAATTCTTGGTTGGGAAGATCAAGGCTTATCGTTTGATGTTGCTGTTCATGTCGGAACACTTGCCGCGGTTGTGATTTACTTCCGCAAAGAAGTGGTCAGTTTATTGAGTGCCTTTATTGGTTCTATTTTTAAAGGTGATCGAAGTAAAGAAGCGAAATTGGCATGGCTTATTATTTTAGCGACGATTCCTGCTTGTGTATTTGGCCTATTAGCGAAAGATCTCATTGAAGTTTATGCCAGAAGCGCCACTGTTATTGCGACGACCACGATTGTTTTCGGGTTACTACTTTGGTACGTCGATAAAACCGCTAAGCAAAATTTAGATGAATACCAAGGAACATGGAAAAGTGCCCTTGTTATCGGTATTGCACAAGCTGTTGCTATGATTCCGGGAACGTCTCGTTCAGGTGCAACTATTACCGCTGCGTTATATCTTGGTTTTACACGTGAAGCTGCTGCACGATTCTCTTTCTTAATGTCGATTCCAATTATTGTTTTAGCAGGAAGTTACTTAGGGTTGAAGTTAGCGGTAAGTGGTGAGCCTGTTCATGTCGGTTTTTTAGTAACAGGGATAATTACTTCATTTGTTAGTGCTTATTTGTGTATTCACCTGTTCCTTAAAGCCATTTCTCGTATGGGTATGATGCCATTTGTGATTTATCGCTTATTGCTTGGTTTTGGTTTGTTTGCTTATATATTGCTCTAGATACTAAATTAGCATGGTTTCTTGTATCACGTTGACGCACACGGCGGCGACGTTGATACAAGGTGTCGTATTCCTCCTTAATTTTGATCCTTCCTTTATGACATCAGGAAAGGTATTGAACAACGATATAGTGTCAAGATTATGCGTATTTTTTCGATGGTTTTATTTTTGCTGCTGGTTGTTCTGCAATATACCTTATGGCAAGGCAAAAATGGGATCTCAGATTATCAAACGTTATCGAGTGAGATAGACAGTCAAACGCAAGTGAATGACAAGCTTTTCGAGCGGAATCAAGAGATGTTCGCTGAGATAGACGATCTTCGCCAAGGATTAGATGCAATAGAAGAGCGTGCTCGAAATGAATTGGGAATGATTAAAGAAGAAGAAACATTCTATCGAATTTTAGGTGAGGAAAAATTTGGTGATGAATAGTTCTTCGATTCCACATAATTCTATCGTCGCAATCGTTCCTGCTGCTGGCGTTGGAAGTCGGATGCAAGCAGATCGACCAAAACAGTATTTGCCTTTATTGGATAAAACGGTGTTGGAGTATACAGTAAATAAACTTCTTGCCCTTCCAAGCATCAATTCTGTGGTTATCGCACTTGGTGCCAAAGACCCATACTTTTCAGCATTGTCCATTGCAACAGACCCGCGAGTAATACGTGTTAATGGTGGGAAAGAACGAGCGGACTCAGTCCTAAATGGTTTGAACTATGCATTAGAGCATCAACTAGCGGAATGGGCATTGGTGCATGATGCCGCTCGTCCATGCTTTGATACTGATGATATTGAAGAGCTTATTGAGCAGGCTCAAGGTCATCATGTTGGAGCGATTTTAGCGTCTCCAGTCAGAGATACGATGAAGCGTAGTGATAAAGGTTGCTTAATTCAGCATACGGTTGAGAGAGAGCAGCTTTGGCATGCTCTAACTCCTCAACTTTTTAGAGCCGCCTCTTTAAAACAAGCACTTGAAACCGCAATGACTTCTGGAGAAAAAGTTACCGATGAAGCATCTGCATTTGAATATATAGGGCAAACACCTTTAATCGTCGCTGGAAAGGCGAGCAATATAAAAATTACTCAACCAGAAGATCTCGCTTTAGCAGAGTTCTATCTGAGTAGAACAAGGAAATGAGATGTTTAGAATTGGACATGGTTTTGATGTACATAAATTTGGTGGTGAAGGTCCAGTAATTATAGGTGGTGTTGCTGTTCCTTATGAACAAGGGTTACTTGCTCACTCCGATGGTGACGTCGCCTTGCATGCCTTGTGTGATGCATTATTAGGTGCGATCGCAGAAGGGGATATTGGTCGTCACTTTCCGGATACCGATGACAAATGGAAAGGCGCAAATAGCCGAGAATTGCTTAAGGATGTGTATCGCCGAGTTCAGGAGAAAGGTTACCGCCTTGGGAATGCGGATGTGACGATCATTGCGCAAGCACCTAAGATGGCCCCTTTTATTGATGCGATGTGTCAGACAATCGCTAATGACTTACAGTGTGACATTTCTCAGATCAATGTTAAGGCGACGACAACCGAACGTCTTGGTTTTACTGGACGTAAAGAAGGTATTGCTAGCGAAGCCGTTGTGCTTCTATTGCGGGTATAATTTTTTTCAATTTTGGAACCATTCATCATGAGCGATATTCTTTCTTCATTCTCTTATTTATTGGGAGCTCCGAACGCAAAAGCAAAACTGAAAGTCGTGGCGGAGGATTTTAAGGTGGTCGAACAATTGGGTTTCGATCTTACTGGCTCTGGTGAGCATTTAATGCTTCGTGTGCGTAAGCGTGGTGAAAATACCAGTTTTGTCGCCAATGAATTAGCCAAAGTATGCGGGGTTAAATCTCGTGATATAGGGTGGGCTGGTTTGAAAGATCGTCATGCGGTAACCGAGCAGTGGCTTAGTGTCTATTTACCAAAATCAGAGTCACCTGATTTTACCGGTTTTCTAACGCAGTATCCTCATGTTGAAATCTTAGAACAAACACGACATAACAAAAAACTAAAAGCTGGCGACTTGGCTGGAAATGCATTTGAAATACGTTTAACTGAAGTGAGCGATATTGAATCTGTTATCGCTAGGTTAACGGCAATCACAACATCAGGCGTTCCGAATTATTATGGTACGCAGCGTTTTGGGCGAAATGGCAATAACTTAACGGAAGCGCGCCGCTGGGGGAAAGATAACGTACGGTCTCGAAACCAAAATCAGCGCAGCATGTTGTTGTCGGCTGCGCGCTCGTGGATTTTTAATCGTATTGTATCGGAACGTATTGACCAAGGTTGTTTTGAACATGTTGTTTCTGGTGATATCGTTGAGCAAAAGGATTCACATTTAACAGTAAATGCCGACAACCAATCAGAGCTTGACCAAGCGATCGTAAACGGAGAGGCTTCTATCACAGCCGCCCTTGCGGGAGATAATGAGCTTCCAACAACCGAAGCGTGTTTGGCGTTAGAGCAATCTCACCTCGATAGTGAAGAGGACTTGATGTCTCTAATTCGTGGGAATCGTATGCGCCATGATCGAAGACCAATTCGACTACTCCCAAAAAACATGACATGGCAGGTTGATAAAAATGTCGTTATAGTAAGTTTTTCACTTCCTGCTGGAGCGTATGCAACATCAGTATTGCGTGAAGTGGTAGAAGAAATACCTCATGAGCGAGTATTTGATCAATGAGAATTTTATTGAGTAATGATGATGGTGTTTATGCGACAGGAATAAGGACACTTGCTGCGGCGTTGAGTGAATTCGCAGAGGTTATTATTGTGGCACCGGATCGTAATCGCTCAGCGGCCTCAAATTCATTGACTTTAGAACAGGCACTTCGTGTCGAGCAGATCGAACCAAATGTGTATTCTGTACAAGGTACACCGACAGATTGCGTTCATTTTGGTTTGAATGAATTGTTGAAAGATCAATTACCGGACTTGGTGCTTTCAGGAATAAATCATGGTGCAAATTTAGGTGATGATGTGCTTTATTCAGGCACGGTGGCAGCGGCGATGGAAGGGCATTTTCTTGGAATTCAATCAATGGCATTTTCATTGGTTGGGCAAACAAACTTCGAGTCGGCAGCAAGAGTTGCCTGTAAGTTGGTAAAACGACATATAGCTCAACCGGTAAAAATTCGTCGCTTAATTAACGTTAATATACCCGATGTACCGTACGAAGAACTCGGTGATATTGCAGTGACACGTTTGGGGGCTCGTCATCACGCTGAAAATATGATTAAGCAAAAAGATCCTCGAGGACAAGACATATATTGGCTAGGGCCTCCAGGAAAAGAGCAAGACGCAGGTGAAGGGACAGATTTTTATGCGGTTGAACAACGGCATGTATCCTTAACGCCGATGCAGGTAGATCTCACCGCCCACAACTCAATACTCGATATGAAAGATTGGTTAAAAGGATAGATGTCGATGCCAAATCCACAAGCAGATAAATTGATCGAATTTCTTGTTCGGAATGGTATTACTGATCAAAGTGTTTTAAATGCGATCCATGCATTACCGAGAGAGATTTTTGTTTCTCAGGCGATGTTTCATCAGGCGTATGACAACAATGCATTACCCATTGGTGCTGGGCAAACCATTTCGCAGCCATATACGGTTGCGAAGATGACTCAGTTATTAGAGCTGCAACGCGAAAGCCGTGTACTGGAAGTGGGTACGGGCTCTGGCTATCAGACAGCGGTATTGTCTCAATTGGTCGATCATGTTTGTACAATAGAACGAATCAAGTCATTGCAATGGGATGCAAAAAGGCGTTTACGTAAGCTTGATATTTATAATATTTCCAGTAAGCACGGAGATGGGTGGCAGGGATGGCATTCTAAAGCGCCGTTCGATGCGATTATCGTCACCGCAGCCGCCGCGACAATACCTAAAGCGCTATTAGAACAGTTAGCAGAAGGTGGTAGGTTAGTTATTCCCGTTGGTGAAAATGAACAACAATTAATGCGCGTTGTCAGAGTTGGAGATTTATTTGAAACGGAAATTATTGAGATGGTCAGATTTGTTCCTTTAGTTTCAGGCGATCTAGCTTGATGAGAAAACACTTTTTTAGATTGATCTTTTTCGCGATCTCTTTTGCTGTTCTTGTTGGGTGCGCAAGTTATATTCCTGCCTCTGTATCCGATGTTAGTGGGCAATCCAATAACGGGCGCGGTGAATATAGAGGGAGTTATTACAAAGTCAAAAAAGGCGATACGCTTTATTTTATCTCTTACCTCACCGATAAAAATGTTAATGATCTTATTGCTTATAATGCACTAACCCCACCATATACTATATATCCAGGGCAAAAACTCAGTCTTTGGAGTCGATCCTATCAAGCTCCACAATACGGAAAACGATCTTATTCAGTAGATAATCCTGAATTGAGATCCAATGGCAGCTCTCGGTCCCAATCGAATATATCAATTAAAACAGCAAGTAAACCCAGTGTTGGCAAGGCTTCAGAGGCTACATCGGTTGTTGGATCAGCTGTTTCCCAAAGAAAACCATTAACAGAGAACGCATTAAAAAATTCTAAAAATGAGCGGAATTCAAACATATCAGCAAATAAAAGTGATGTGGTTAAAAAAGATCCAGTTAATAGTATTGAATCTAAACAAATAAAAAGGTATGGTAGTTTTGAAAGTCAGGAAACTGTTAATAATAATAAAGATTCCAACTTTCGAGACAGGCAATCAAAAATAAGAAATAACAATGAGGTCAAAGATTGGCTTTGGCCGACAAAAGGGAGGGTAATAGCTAAATTTTCCACTGGTGATCAAGGAAACAAAGGAATTGATATTGCTGGTCAGCGAGGTCAAGCCATTGTTGCTACCGCCGATGGGTCTGTTGTTTATTCAGGCGATGCACTCAGAGGGTACGGTAATTTAGTCATCATTAAACATAACGATAATTATTTAAGTGCTTACGCACACAATGACAGGTTACTCGTGAAAGAAGGTCAAAATATAACTGCAGGACAAAAGATTGCCACAATGGGCAGCACAGGAACCAGCAGTGTTAGATTACATTTTGAAATTCGTTATCAAGGAAAATCGATGAATCCAATTCGATACTTGAAATAACGTCACGAAACAAATAATAAGCCATAACGACATATTAAGTTGTAATGTCTTGCTAACTCGCCGGGGGAGGCTATATGAGTAAAAGCAATTCAGTCACTAAAGTCGAGCAATTTTCGTTTGATATCGAAGAAAATCAAGCGGGGCTCGAGTCTGTTGATTCACATACAGAAGAACAACAAACTGCCGTTCGTGAGGATGTTGATACTTCAACTAAAAGCCTAGATGCAACTCAGATCTACTTGAGTGAAATCGGTTTTTCTCCATTATTAACTGCCGAAGAAGAAATCTTGTACGCTCGTCGAGCCCTTAGAGGTGATGAAGCAGCACGTAAGCGCATGATTGAAAGTAACTTGCGTTTAGTTGTGAAGATTTCACGTCGCTATTCAAATCGAGGCTTAGCGTTACTCGACCTTATTGAAGAAGGTAACCTAGGTTTGATCCGCGCGGTAGAGAAGTTTGATCCTGAGCGTGGCTTCCGTTTTTCTACCTACGCTACTTGGTGGATTCGTCAAACTATCGAACGTGCATTGATGAACCAAACCCGCACAATTCGCTTACCTATCCATGTAGTTAAAGAGCTTAATATTTATCTCCGAACTGCTCGTGAATTATCACAAAAACTAGATCATGAGCCTACCGCTGAAGATATTGCATTTGAATTAGATAAGCCTGTCGATGATGTTAGCAAGATGTTAAAGCTAAACGAGCGTATTAGCTCAGTCGATATTCCTATCGGTGGTGAAGGTGATAAATCACTTGTTGATATTATCCCTGATTCGAATAACTACAATCCTGAGTATGCACTAGAAGATAACAACATTAAGAAATCATTAGTTGATTGGCTTGATGAACTTAATCCAAAGCAGAAAGAAGTTCTTGCTCGTCGTTTTGGTCTTTTAGGCTACGAACCATCAACACTTGAAGATGTTGGTCGTGAGATTAGTCTTACCCGCGAACGTGTTCGTCAAATTCAAGTTGAAGGACTGCGTCGTTTAAGAGATATTTTACTTAAACAAGGTCTGAGCATGGAATCGTTGTTTGATTTTGCTAACGATCATTAATGGTTAACTTGTTTTATATAAAAGGCGCTGATTCAGCGCCTTTTTTGATCCTTTACTTTATATCCACAGCTATAACTGTTTTTTTAATAGATACAGCATATCGAGCGCCTGTTTTGGCGTAAGATCATCAGGGTTAATATTACTTAGTTGCTTCTCAACGTCGCTCAGTTCAGGGATCAAGCTTAGCTGATCTTCTCGATGATCATGATCTTGGCTTGCGCTTTTTGCGTGAGGTTGAGTCGAAATATGGTTTTTTTCCAACTGAGTTAATTTATTTCTCGCATTTTTTATGACGTTTTTGGGCACTCCTGCGAGCGCTGCAACAGCAAGGCCGTAAGATTTACTGGCAGCTCCTTCCTGCACGGAATGCATAAACGCAATATTGTCACCATGCTCAACCGCATCAAGGTGAACATTGGAAAGGTTAGGAATTAGATTTGGTAATTCAGTTAGTTCGAAATAGTGCGTAGCAAACAACGTCAACGAATTGATTTTTTTAGCTAACCATTCAGCACTTGCCCACGCTAGAGACAGACCATCATAAGTACTGGTTCCACGGCCAATTTCATCCATTAACACCAAACTTCGGTTAGTTGCATTGTGGAGTATATTGGCGGTCTCGGTCATTTCGACCATAAAAGTAGAACGGCCAGAAGCGAGATCATCAGAGGCTCCAATTCGAGTAAATATGCGATCCAATGTCCCGATAGTCGCCGTCTGTGCTGGTACATAACTTCCGATATGAGCCATTAACGCAATCAATGCCGTTTGGCGCATATAGGTGGATTTTCCTCCCATGTTAGGACCAGTAATGATTAGCATTTTGCGTTTAGTATTGAGCAAAACAGGGTTGGCGATGAACGGGTCTTTCATTACGTGCTCTACTACGGGGTGACGACCTTGTGTGATATCGATACCAGGCAGCTTGTCCATAGTCGGACGGCAATAATTTAACGTGTCAGCACGTTCGGCCAAGTTTTGTAGTACATCTAATTCAGCGACTGCATTAGACAAGCACTGTAAGCTCTCCAACTGAGGGAGTAACTTATCAAACAGTTCGTCCCATAGCTGTTTTTCAATTGCTAAAGCTTTTGATTTAGAATTCAGAACTTTATCTTCATGTTCTTTAAGCTCAGGAATTATATAACGCTCGGCATTCTTTAAGGTTTGACGACGGATATAATGAGAAGGGACCAAATGGCTTTGGCCTCGGCTTACCTGGATGTAAAAGCCATGAACATTGTTGTAGCCGACTTTTAATGTATCAATATCATGGCGTTCGCGCTCATCCGCTTCTAAGCGTTCTAAATACTCTGTTGCCCCATTGGCGAGATCACGCCATTCATCCAATTTTTCGTCGTAGCAGGGAGCGATAACGCCACCATCGCGAATAATAACAGGTGGATTTTCAATGATGGCTGATTCGAGTAAACCACAAAGTTCATCCATTGGTTGGCATGAGGCAGCGATTTCTTTTAATTGAATACTCGAAAAAATCGACAATGATGTGGATAATTCAGGGAGTTGTTGAAGTGCAAGGCGTAATCGAGCTAAATCTCTTGGACGTGCACTTCTGATCGCCAAACGGGCAATGATTCTTTCAATATCCCCGATTTGCTTAAGTATTGGTTGCAGCTCTAGAAAGGCACTGTGCTGTAATATTTCGCTAATAACATCTAAACGCTGATTTATCGTATCGTGATCGCAGGTTGGTTGATGTATCCAACGCTTTAACATTCGGCTCCCCATAGCGGTTGCACTTCGATCCAAAACATCAGCAAGTGTGTTGTCGCTGCCGCCTGATAAGTTTGTCGTGAGCTCTAGGTTACGCCGAGTCGCCGCATCGAGAATGACATTATCGTCTTGACGGTTAAATGTTAGCGCTCGAATATGAGGTAATGTCGTTCGCTGTGTATCTTTAACATATTGAATCAAGCATCCCGCTGCACATAAGCCTAATTCGGCCGATTCAATACCGAAACCGACTAAATCTTTAGTGCCGAACTGTTGAGTTAATTGTTGTCGAGCTGTACCAATTTCAAATTCCCATATCGGACGGCGGCGTGCGCCTTTGCAAGATTCGATCAAATCGATTGCAGTAAAATTTTCTGGGTATAGCAATTCTCGAGGTGAAGTTCGTTGGAGCTCAGCCAACATTGCCTCTTCATTTTTTAGTTCGCTTAATTGAAAACGTCCGCTGGTTACGTCGAGAGTTGAATATCCAAACATCTCATTATGTTGATAAATTGCAGCGATTAAATTGTCGAAACGCTCAGGTAGTAATGCTTCGTCAGTCACGGTACCGGGGGTAATAATCCGCACGACTTTACGTTCGACTGGTCCTTTGCTTGTTGCCGGGTTACCAATTTGCTCGCAGATAGCAACTGATTCACCAAGTTGAACAAGCTTTGCAAGGTAACCTTCTGCTGCGTGATAAGGAATACCAGCCATCGGAATGGGCTCACCCGCCGACGAACCTCGCTTAGTTAGCGATATATCCATTAACTGCGATGCGCGTTTTGCATCTTCGTAAAACAGTTCGTAGAAGTCACCCATACGATAAAAGAGCAATATATCGGGATTTTCAGCTTTGAGTTTTAAATATTGCTGCATCATGGGGGTATGATTATTGGCGTCTTTCACGGTAACATCTTTCGTTTGTTTTCATTGCGGCTTAGGATACGTTAATCAAGCGTGAGCTTAAAGAGTTCTAAAAGGAATAAGCATGGAATTAGATGAAAATCTTAGTGAGAACCTTGGTCACCTTTTATTGCAAAATGGTTGGGTGTTAACCACGGCCGAATCGTGTACTGGTGGTGGCATCGCATCTGAAATAACTGAGGTCGCGGGAAGTTCTCAATGGTTTGACCGAGCTTTTATTACATACAGTAATGAGGCGAAAATAGAGATGCTGGGAGTAAATCAAGATACGCTTGATGAGTTTGGAGCAGTAAGTGAAAATACTGTTATCGAAATGGCTAGTGGGGCTTTGCTTCGCTCAAATGCATCTATTGCGGTGTCGGTTAGTGGTATTGCTGGGCCTGGAGGTGGTAGTGAAGATAAACCAGTGGGTACTGTTTGTTTTGCTTGGCAATCGAAATGGGGCTGGAGCAGAGTAGAAACGCATTACTTTTCTGGAGATAGAGCTCAAGTTAGGCTACAAGCGGTTCAACAAGCGTTAACAACATTGCATGATTACTGTATTAGCGAAGAAAAGTAAATTTACACTAGACACTGTATGAATCCACAGTATAATGAATTTATACTTAGAAAATATTAATAGCACTCAAGTTTTCCCCTTCATAAGTTAAGAGTGCCAGTTTGGAGAATGTAATGGACCAAAATAAGCAAAAAGCACTCGCTGCTGCTCTAGGGCAGATTGAAAAGCAATTTGGTAAAGGCTCAATTATGCGTCTTGGTGATAATACCACCATGGACGTAGAAACAATCTCAACAGGATCACTTGCGCTTGATATTGCGTTAGGGGCAGGCGGTTTGCCTATGGGACGTATTGTTGAGATTTATGGTCCAGAGGCTTCTGGTAAAACAACGCTAACTCTCGAAACAATTGCTGCGGCACAACGTCAAGGTAAAACATGTGCCTTTATTGATGCAGAGCACGCACTTGATCCAATTTATGCAAGAAAGCTAGGCGTTGATATCGATGCGTTACTTGTTTCTCAACCAGACACTGGTGAACAAGCGTTAGAAATTTGTGATGCTCTAGCTCGCTCTGGCGCTATTGATGTACTTGTAGTCGATTCCGTTGCTGCCTTAACTCCGAAAGCTGAAATTGAAGGTGAAATGGGCGATAGTCATATGGGGCTTCAGGCTCGTATGTTGTCTCAAGCGATGCGTAAATTAACGGGTAACTTAAAGCAATCAAATTGTATGTGTATCTTCATCAACCAGATTCGAATGAAAATTGGTGTGATGTTTGGTAACCCTGAAACAACAACAGGTGGTAATGCACTTAAGTTTTATGCTTCAGTTCGTCTCGACATTCGCCGCACAGGTGCAATTAAAGATGGCGATGAAGTGGTTGGTAATGAAACTCGAATTAAAGTGGTAAAAAACAAAATTGCTGCGCCGTTTAAAGAAGCTCATACCCAAATACTTTATGGCCAAGGCTTTAACCGTGAAGGTGAGTTGGTAGACCTTGGAGTTAAGAATAAATTAATTGAAAAAGCAGGTGCTTGGTATAGCTATAATGGCGATAAAATTGGCCAAGGAAAGGCAAATGCTTGTAAGTACTTACGTGAAAATAAAGAAGCGTTTGATATTATTGACCGTACGTTACGCGATTCACTTTTAAATGCGAATGCAATTGTTGAAGAAGAACCTGTCGCAAAGGATATCGAAGCAGAACAAGACTTTTAATTTAAAGTTTCGTTTCTAAGTGATTAAAATTAGCCTCGCTTATGCGGGGCTAATTATTTTGGAGAACTCATGACTCGTTTCTATACTAACACCTTATCTTGTAAAGAAAGCGCACTGAGGTTGTTGAGTCGCAGAGATCATGGCCGTCAAGAATTAGCGGGTAAACTAAAAATTAAGGGGTACGAGCTTAACGAGATCGATGAAACAATCGATTACTGCGATGGCTTAGGTTATCTCGATGATGTAAGTTTCGCTGAGAGTGTTTTGCGACAACATATTAATCGATGTCACGGGTTACTGCGGATTCGCCAAGAGCTAAAACAGAAAAAAATTGATAACGATATTATTGATCAGGTACTTCAAGAGTGTCAGCACGATTGGTTCGAACTTGCCAAACAAGCGGCAGAAAAAAAGACAGCAAACCGTCTCCAATTAGATCAAAAAGAGAAAGCTAAGCTTATTCGATATTTGCAATACAGAGGGTTTTCATTTGATCAAATTAAGTACGCATTAAGTGGTGATTAAGGTAACATAAGATCTATTTCCCTGATAACCCTATCTATACCTCTTCAACAACCCCTTTTCTATAAGAACACTAGTCGAACAGTTATCCTTGCTTTACAATATGGCAAAAATATAACTCGATCATTCCAGGAAAAGCACATGTTTATGAGCACTGATGAGGTACGCCGATCGTTCCTCTCGTTCTTTGAATCAAAAGGACACCAAATTGTTGATAGTTCGTCATTAGTTCCCGCAGATGACCCAACTTTGCTATTTACTAATGCAGGGATGAATCAATTTAAAGACTGCTTTCTCGGTTTAGAAAAACGTAGTTATACTCGAGCAGTAACATCACAACGTTGTGTTCGAGCGGGCGGTAAACACAATGACCTAGAAAACGTAGGCTTCACAGCGCGTCACCATACTTTCTTTGAAATGTTAGGTAACTTTAGTTTTGGTGATTACTTCAAAGAAGAGGCGATTAAGTTTGCGTGGGAATTTCTAACCGAAGTACTTCAATTACCAAAAGAGCGTTTGTTGGTAACGGTATATCAAACTGATGATGAAGCTTTCGCCATTTGGAATGAAAAAATGGGTGTGCCCGCGGAGCGAATTATACGTATCGGCGATAAAAAAGGCGGCAAAGCTTACGAATCAGATAACTTCTGGCAGATGGGCGATACTGGTCCGTGTGGTCCATGTTCTGAAATTTTCTACGATCACGGTGAACATATTTGGGGTGGGCCTCCGGGATCACCAGAAGAAGATGGTGATCGTTTTATTGAAATTTGGAACAATGTTTTCATGCAATTTAACCGTCATGCAGATGGCACAATGGAGCCATTGCCAAAACCATCTGTCGATACGGGAATGGGTATAGAGCGTATTTCTGCCATTATGCAAGGGGTACACTCGAACTACGAAATTGACGTTTTCCAATCGTTAATCAAAGAAACGGCGACAATCACAGGCCATCAAGATCTTACGAATCAATCGTTACGAGTGGTCGCAGATCATATTCGTTCGTGTGCTTACTTAATTGTTGATGGAGTCATGCCTTCCAATGAAGGGCGTGGTTATGTCTTACGCCGCATTATTCGTCGTGCTGTCCGTCATGGCAATAAACTGGGAGCACAAGATACTTTCTTCCATAAACTAGTTGGTCCATTAGCGGAAATTATGGGCAGTGCTGGTGTTGAACTTAAAAATCAGCAAGCAATCGTTGAAAAAATTCTACGTATTGAAGAAGAAAACTTTAGTCGTACGTTAGAGCGAGGTATGGCGATACTTAATGACGCCTTAAACCAAGTTGAAGGAAAAGTGCTCGACGGTGAAACTGTATTTAAGCTTTATGATACCTATGGCTTCCCAGCAGATTTAACCAATGATGTCGCTCGTGAACGTGGCTTTAGTATTGATGAAACTGGCTTTGAAAAAGCGATGGACGTTCAACGCAATCGTGCTCGTGAAGCTGGGCAGTTTGGCACCGACTATAATGCGCAGGTTAAGAGTGATGCGACAAGTGAGTTTTGTGGGTACACCTCAACTCAAGGTCAAAGTCAAATTGTAGAGATATTTGTCGAAGGTGAAGCAGTACAATCTCTTTCGGCGGGTACTAAAGCAATGGTTATTCTGAATGAAACGCCATTTTATGCAGAATCTGGTGGTCAAAGTGGTGAGAGTGGGGTCATAAGATCCAAATCTGGCCTCTTCAATGTTGAAGATACCCAAAAACTAGGACAAGCAGTTGTCCATTATGGTGAAGTTGTAGAAGGCGTTTTTGCTCAGGATGACGAAGTTATGACATCTGTCGATGAAGAACGCCGCCTATCTAGTGCTTTAAACCACTCAGCTACTCACTTGATGCACGCTGCATTACGCCGCGTATTGGGAGAGCATGTTTCTCAGAAAGGTTCGCTTGTTAAACCCGAAGGGCTGCGTTTCGATTTTTCTCATTTAGAAGCGGTAAAAGCGAGCGAACTAAAAGAGATTGAACGGCTTGTGAATGCTCAAATTCGTAATAACGACTCTGTAGATACTGAAATTATGGATCTAGAGTCTGCGAAAGAAAAAGGAGCAATGGCATTATTCGGTGAAAAATACGATAGCCAAGTTCGAGTACTTTCAATGGGAGACTTCTCAACAGAATTGTGTGGTGGTATTCATGCTAAGCAAACAGGTGATATTGGTTTGTTTAAAATTGTATCCGAAGGTGGTATTGCTGCGGGTATTCGCCGAATTGAAGCAGTTACCGGTGATGCCGCTCTCGATCTTATTGAATCACAAGCCAATGCTTACGAAGTCAAATTGAATGATTCAGCATTGAAAGCTAAACAGCTTGAAAAAGAGATTCAACAGTTAAAAGATAAGCTTGCTTCTCAAGCCAGTGCTAACCTTATCGATCAAGTTAAAGAAATCAAAGGTGTCAAAGTTCTGATCGCTCAACTGGATGGCGCTGAAAATAAAGCGCTGCGTGGTATGGTTGATGAGTTGAAGAACCAAATTGGTAGTGGCATCATCATGCTTGGAAACGCTTCCGATGGTAAAGTTGGCTTGATTGCTGGCGTTACAAAAGATCTTACTGCAAAAATAAAAGCAGGAGATCTTGTGAATAGCGTCGCCGTGCAAGTTGGCGGTAAAGGTGGTGGGCGTCCAGATATGGCTCAAGCAGGGGGAAGTGATGTTGATGCTCTTCCTAATGCCTTGAATTCAGTTTCGGAGTGGATCGAAGCTCGTTTATAATGTCGGCAAAATAACTAATGAGCCTAAATTTATCTAATGAAGAATAATTAGGCTCTTTATTTATGATTCTAAATTCAGATAAATCGTTTCCTGAGGTAAGAAGGTGATCCTAAACACAAAACTTAGTGTTTATGTCTATATCCTCATCAATGTAATGTTTTTTTCTGGAGTTAGAATTGAAAATCCGTAATAGTAACGAACAATTTTAGCACCCTCTATCTATCTAGGTGCTAATTCGCATATTGAAGAACTAAAACTAGCGAATTTTCATCATGTTGACTAAGCTTCTAACGATGAAAGTACTATTTAATGATTAAATATGTGCAAAGAAATTTACGCTAATAGCTATGCTGTTGGCCAATAAAATACGTAGTGATAGCTTAATTACAGGCAATATAGAGAATACTCAAGGAGCCAATAATGCTAATTTTGACTCGCCGTGTTGGCGAAACGCTGATGATAGGTGATGAAGTAACCGTTACAGTTCTTGGTGTAAAGGGAAACCAAGTTCGCATTGGTGTAAACGCACCTAAAGATGTTTCTGTTCATCGTGAAGAGATTTATATGCGAATACAGCAAGAAAAGGGTAGTGGCACACCAAACCCTAACGGATATTGATGTAATTTAGACTAGCGAAATCGCTAGTCTTTTTATATGGTTGAAATTTATACCGCCCACAAAAGTTGCTTATCCAAGCAGTTTGATTAAATAGCCAACGGTTAGTTATCTTTTTTCTCTTATTTACCAAGAAAGTGTTTGACATATTTTTGGTAAATCGTAATATGTGCCTCCGCAAGATGGTGAGGTGGCCGAGAGGCCGAAGGCGCTCCCCTGCTAAGGGAGTATGTGGTTTGTAGCCGCATCGAGGGTTCGAATCCCTCCCTCACCGCCATTTCTTGCGAGTTTATCTTTAGCATGATAGACAAAGTGCGTCCTTAGCTCAGCTGGATAGAGTACCTGGCTACGAACCAGGCGGTCGGAGGTTCGAATCCTCCAGGACGCGCC
>NZ_JBSQDJ010000018.1:0-145153 GCF_053850235.1 Vibrio phycocola | reverse complement strand
GAGCCGTATGCAGTGAAAGTTGCACGTACGGTTCTTAGAGGGGCGGCACTTGGTAACAAGTGTCGTCTACTCGACCATTACGTGTTAGCAATTCGCACATCACTCAAATTAACACACGTCAATAAATATGCATTGAGTTTATTATTTTGATGCGCAGTTAATCGAAATAGAATACGATTCTTACTTATAACGACATTGTTGTCATTTTTTGGTATTCAGACTCACTAAGTTGTCGTGATACAGAGTTTTAGATAGTCTGGTTTCTAATTATATGGACATTGTCACGTGTACAATATCCATATAACAACTGTTCAAGGTATTTATCCATTGTGCTTCGACAACCGATAAATACTTAACTGTTAGGTTTCAGAACGAATGGAATTATCGATTCAATCATATATATCAATTTTCAGTGTCGTTATATCAATAACCGCATTAATTTTGGCCTATTTAAAATTTAGTAATGATAACCCAAAAATCGAGTTTTCATGTGAGATAGGAGAAAAATCTGTTCGCATAACTCTTTTTAACACAGGTAGGCGCCCAGTATTTATAAAATCAGTTGGCGTGTTTGAATGGCCTAAAGGCACACACTTTTTTGGAGCAAATAAATCTGTAGATAAGCTGCTCAATGAAGCAGAGTCATTTACAGTAGAAGAACCTTACACTCTAGTAACCATATGGAAAATCAAACACTTTGTTGCAGTGGATCACAACAATAGAATATGGATTTCTTCAATGAAGCAGATGAGAAATCTGTATGAGATAGCTCATTTTAAGCCAATAGAGGGAACGGACTACTTTACTTCTGGAGGCAATCCAAAGAAAGCTGTTAAAGCCAGTAAAAAAAGAGAAAAGAACAAAGAGAAGTCGATTAAGCAATACCGAAAATTCGCCAAGAAAAATCTCTTTGATTCGAGGCTAAAGTGAAGAATAACCTAACAAAAAGTCAACAACGCTCGTTCCTCGCTCGGACAGCCTACGCTGCGCTCCGGGTGCCGGTTAACTTGGCGTTATATTATTTTGGTGAATTATGAATAATTTGTTTAGTCACTCTCCTAAAGAGTTAACAACTGATGGTTTCTTAGCTTGGTTGATTCTTGAAATCAAAGACAACAATAATGAAATACTTACATTTTTTAAGCGTCTAGATTTGTGCTCAGAACAAGCTAATGAAATTACAAATGTAGAGGTTAGTCGACAAGAAAAAAATACGGATTTGATTGTCAGGTATGATGTTGACTCTGCATCGTATGGCGTTTTGTTTGAAAACAAAACATATTCTAGTATCCACTCAGATCAACTTCGAAGGTATAAAGAAATATTCCCAAATTTCCAACACTATAAGTACCTTAAGTTGGCAAGAGTTAACTATGAAGAAAAAAAAGAAACTAAAAAGAACGGGTATGAAGTCATCGACTCGAGAAGCTTATTGAAAGCTCTAAATGGCTTGTCGTTGAATAGTGAAATTATAACGCAATACAAGAGTTACTTAGTGGAGCAGTTTGTTGAACCTATTGCAGAAATTGAACTATCCATGGTGCCAGAGAATAAGCATCACTTACTTTCTAGCCGCCAAGCACAACAGCATTTAATTGATATCCTATATCAATCTGTAGATGGAATTAATGATTCTATTTACTTTAAATCACGATCTAATGTTGGTGGCTCTGCGTGGACTCAGCTAGATATTGCGCATAAACTGAATGCTTACGGAAATATACCTGAGTATATATTTTGGCGTATTGACAAGAAGTCGGGTGATTACTATTTAAGGCTTAATCAATACGCAGGTATAGACAATGAATATAAGTCCAAGAAAAAGGCAAACCTAACAAAACTCAGAGACGTGGTTGAACCCTTGTTCAAAGAATATGGCTTAACTACATCTAGCCCTTCAAACCGTGGGGTAAAAGAATCTGAAATTAGTATTATCTTCTTTAAAGATAACAGTTTGGAAAGTGTAGTTGACGCATTAGCTCCATTAACAAAAAAGGTAATTGCTCTCTATCAGTGTGTCGAGTATCAATAATATAACAAGAGCGTAAGGCTTCAAATCTTTTGCTTATATAAAACTAATATGTGATAGTCGCCAAACTCGTTCCTGTCCCATTGTGTGTTAGCAATTCGCACATCACTCAAATTAACACTCGTCAATAAATATGCATTAAGTCTAGTATTTTGATGCACAGTTAATCGAAATAGAATACGATTCTTACTTATAACGACATTGTCGTCATTTTTCCATATTCAGACTTACTAAGTTGTTGTGATACAGAGTTTTAGATAGTTTGGTTTCTAATTATATGGACATTGTCACGTGGACAGTGTCTATATAACAACTGTTAGAGTGCTAAGGAGAGTTCAGTGAAAGAAGTCGTCGATGCTGTAAATAATCGTATTAAAACGCCGTATTTTGGTTATGCAATCCTTGCATTTATAGCTTTAAATTGGAGGGGGTTTTTCTTACTTATACTTTCAAAAGGAAAGCCTGAAGAAAAATTAGCTTTGTTTGATGCTCAAACTGATATTTATACACTATTGATCTATCCCTTAGCTATTGGAGCTCTTGTTGCTGCAACAGCACACTGGCTCAAATTCCTCTTTGGTATTGTCGAAAGAAAACCAAAGGAGCTTGTCGAAAATCTTCAGCTTGAAGCCGAACATAAAAAGACAATCAAACAATCCCAATTAGAGCAATCTCGTTCAAACTTATTTGCTGTAAAAGAGAATGAACTTATCGATAGAGCTAAAAGGGATGAAGCTGTCGCAGATATCGAAGATTCAGAAACAAAAGAGAAACTTATTAAGCAACTTGATTCCATTAGAGCCGAACGCGATATGTTATCAAGTGAGCTACAAAACAAGCAGCAACCTGAGAATATGCTGACAAAAGAAGCAAAGGAAATACTAATTGCAGCTTCTTCTGACAAGAACGGAAATATCATGAAAATTAGTACGCTGAGCGATAGAACAATTCAAGCAGGCAAAAACGCCTTTGGTTCTAAAGATCAGAAATCATTTGTAAAATATGAAGCAGCTTTAAATCAATTAGTAGACCATGACTTTGTAAAACCGCTTGGGCATAAAGGTGAAATATTTGAAATAACTCACAAAGGGTGGGAATTGGTAGACGCACTCTAACAAGCTGTTCAACAAGGAAAAGAAACAGTTGGCTTTTGCTCCTTCGTCGCTTATTTTAGCCAACTTATTTTTGCCTGTTAACAGGGCGTTAGGCTATGTAAGCTGAATTCACAGACCAAGTGCAACACTTTTGCTAGCTAATTAGGCAAACTGAATATGAAAATAATACTGACATTACTATCAATGGTTGCTGCGATAATTGCTATTCGAGGGGATACATGGCATTCCGAACAGCAAGGGTTAAAAAAAATATCGAAGGCTGGCTTAGCCCTGTTTTGGGTTGCAGTTCTTTCAGCTTCTCTATCAATATATATTGACTTTGAGGAGTGGACTGAAATAAAAGATCGAAAAGTGAATTCATTAGACAATATATCGAGAGAGCTCCATGGAATAGAGTTGCTGTTTTCGCAAATAGAGCAAAATAAAGATGTCGAGTTATTACTTTCACAATTACGATTACATGTGGATTTACTTGAAAATAATATTGAAACTAACTCACAAGTTTTAGATTCTACAACTGTACATGAAATTTCAGTATATTTGAGATTAATTAAATCGGAGATAGAAGAGCTAACATTTGGCAAGCAGTTTTTGAACGATTCACCTGCAATCGAGGTGTCAAAATTTGCGAGAGAGCTTAGATTTAAATATTGTGAAATGATACTTCTAAAAAGTGGGTTTTGTTATCAAACTCAGGCTAATTTAACTGCACATGAATTTTTTAAAAGAGATGATCCAAAAATAATTAACGCTATAAATAGTGCTAAGTTGTCATTTGTAAGTGTAATTAAACATCGCGATTGGATAGAAGAATCTGGTGCAGAGCTTAGTGTGAAAGTTATAATTCCTTTTGGAGATGGCACGTATGAGCATATTTGGATAAATAGTATAAATATTAATGAAGATAACATTGTTGGTGAAGTTGCAAATAATACTTTGTCAGGATTTGTCAATTTAGGTGATACATACATTACTCCAATGCGTGGTGTTGAGGATTGGATGTTATATTACAATGGAAAAATGTATGGTGGTTTTATGCTTAGAGTGGACTTCGAAAGAATGCCAATTTCTGAAATTAAAAGTTTCAAAAAGAAATTTAAGTATATTATCCAGCCTATTGGTGAACTCCCCCCTTGGGAAGCCTAACAATAGACTATGGTCTCAATAGTTAATTTAGAGCTTTGGTGCTTCCCACATTACGCCATCTCTCAACATTGAATTTAAGATCGCAACCATCTTTCTAATACAGGCAATGATAGCTACTTTCTTGGGCTTTCCAGCCGCGACGAGTCGCTGATAAGTCTCCTTAAAAACGGGATTGGACTGTATTGCGGACATCATCGCCATGTACGAAACAGTTCGAACCTGATGCCGTCCTCCTTGGATTTTTCTATGACCTTTGAAGCGCCCACTTTCTTTGTTCATTGGAGCAACACCAACCAAAGAGCTGGTTTGATTGTCATTGCCAAATCTTCAACAAATCTACAAGTTGCCAAATGAGTAAAAAAGATTTAATTTTTACTCATAGTTAAGTTTTAATTTGATGATTAAAAAAGCAGGTCGAACTTTGAGAAGCACGGAATTGATTTCTATACAGCTCAAGGTTTGTGGAACGACTCTGATCTTATCGAGATACCTGCAAATACAAGTGATGAGCCTAGATATTTGGTCATCGGTATGCTGAATGGTAAGCATTGGTCGGGTGTCATTACATATCGTGGGTTAAATATTAGGATCATTTCAGTCAGACGTTCACGTAAAATGGAGGTGAGCTTATATGAAAGCGCATGAGTTTGATGCTAAGTTTGAAAGTGACGATGATATTTTAGGTGATTTAGATTTATCTAAAGTTAAACGTCCAATGCAAAAACAAAAACGAGTAAATGTTGATTTTCCAGCATGGATGTTAGAATCATTAGACCGTGAAGCTAGCCGAGTAGGTGTTACACGACAGTCGATTATTAAGATTTGGCTAGCAGAAAGGCTTGAAAATGTAGCACATCACCACACTTCAGACTAAACGGCTATCAAAGTATTTAAGAGTGATTCCCAACGCTTGGCATTTTTATGTCATCGTTGGGTTTTGTGTTTATGGCGCAGTGCATTAGGTTCGTGTTAGCGTTGCTCTCACCTTAACAGGGCGGTTGAGGCTGTAGGATCTCTATTTTGAGCTGGTTTTTTAGTTCTGTTGCTGATTTACTCAGTAATGAATTAAGCAATCCTTATCACTGAAATTACTTTTTAATTTAGGCTCATTTAAAAATGATTAATTTTTCAGCATTTAAACAGAAAATGAACGAAAAAGTTAGAATCGATTGGGAAACGCGGATGCAATTGCCTTTCTATAAGAGGGTTCTGTATTACAGTCTGCCTTTTACATTGATATTTTGTTTAGGAAGCAGCTTCCTGTCATATGATCGAAGTTGGGATACTTTAATGGTTATTAAGCAAATTCTTATAATTATTATTGGTTCGATAGTTTTTGAGTTGATTTTGAGCTTTAAATCAAAAGACTAAGCTTGTTATCGTTAAATTAATTGCGTGTTGATAACCTATTGTTAGTTGACCTAAGAGCTAACTAAGTCATCGCCATCAAACCCTTTTTCAGAGGCGTTAAGTGACAGCGATGGTTTTTTTGATTTTAGGCCGTATGTGATTAACCTTCCTGGTAAATCCAGCATAAATCCTCGTAGAACTCTGTCCCGAAATTCTTTGAATAAGAGATATGATCAGCACCATAATTACCGGGCATCAAGTTAAATAAATATTCCATACTTGAGGTTATTTGTGTTGCGCTAGTTTAAGTAAAAAACGCTAAGAAGACTCAACCAAGAAGCAATTTTGGTGGCACAGGGACAGTCTGTACGACTAGGTCTCGCTTCACCACCAAAGGTGTCAGATCGTCAATGAATCAGTATATATAAGGCTTAATTATCTTTTAGGTTTAACAACTAAAACGTTAATCGGAGAATGCTCTACCACTTTGCTTGCAACAGACCCCAACACCACTCGGTCTACTTTTGAACGCTTATGGCTTGGAATCACAATAAGATCAGCACCGACTTTTTCGCTGTAGTTTAATATGGTGGTGTAGGGGCGCCCAGTATCAACTCGCATCGAATATTTCACTTCGTCACCAATGTGAGTTTCGGCAAATTCCCGCAGTTTTGTTTCCACTTCTTCTTTCATTCGTTCAGCGGCTTCTTTGGGAAAGTAGGTTGAAACCAGAGGCATATGAACGCCTGGCATTACATTGAGTAAGTAGAGTTTTCCACCCGAACTTTTGGCATGTAAAATGGCAAGTTCAATCGCTCGATCTGAAAAACCTTTGTCGTTTAGATCAACAGGTACTAGAATTTTTTTAAACATTTTTTATCTCCTTGAGAAAAAGTTAACGTATTAATTTTTCACGTGTTTTCTATATTTGGAATATGCGCCTAATTGTTGGCTGTATCAAGCGATTTATCTATTAATTCTAGAATAAAGTGGTTATTAAAGATGAACTTATTTGCATAAATAAAGGGATATATTGATGTAGCGCCTGTTTCTGCTCTAATTTAGGTTGGTTTATACACATGTGCTCACTACGCCGAGTTAGGTCAATCGAAAATTTGTTCAATATTCCACTATAAAGCCGCTCTATAACAGCGTAGGATCGAGCCACTTTCAATTAGATCAGGTATGCACTTAGGTGCAATTTCAGTAAACATTATGCACCCAACTGCAAAAGCGTCACTTAACAATGCACTACTTATCTCTATTCGCACACCACAGTTTAAAGGTGATGAAGCGCAAGAATCTTTGGCGGAATTGGCTCGCTTAGTGACGACCTTAGGGTTTAAAGTTGTTGGTTCTCAGTCTCAAAAACAAAATTCAACTCAAGGCCTCAATGTCTTGGGAGTGGGTAAGTTGGCTGAAATCGCACATCTCACTGGTAACCGAGGACTTATTAAAGATACCGGCGAAGATCTTGATGACGATTTATTTGATGAGTCGTCATTTGACGATATGTCCTCGGACTATATGCCATTGTCTTCTGTTGATGTCGTGGTGTTTGATTGCGATTTAACTCCGTCTCAGCTGCGTAATGTCGAGAATCAACTTGGCGTTGAAGTGTTTGACCGCACCGGTATTATTATTGAAATATTTAGTCGTCATGCTCGGACTCGGACCGCACGACTTCAAGTTGAAATTGCCCGCCTAAATTATTTAGCACCACGGCTTAGAGAATCAACCAGCGAAAATAACGAACGCCAGATGGGGAAGGGCTCAGGTGAAACGGCTTTAGAGCTGGATCGTCGTAAAGTTCGTGACCAATTAGCCGAATTAAGGCGTGAACTGGTGAGCGTTCAAGATGAATTGAAGGGACGTAGGACCCAACGTTCTGACCTCTTTTGTGTGGCGTTAGTCGGATATACCAATGCGGGTAAGTCGTCGATGATGCGCGCACTGACGGGTAGCGAAGTCTTGGTTGAAAATAAATTATTCGCGACGTTAGATACCACGGTACGAGCTCTGCACCCAGCTACTCAGCCAAGAATCTTAGTGTCTGATACGGTTGGTTTTATTAAAAAACTGCCTCATGATTTGGTGGCTTCTTTTCATTCGACGTTAGCAGAAGCCCATGACGCTTCGTTATTACTGTATGTCGTCGATGCGTCGGATAAAACGTTCCGTACTCAACTTGATGTTGTACACGAGGTATTAGAGCAAGTCGGTGTTGATGGCATTAAACGATTATTGGTGCTGAATAAATCTGACCAATTGAGTGAAGAGCAGCAACACGCGCTAATGGAAGAATTTCCTGATGCGATGATGACATCAACACGCAACCCACTCGATGTGGCACAGTTACATAAGTATATTGTCGGTGTCGCTGAAGAAGAAATGATTGAAGAAGAAATCATCGTCCCTTATACCGCGAATGGGATTATTGGTGAAATTCGTTCGACAATGAGCGTGGCGAAAGAGGAATACGACTACAACCATATTAAATTGACTGTTCGTTCTAATGCTATTGATTTAGCAAGACTAAAAAAGCGGATGCTGGATAAAATCTAGAATAAAGCGGCTATTAAAGACGGAAATCAAATTATTGAGCAAAACGGTTACAACCAAAGTGTAACCGGTTACATTGCATGCTATTATTACCATAATGATTTAGAATTTAGATCGGCTATTAATTTGTCTGGTAAAGGTAAGGGCGCGAATGAGTACTATCGTTGATGTGTGTAAATTGGCTGGTGTTTCTAAAGCCACGGTATCGCGTGTAATTAATGGAACTGGACAAGTAAAAGAATCCACGAGAGAAGTGGTTTTTGCAGCGATGGATCAACTCGGTTATCGTCCAAATAAGCTAGCACAAGCATTAGCGACGAATCGCACCAATAATATTGGGTTAGTTGTTTCGGATTTTGATGGAATTCACTTCGGGCTTCTACTCAAACAGGCTGCCGCGAGTGCTGATACCGCGAGTAAGCAGCTTCTGGTTACCGACGGTAAGAATGATCCAGACCAAGAGTATGAAGCGATTCGCCAGCTTGAAGGGCGTTGTGATGCCGTTGTACTTTACAGTCGAACTTTGTGTGATGAACATATCAAAAAACTCTATAGTCAACTTTCCATACCTTTGGTGATTCTGAATCGATATTCCATAGAGCCTGCATACCATACTGTCTCCTTTGATCAGGAGGGCGCAGTGACTATGGTTATGGAACATTTAATAGCGCTTGGGCACAGACAAATTGCTTGTATTACGGGGCCGCTTGAAAACTTAACCGGTCAAGCTCGTCTATCAGGATATAAGAATGCATTCGAGCCTTATGGAATCCCATTGGTGAATGCTCTTATTGAAAGCGGAAATTACCATATGACAAGTGGTTACGAAGCGTGCAAGAGACTTATTGCCAAGCAAGTTCCTTTCTCCGCTATCGTCGCATTCAACGATAATATGGCGGTTGGGGCGCTGAAAGCATTGGAAGAAGAGGGGATTAAAGTTCCTGAGCAGGTATCTATCACTGGGATTGATAATGACCCGGTCACTGAGTTTTTTAATCCGACGTTAACGACAGTAGAGCTTCCGATTGAAGTGATGACGAAACAAGCCATGGAGCTTGCATTGGAGCTCGTTGATACCAATATTTCACCCACGTCTCATCACCATCACGGTCGGTTAATTCAGCGTAATTCGGTGATACCGTATCACGCTGATAAGAGTTGGTTAGACTTGTAGTTCCTTTCACCTAACCAAGACTTAGAGAATAGTTTTTATAGGGCCGTTTGGCTCTCATGGTGACAAAATGGTAGACCGCGCCGATTAGGCCATTATCATTGTTAAATGAAGTTGGCTCGATGGTAACCAATTCATCGAGGTTAAGTTTGTCTATAACCGCAATAGCTGCGATTAACTTCTTCATTTCTTTCGTCACGTTAGGAATCAAATCGGGTCTGTTACTGATAGCACCACCAATGATGATTTTTTTAGGATTCAACATAAAGGTGAGGTTATGTAATCCAACGGCGATGCTCTTGTAGAACTCGTCAACCACTTTGATGGCAATCTCATCACCTTCTTCGGCCAACGAAAAGATATCTTTGCCTGAGAGATTATCAAAGCTCGGCAAATGTTTATATAACGCATACCGGCGACGCAAACCATCTCTCACCGAGGCCGTTTGATTCATGGTCTCAGAGTTTTTATCAGCGGTGGAGTGTGCATAGTTAATGAAGGTATAGCCAAATTCTCCTGCCATAGAACTGTGTCCGCGGACTAAATGATCATCAAGATAAATAGCGCCACCAATACCTGTGCCTAATGTAATGCAGATGAAATCACGCACTTCTTTAGTTTTGCCTAGCCACTTTTCAGCGAGGGCAACGCAATTGACATCGTTTTCGACTTCGACAGGAAGCATCAGTTTGTCAGTAAGAATCGTTCTAAAATCGAACTCGCAGAAGTCTTTAATCGCACCTCCTGCTTTCAAATAGCCAGTGTCAACATTGACAAAGCCGGGTACAGAGAAAGCAGCACCATCCAAGCTAAACTGAAATTCTAACTCTTGTTTTATATTAACGATGGTTTGAATGATCGCTTCGCCAGTGGAAGCTGTCTTTACTTTTCCCTGATGACGAATATTTCCGCGATCATTTACGACACCAAATTTAATGTCTGTTCCACCAATATCAAACGACAGATAGGTTGCCATAATGCTGTTTTCTCTCCGGTTTTGTAATGAATTAGACTTCTTCGGTACGGTTGGCGATGACGTCTCGATACCAAATGAATGACGCTTTTTTCTTACGCTTCAGTCCATCTTTATGATCGACATAAATGAAGCCATACTGTTTTTTGTACCCGTTTAGCCAGCTCAATAAATCGATCGCTGACCAAGCGAAATAACCTTTAATGTGGACACCATTGGCAATCGCTTGTTTAACGGCCGATAGGTGATCTTTAATAAAGTGAATTCGAGCGATATCGCAGACTTCACCTTCAATAATCGGGTCTTCGTCCCCTAGGCCATTTTCTGTGATGTACATTTTTATTTGGCCATATTGTTCTTTGAGAATATTCAGTCCTTGAACAAAACCTTCCGGAGAGATCTCCCAATCCCATTTAGTATACCGCTTGTCATCCATTTTTACTGTTCGATAGACACCATCGTAACTCGGATCGCCAGGAGAGCCGGTCGCATTTTCACGAGACATATCACGAGTTTTGACTTGGCCGTCTGCTTTTTCAACACGCATAGGTTGATAGTAATTTAAGCCAACAAAATCATTTAGCGGCGCTGCTTCAAAAATGGTCTGCAATTCTTCTTCAGTCCACGTTGGTAAATTGCCTTCTTGCTTGAGTTGTTTGACGACATACTCAGGGTATTTTCCAAGCAAAATTGGGTCAAAATACCAGTTCATTTTAAACTTATTTGCGTGCTCTTGAGCAAATAGATTTTCTTCGGAATTATCGACGGCAAACGCGGGATTGAAAACATGACTTATACCAATCTCACCGAACAGATTTAACTTCTTATATTCGATCACCGCTCGCGCATGCGCATAAAATACATTGTGTGTCGCTTGAAAATATTTTTTCGGGTCGTTTTGAATGCCTGGTGGATGAGCACCTCGCATATAACCAAGTGAACAGAAGACCACCGTTTCATTGAAAGTGATAAAGTGCTTAACGCGATCACCAAATTCGTTAAAGCAGAGTTTGGCGTACTCGATATAGGCGTCAGAGGTGTCTTTGCTTAACCAGCCACCTTTTTTCTCTAGTGTGAGTGGTAAATCCCAGTGGTATAACGTGATAAAAGGGACAATGCCGTACTTTAGACACTCATCAATCAGGTTATTGTAGAAATCGATGCCTTTCTGGTTAATTTTACCTGTGCCATCCGGAAAAATACGCGCCCAAGAAATGGAGAAACGGTAGGATTCGAGTCCCATTTCTGCCATTAGGGCAATATCTTCTTTATAACGATTGTAATGATCAATCGCGACGTCGCCATTTGTACCTTCGAATGTTTTTCCTGGAATTTTGGTAAATTCATCCCAGTTCGTCAGACCTTTTCCGTCTTGATCCCAAGCCCCCTCGACTTGATAAGAAGCCGTCGCAGCGCCGAATAGAAAATCGTTGGCAAATTTCATACTTTATTTCCATTGAATTGAGCTCCTGAAAGGTACGTAACCTTTCAGGAGTATGGTTGGAAGGTTCTTTATAAGCTATTGTTTGTTATTATTTTTTTATACCAATGGTAGCTTTGTTTCTTAGATCGTTTCATTTCTTTGAGGTCAAACTCTTCTCTGTCGACATGAATAAAGCCATATCGCTTAGAACAGCCTTGGTGAGTGCTCACCAAATCAATCGCAGACCATGGGCAGAATCCGAACATTTCAACACCATCAGTTATCGCAAGTTGTACTTGTTCGATATGTTTCTGTAGATATTCGATTCGATAATCATCATTGATAGAGCCGTCTTGTTCGACAGTATCAAATGCCCCTAGACCATTTTCAGTGACGATTAGTGGTAAGGCATAACGCTCGTAAATTTCACGCATTGTGGTACGAAAGCCTACAGGGTCAATTTCCCAGCCAAATTCATTTTTTGTAAGATGCTCATTGCCAACACCTTTGTACGCGCCGACTTCGCCAATCGTGATTTGTTGATCGCCTGTTGAGTTAATATCACTTTCATCACCAGTGCTGGCAGCAACAGTTTGAGAGTTATAATAGTTAAAGGCGATAAAGTCGGGCTTAGCGGTCGCCATGATTTCCATATCACCGGGTTCGATGTCTGGAAGTGCGTCACGCTCTTCTAAGAAACGAAGGGCTGTTTTGTTGTAACGTCCGTACACGGCCATATCCAGATATAACCAGTTGCGCAGCGCGGTAAACGTATTGGCCGCAAGAATATCTTCTGGTTTTGAAGATGCAGGGTAAATGACCGAAATATTGGGAGCAGGACCGATTTTGGCTTCTGGCAGCATTTCGTGAAATAGGGTCATGGCTTTAGCTTGAGCCAGTAACATATGGTGGTTTTGTTGATAGAGATCCTTCATCGGATTCTCACCAGCAACATGTTTTGTCCCTAAAGCGTCACCATGCAAAATCATCATATTTTGCTCGTTGATAGTCAGCCAGTATTTAACGCGATCGCCAAACAATTCAAATAAGGTCTTGCTGTAGAGCGCAAACGCATCGACAGTACTGCGATTTGACCAGCCACCCTTTTCTTGCAAAGCGTAGGGTAGGTCAAAGTGATACATCGTGAGGATCGGTTCAATATTATATTTAAGTAACTCATCAATCAGGTTACTGTAAAACTCAATGCCCTTTTGATTAACTTCACCATCGCCATTTGGATAAATACGAGTCCAAGCGACGGAGAAGCGATAAGCTTTCAACCCAAGTTCAGCAAATAATGCAACGTCTTCTTTGTAGCGATGGTAGTGATCACTCGTGACTGTAAAATCGGTTGTGCCTTCAACCACGTTTCCCATATCAATGACTGACGGGCCTTTGCCATCTTCATTCCAAGCACCTTCAACTTGGTAAGCAGAGGTTGAAGCTCCCCAAAAGAAATCATCAGGAAAATTTTTCAATTTAGTTGTGTCCATTGTTGTTCCTAGTTAGTTAAATCTTGTTACGCGCCTTGCATTGAGCGATGAATATTGATGAGCTCTTCTATAAGTTCTCGCGCTAACATAGAGGTCATGATGTGGTCTTGAGCATGAACCATGATTAGGTTGACGGGGACTTTTCCCGTTCCTTGATCCATACCAATTAGTTGTGTTTGAACGGTATGGGCGCGCTTAGCGGCAGCTGTGGCATCATCTAAAAGTCCGTCAACTTCGTCCCATTTTCCGGCTTTTGCGGCGTAAAGAGCTTGCATCGCACAACTCTTAGATTCACCGGCATTAATAATTAGCTCCATTACGGTTTCTTCTAAATCTTCGATAGGAGAGTCCATTTCGGCAGGACTTGCTTGTGTCATCATGTGTGTTCTCCGGTTAATAATTGGTGGAATAAATGGGAAGCGGCCATGGCTGAATCCCATTTTTATTCGCTATTTTATTATGCTGATTGCAAGCTTTGGGATTCTGATGATTGCTCGGTTACCGCATTTTCTTCTTTCAATAACTGTTTTTCGTAGATCTTGAATAATGGGTAGTAGATAACGATATCCAGTACGATCAGTCCAATGACTAATAAGCCATTACTCATTTCCCAACCGGCACCCCATGCCGCACCAATTGGAGCTGGAGCCGTCCAAGGTACGAGTGAAATCACCTTTCCAATCATGTCTGTTTGAACAGCGGTGTAGGCGATAGTGGCGTTGATCATCGGTGTGCCTACAAATGGAATGAATAAGATTGGATTCATTACGATTGGGCTACCAAAAATGACGGGTTCATTGATATTAAAAAGAGTTGGAACCGCACAAAGCTTACCAATGGATTGGAGGTGAGCTGATTTACTGCGTAGATAAAGTAAGACAAGCGCAAAGGTTGCGCCAGAGCCACCCAGTGTAATGAAGAAACTCCAGAATGGTTCAATAAACGTTGCGGGTAATTCGCCACCGGCCGCGAGTGCATCTTGGTTTAGTCCTAGGTTCACTAACCAGAAAGGAGCCATGATTCCACCCACGATGGCTGCTCCATGAATCCCTGCAAACCATAATGCGTGTGCAAGAAATGCCGCTAAGAGAATGGCGGGCAATGAATCAGACGCTGAAATTAGTGGTGCAAATAACGACATGATGGCGGCAGGCAAAATCATGTCAAACTGCCCTTGTAGTAATAGGTTTAGTGGATAGATGGTGAAAATAACCACGAGCGCAGGAATTAATAGATCGAATGACTGACGTATCTTTGCAGGAACTTGTTCAGGCAGTTTTATCCCAATATTTTTCTCTTTTAGTATGCGAGTCAGCTCGGTAACGTAGATGGAGACGATAATACTGGTGAAAATACCGGTACCCCCCATGAATGAGGCGGATAACTTGCCTTCTTCCATTGGGGCCGCGACTAACAAGAAGGTCATCAGCGAAAGTAGTCCAGTAGGAAGCGCATCTAACTTATAGTGATTTGCTAAGTTATAGGCAATCCCCACACTGATATAACAGGACATGATCCCCATGGTCATATTGAAAGGGGTCATTATTTGTTCAAGATACTCTTGCGATAAGCCGAGCCACCATTGTCCAAACGCGAACGAAGTATCAGGAGAAAAGGGAGGAAAAGCGAACACGAGTAAAAATGAACCGACGATCATAAAAGGCATGCCGCCGATAAATCCATCACGAATTGCACTCACGTGACGTTGTGACGCAAATGCACCAGCGACTGGAGCTATTTTGTTTTCTATGAAATCGAAAAACGGGTTAGACATAGTATTTCTCCGGGGTTAAGCGAGTAGAGCAAGAGCATCGTTGAGTATTTTTTCGCCTTTCATCATGCCGTAATCCATGGCATTGATGACAGCAACGGGTTTGCCTACAGCATCCGCTTTAACCTTAAAATCATTTAATTTGTACTTGATTTGAGGGCCTAAAAGAAAGCAGTCATAGGTTGCTAGATTGGCATCAAATTCATCCAATCCGACGGCTTCGACTTCAACTGAAAGGTTTTTATTGGCAGCGGCTTCTTTCATTTTTTTTACGACCATACTGGTAGACATACCAGCCGCGCAGCAGAGTAGAATCTTAGTCATATTCATTATCCTTTTTTGTCATTCTTGTTTTCTACGATAGGTTACATCTTGTTTCCGAAATAAATGTAACCGGTTTCGGAAACCGGTTACAGTAACCGGTACCATTTATGTGATTGATCTCTTTTTTTTATGCTAATTGGCGATGAAAAGTTTCGGTGGGATCTAATTTTTTCATAGCTGGATCACAAGAAAATAGAATTGGAGTAAAATTTGAGCTGGTTTAGAGCTTTGTGGTCTCGGTTTCTTTATGTAGATCCTAAAGGTCAACGAGTGGTATACACAGAGTGATGTTGGTTGGAAGATTAAGGCGAGTTATTGATAAAGGTGAATAAAAAGGTGACAACAAAAACGAAAAAAGGGTGCAGATTTGCTGCACCCTTCTTGAATTGATTACATTGGGAAGTCTAGGTTTCTATTTTGAAACCACATCCCATTGCTTTAACGTGGTATCAGCTTCACTACACTCTACTAATTGTAAAGCACGCTTAACCCAAGGTCCTGCTTCTACAGTCTCAGTCGTTACGGCAATACACTTTTCGAGATCTTCTGCGAGTCTAAACGTCTTATCGTCTGATTGATAAACAAATTTTTGATGAGGATGGTCACTACAGTCAAGTAAGGCAAATTCTGATTTACCTTTGGCGATTAGAACCTGCATACAATTGCCTTCAAATGCATAAGATTCAATCTGCTGTGTCTCAGCTTTATATTCAAAACGGACATCATGACCAGAGTGATCTCTTGGTGATCCTTCATCGGTTTTTGGTTTACAAGTATGTGTCTGCATCAGTTCTGACAGGCCTGCGCCATATGTATCTATACAGAAACCGTACCCGTTAGGTTCATCGATATTATCGGTTAATACAATATAAGGAGCAGCGGTAGGGACATCTGGTGCAGCGGCGGATGCATATCCAGAAACACAAACAAATAGAGATAAGAGTGATATTTTTAGTGTAGAGCGGTTCATAGGGCGTCCTTCTGTTTAGTTATTATAATCACAGCGTGTTTTTACTATAACAGTAGAGGGCAACGTTTGCTACGTAACCCACGGCAATTGACTTAAAGGGCATGTAACGAGTTCTCAAGAATTGCGTTATTTTAGGAAGGGAACGGATTTGATTGAAATAGAAAAAGAAGAAAAAATTATCGTTAACATTCAAAATGTTAACGATAACTTATAGATAGGTATCAATGTCGTCCTATTTTGAAACTACGTCCCACTGCTTTAACGTTGAGTCAATTTCATCACACTTAGCCAGTTGCAAAGTACGCTTAACCCAAGGTCCGGCTTTAACTGTTTCTGTATTTACGACAACACATTGCTCGAGTTCGTCTGCGAGTCTAAATGTTTTGTCTTCTGATTGGTAAGCAAATTGTTGATGTGCATGGTCGCTACAATCAAGTAGGGCAAACTCTGACTTTCCTTTCGCGATTAAAACCTGTACGCATTGATTTTCGTAGGCAAACGAACGAATCTGTTTTGTTGCTGTATCGTATTCAAAACGAACATCATTGCCACCAGCATATTTTGGTGAATCTTTTGCTACTTGTGGTTTACAAGTATGAGTGTGCATAAGTTCTGATTGACCTGCACCAAAAGTATCAATACAGAAACCGTATCCATTTGGCTCATCTAGGTTATCAGAAAGTACGATATAAGGGGCTTCAGTCGGAACATCTGGTGCTGCCGCAGATGCATAGCCAGAAAAGCATACTACTAGAGATAAAAGTGAAACTTTGAACATTGAGCGGTTCATATATCTTCCTTATTTATGTCGTTATTATAGTTTTAATTTTCGCGCCTAACTATCATGGTAGGGGCTTTGATTTCTACGTTGATGCCTTTTTGTTTGTAACGGCTAATAGTGCTAGTCGCTAAGATTAAGGCTTTTTGTACGTAGCTTGTTATACCGTTGCACGGTTGAGTGGTGCATATACAACATTATTTTATTAAAATATGGCATAAATAGCGAATGTAAATTATTTCTATTTATGAATTTTCCAATTTCTCAATTAAGCGGATTGACTCATATTAGATTGTTGCTCTTTCTTCATCGAAACCACAAGTGCCACAACGCTAATGCCTAACATTAACAACGCTAGAATCCATAACCCTTGAATCAGTACCAATGTGGAAAGTGCAGCAACGACGGCACTAATAATCGATTGGGAAGCGCCAATATACGCAGATGCTGTCCCTGCATTTTTCTTAAAGTAAGCCATAAAACAGGCATTTGAATTGCCCATTATCCCACCTAACGAAGAGAGCGCTATCGCAAAGCCGATAGAGGTAATAATCCAAAGGTCGGGTACCACTAGCTGCGAAATCAGAACGACTAAAACCCCAACTACCTGCATTCCGATAAATAAGCTGAGCAGCTTTTGCGGAGAGTGGCTACTTAGTAGGTATGAGTTAATTCTATTTACAACAATACTGCCGCTGGTATTAATCAGAAACAGAGCCGAAAACAGCTCTTCGCTTAGTTCATATTGTTCAATAAAAATCAACGAAGAGTTGGTTAAAAAGATCATGAGTATAGAAAAAGTTGCTGCTTGAATGACAACGTATTTTCTAGCTTCTTTGGTATTAAATATTTCTACAAAGCTACGTACGATACTTGGATTATCTTGTTTCTCGTATTTATAGTTATTTGGAACAATCAGTAACCCTGCAAAGATAACGACTATCGAAAAAATGGACATGAGTATAAAAACCCAATGCCAACTCAATAGTTTTAAAATTAAGGTACCGACGGTTGGTGCAATAGAAGGCGCGACCATCATAATCAAAGAGATGAGTGTAAATAATTTTGCGGCTTCTTTACCCGTTGCGGTATCGCGGATAATCGCAGGAACACAGACAAACGCCATCCCACCGCCGAGCGCTTGAATAACCCTACCGACATAAAGACTGGATAAACTTCCTGCTCCAGCAATCAAGAAACCGCCAATGGCAAACATAATCAAGCCGAGAATAACGGTGACGCGTCGTCCTGCTCGATCGCATAGTGGACCACCAAATAATTGCCCAAATGCCATCGCAAATACATAAATGCTCACCGTAAGAGCAACAGGCCCTGAGTCAACATTCAGGTCTTTAGCCATTAAAGGTATACCCGGTAAATAGCTATCGGTAGCGAAAGGGGCCAATGCAAAAACACTGGCAAGAAATAGAACTAACTTAAAAGGAACTGTTTTCATTAATTACTCATTATTCGTTGAAGCTTTTTCATGTACATAACTTGACGTGTATTCATCGTTAAATACAAGAATAAGGTTACGCAGTGCGACGCTGTGTGTATTAACTTGAAATGCATCCAAGTCTAATACGGAATATACTATAGTGAACTGTAGCACTTAGTTGTTGCAGGTGCAACGATGGTCATTTATAGTGTTCAGTCTATATTTCCCCTAGTTCATTTTTGGGAAACCATTATTTTAGAAGAATTTCAATACTTTCAGCACAATGCTATTTGCAGGTCACTCTATTATGAAATCTATTCACAATGACAAGATAGAACACCAACCTATGTTTATTTGTGGTGCCGTACACCGACAATTTAGAAATAACGTAACCACAGCCTTGTCAAAAGAGAAGCTGATGACTTTAGAAATGTCTAGGGCACTGGCCGCTGTTCAGGAAAACCAACCACTAAGTCAGCAGCAACTGGCAGATATTATTCAGAATGAACGCAGTGCGACTAAGCGTATGGTCGACAACCTAGAAAAACGCGGTTATTTGGTTACATCAAAGGCTGAAAATAATAAGAAACTTAAAATGTTAAACCTCACCGAGCTTGGTGAAGCAGAGCTTGAGATCGTAAAGACAACGATAACGCCTATAGAACAAAAATTTTATGATTGTTTCAGTGAAGAAGAGTCAAAAGAATTCTTGCGGTTGATTCGTAAACTGGGTGCTGAACATTTACGCTAGTGTTGGCGTAAGCAACATCACTTAGAGCGGGTTAAAGACAATTTAGAAAAGCAGTAATTAATGTTAAGTAAAAAAATGGCGGTCATATGACCGCCATTATTATTTTGAGTGTTTAATTAAGCACTCTCTTTACTCGCTAAGTATTCCATTTCGCCAGGGAAACGGGCTTGGTGTAGCTCTTCATAAGGCTTAGAAAGATCAGGCTTCCATTCTTCAGGAATTGGACGCTTAGTACACTTCATCACACCATTTTCTTGGCTGATGATAACCCAAGCTAGCCAATCTTGGTCATTACGAGCTGGGATATCTTCACGGTAATGCGAACCACGACTTTCATCACGGAATAGTGAAGCGCGCAGCTTCATTTCTGCATTGAGCACCATGTTGATGGTTTCATGAACAAGGCGCAATTCGTGAGAATTACTTGCTTTCATTTTAGGAAGAACACTTTGTTGTAAATACTCAATGTTCATAATTGCCGCTTCTAGTGTTTCTTTACGTTTTGCATAAAGAACGAAATAAGGCGTCATTATGTGCTGTAAATATTGAGTAACCCAAGTCGGTGAATAACCTCTCTCGCGCTTAAGCGGAGCGAAGGCAGCATCGATTTTTTGTTGAATCTCATCGTCACTTACTTCTGGTAGTGTTGATAAGCCTTTGATGTATTCTGAGGCTTCATTACCTGCGCGCGCACCTTGTACCGTTGAGCCACAAGAACTTACACCTAAGCCATTGATAGCAGAATAGGTAGAATCACCCGCTGCATATAGGCCGTTCACACCAGCTTGATGACTACCGATTTTAGTGAAGATACCATCGAAACGGTGTTGTGCCATACCTGACGTCGCCGCAAAGTACAGTTCTTCATCTTCGTCTAGAATGTGTGGGCCTTTCTGACCTTTACTACCGAACATCACCTCTGGCGTAACAGGGACATCACCACGCATTGCTGCATAGGTCATATCATCACCACCAATCATCGGGAATGGCGGACGAGGCGGTCTGAAATCCGGATCAAGTGGCACATAGTCAGGGTTATCTGAAGGCGCTACGCCATCGATAATCGGTTTTCCGTCGACAAATGGTGGTGGAAATGCGTCGAATTTGACCATTAGGGTCAGTTCAAATTCAGGGCCGAATGCGCCCCAAGGGTGACATAAGTGACGCTTCTTAGTTTCATGCGGATCGACGTTTTCTTTACCAGAAATTTCAGCACCTAAACGGTAAGCCATGGCTTGTCCATCGTGGGTTAGGGCACCAATAGGGTAACCTGGTACTTTAAAGCTACCAGCACCAGTACACAGAATGACCGATTTTGCTTTAATCACAACCGCCTGTTCACGCTGGTTAAAGAAACCAATCGCACCGACGACTTGTCCATCTTTTTCAATCAGATCAACAATTGTGACTTTTTCTAATAATTTAACGTCGTTCTCGCGTAGCTTTTTACGGAATACATCGCCTTGGTTTTTGTCGCCATCGGGTCTGTCAACTGCGCCCCAGTCAGCCATCTCGCGGTAACGATCAAGTGAATCTTCATGCCACATTTCAACGATATCGCGGCGTACCAAGTAATCGCTGTCACGCGCGGTACTTTGAATGGTGTGTTCTCTTGGCTGACCCGATTTCGGATCGAAAACTTGGAAACCAACAGCCCAAGGAGTTTTGCCACCCATCCCTGCACGGCCTTTATCAACCACTAATACATCAAAGCCTTGCTCTTTAGCTTTAATCGCAGCAAACGTTCCGGCATAACCACTACCAATGACTAAAATGTCGGTGGTGTACTCTTTGTAAGTTGTATTTGTATTGTTCATTTTTTCGCTCCTTAGCCCCAAGCTGTAATTGGTGGGAAGCTACGTTCCGGCGTAATTTCGATTGCGTCTACTGGGCAGTAATGCGCACAGATGTTACAAATTTGACAATCCACTTTGAATGCGATTTCTGCATTACTACCACAGGTTAAGCAGCGTTCAGCTTCTTTTGCGGCTTCGTTCCAATCGAACGATTTGAGTGTTTCTGCGAAGCTCGTTTTACATTCTTCGATCGGTAGGCGACGACGTTCTACACGAGGTGCTTTAGCGACTTCAGCGCATGCTTGTTGGGTTAAGATACTGATATCAAATTGCTTAACTTCAGTCTCTAGACCTTGAGCTAATTCTTCACCTTTTAGGAAGCGGTCAACAGTTAGCGCCGCACGTTTACCAGCGGCTGCTGCTACTACAACTGTTGTTGGGCCAGTAACCGCATCACCAATGGCGAAAAGACTATTGGCAGCTTGCATGGTCACTTTATCAGAGAGGATTTGACCACGTTCGTTGGTTGCAAAACCCGTTGGTACGAGTTCAGCATCAGCGGTTTGACCAATCGCTAAAATAATAAAGTCAGCATCGATAGTTTCATCTAATACCGTTTCACCGTAGACAGGGTTAAAGCGGCCATCATCGCGAACACTTAAACATTCAACCATCTTAACAGCACTTACGTTACCAGCTTGTGTTTCAAAAGAGCTGACACTGCGAGATGTATTAATCACAACGCCTTCATCGATGGCATCTTCAATCTCTTCAGTCAGCGCTAGCATTGTATCTTTATGACCGGGCTCAACACGCTCAAGACAGATCACATTTACAGCGTCTGCACCTAAACGAACGGCGGTACGAGCGGCATCTAGCGAGACACTACCACCACCGATGACAGCCACTTTTTTACCTGTTAGGTCAGCAGGAGTACCCGCTTTTACATCATATAAGAAGGAAATAGCGCTTGTGATACCTTCTGCATCGTTACCTGGAACTGAAAGAGTAAATGGCTTAGATGCGCCAGTTGCAGCAATTACCGCTTTATACCCTTGAGCTTCGAGTTCTGAGGCATCACTGATAGAAACGCCGGCTTTAAACTCAATGCCCATTTGCTTGTAGGCTTCGATTTGCTTATCAAGTACTTCTTCTGGTAAACGGAAAGAAGGAATAGAAGTACGTAGCAAGCCACCGAGTTTTTGTTCACGCTCGAAAACCGTGACACTGTAGCTTTGTTGTGCAAGGTGATAAGCCGCGGCTAAGCCAGCAGGACCTGAACCAATAACGGCTACCTTGTCTCCTGAAACGGAAGCTGTTGATCCCTGCTCTAGTAGGTAGTCGCCCAAATACTGCTCTAGGCCATTGATGTTGATTGCGGAATCAACAATTGCACGCGAGCACGGAGTTTCACATGGGTGAGGACAAATACGGCCAGTAATAGACGGCATTGGATGGTATTTTGCCAGTAATTCAGCCGCTTCATCGAGCATATCTAACTCAATTAAGTTGTGGTATTCACGTTGGTTTACACCAAGCGGGCAGGCTGCGCTACAGGGCGATTGTTCTTGTTTCACTTCTGGTTGGGTATTTAGTCGCAGAATATCCATTGGGCAGCGGGCCACACAGGTACCGCATCCAATGCATAAATCAGCATTAATACTTTCAATAGGCATATCGTTTTGCTTCCTTATCAGTGTGAACCGATAAATGACACCTTTCGGTGACATTTATCGGTGCTTATTAGACTAAAAATAAATTTTTAATCACTGAGGCTTTATTATTTAGCCTCTAAATTCGAGTTAGACGGCATCGAGTGTATCGGTATGTTTTTCGTTGCCGGTTGAAATTAGAAATGCAGTGCCACTTATTACTAGCATCATTATTGCTAGCGTCCATATTCCACTTGATAGGAGTAAGGTTGATAGCGCGGCGATAATGGAACTGCCGATAGATTGAGATGCACCAATGAACGCCGATGCGATTCCTGCTTTTTCTGGGAAATAAGCCATAAAACAAGCGTTGGAGTTACCAAAGATTCCGCCAAGTGAACCACTCGCGATAATAAAACCGGTGGCCGAGAATACCCAACTTTCAGGCATCAACACTTGAGAGGTGAGCAGTATTAACAGACCGAATACTTGCAAGCCTACAAACAGAGACAAGAGTTTTTGTGGGGAATGATTATTAAGAAGAAAAGCGTTAATACGGTTCGCAACGATGCTAGCAATGGTGTTGACCAAAAGTATTCCTGCAAACATCTCTTCACTCAAACCGTAGTGCTCGATATAAATCATGGAAGAGTTTGTTAGAAAAATCATTAATGCAGAGAATGTCGCAGCCAGAATAATCGCGTATTTTCTTGCTTCGCGAGTGTTAAAAACTTCAATAAAACCTTGGATAATACTTGGTGATTTCTGGTGCGCCGGTTTATTAGTTTTAGGAATAGATACTGCCCCGATAAAGGCTGTGATAACGGCAAATAGAGACATTAGGATGAATATCCAAGTCCAACCTAGTGTTTTTAAAACCAACGTACCGAATATTGGTGCAATAGCAGGTGCAACCATCATGATTAGAGCGACTAGTGTGAATAGTTTTGCGGCTGCTTTACCGGAAGCAACGTCGCGAATAATGGCCGGAACACATACAAATGCAATACCGCCACCAAATGCTTGAAGGCATCGACCAACATAGAGGATTGTTAAATTTCCAGCCCCAGCAATAACAAAACCGCCAACGACGAACAGAGTCAAACCTAACATCATGCTAAATCGTCTTCCCGCACGGTCACACAGTGGGCCACCGAACATTTGGCCAAGTGCCATAACAAAAATGTATATGCTAACCGTAATGGCAACAGAACCTGTGACGACATTAAGTTCGCTAGCCATTTGCGGAATCGCCGCTAAATAACTATCGGTTGCTAAAGGAGACAGTGCAAAAACACTGGCAAGAAATAAAACTAAAATAAAAGGGACAGCGTTGGACTTCATAGTTATCTCATCTTTGTAAAAATATTTATTGTTGCATCCACAACAAAAATAAACATAACACCTAGTTGTTGTGCGTGCAACAAATGGGAATGCTAAAGAGAGAATTACGAATAAGAGATTGATCTTAAACAATTGTGTTGCGTATTTATTTAACAGATGTTGGCAAAAATGACTGTATTTGTATCGGGATTGTTGCGTAATCCTTTCGTTGAATTTGCGTCTAGCTTTTCATTTCGGAGAGTGAATTTAAGGCGTAACTCTCCAACCATAGTGAGGCGGAGAGTCGTTCAGGTTTTAATCATTTTTTACTCAGAATATTGGTGTTGAAAGTGCGCGCGATTCGTTTCAATGTCTATGTCCTAGACTGGTGCATAATGTTGGGTAATCACTTAAATAGTGCGGGGATTAACATTAATACCATGAATTTAGGGGTATTTTAGTGGCACGAGGTTTGCTAATCATTTATTCAATGACTCACAGTAATATCTCATAGTGAATTGATAATCCTGGAATAGTAATGACTGAAAACCTTGTCATCTAATTCCTGAAAATGCTGATTATGGTGATTTCACTAGCGTTTATTATCACGATCTAAATTAGAGGGAGCTTTTTTGGAAATGATACCAGTTTGGGATGCTCATACCTGTGTCCCGTTAAATCCCACATACGATTTAGCCTCCCTTGAGCGCCATATAAGCAATGGTGCGTATTACATTTCAATTAATATTGGCATGGATTTTAATCCCCTTAGCGAAATTATTCAGATAATCGCTGGTTTTAGAAAACGCATCAGCGAATTAGATTTTCTTGTTCAAGTAAACAGTTTTGCTGATGTTGAACGTGCCCAACGTGAAGGTAAATTAGCCATCTCTTTTGATTTAGAGGGTGGAATTCCTTTGCATGAAAGTCCAGCTATGGTGGATTTATTTGCCCATTTAGGTGTGAGACAGGTTCACTTGGCGTACAACCGTAGTAATTCTTTGGCTGGTGGATGTCATGATGAAGACTCGGGGTTAAGCGTTAAAGGACGGGCGATCGTCGATGCAATTAACGCAAACAATCTATTTATGGATGTTTCGCATACTGGTTATCGAACCTGTATGGATATTTTTGAATATTCATCTAAGCCAGTCATTATTAGTCATGGTAACCCTCGAGCGTTAAAAAACCACGGTAGGAACTACCACGATGATCAGCTACAAGCCTGTGCTGAAACGGGTGGTGTTGTCTGTATTAACGGCGTAGCGCGGTTTCTCAACTGTGAGCAGGCTAGTGCACAAAGCATGGTTGAGGCGATTGACTATGTGGTGCAACTTATTGGACCTAAACATGTTGGGTTAGGGTTGGATTATGTGTATGACGAGCATCTTGATACAGGGCCTGAAGGGTTAGATCTCGGTTACTGGTGGCCGAAAGAGCACGGATACGATAGTGCTAGCGATGGATTTTTGAATTTATTGTTTGCGCCTCCAGAACGTTTTCAGGAGATTGCCCGTCTGCTTGGACTGCGTGGGTATAAACAGTCAGATATTCATTCTATTATGGGCGGCAATATGCGTGCACTTGCAAAAGAAGTTTGGAGTAATTGAGGAGGCATAAGAAACAACACAAAGTTAATGACGATTAAGGGTCAGAAAATGACATGGACAGAATATTTTCGGAGGCACAATGAAGTTACTTGTTAATAAAGCCCAGCGTTTGCTTAGCATCGCAAGTTTAGCTCTGGCAATTTCCTCGGGGGCTGCGTTCGCTGCTACCCCAAAAGATTCTCTTATCGTAGGTTGGCAATTCGATGACATGATTTCGTTAGATACAGCGGAAGTTTTTGAATTCTCAGCGGCAGAAATTATCGGCAATAGCTACGACAGACTAATAGGGTTTGATCCTAACGATGTGTCAAAAATTCATGGTGTCGCCGCAGAAAGTTGGACGGTGAGTGAAGATGGCAAAACGTTTACGTTTAAAATGCGCAAAGGAATCAAGTTTTCATCAGGTGATGAGTTAACAGCAGAAGATGCCGCATTTTCACTTCAACGCGCCGTGATCCTAGATAAGTCTCCCGCTTTTATTTTAACCCAGTTTGGCTTTAGCGCTGAAAACGTCATGGACAAGATTAAGTTTCTTGATGATGACACACTCGTAATTGAAACCGATAAAGCGTATGCACCGACATTTGTGCTTTATTGCTTGTCTGCCACTATCGCATCGATTGTCGATAAAGACGAAGTAATGAAACACGAAGTAGACGGTGACATGGGATTTGCGTGGTTGCGAACGCACTATGCAGGTTCAGGACCGTTTAAAATCGAACAATGGAAACCGTCAGAAATTGTTGTATTAAGTTCCAATAGTGACTATTGGAATGGTGTGCCGCAGATGAAAAACGTGTTTATTCGTCATATCGGTGAGTCTTCTGTACAGCAGCTACTATTGGAAAAAGGGGATATCGACATTGCTCGTAATTTAGAAACTGAGCAGTTGAAGAGCGTTGAAGGTAACGAAGAGATCAAGTTACTTAAAAAAGGTAAAGGCGCACTTTATTATCTTTCAATGAATTTAAAAGATCCTATTTTAGCGAAACCAGAAGTACAGGAAGCCTTGAAATATCTGATCGATTATAAAGGATTAGCAGATACAGTTTGGGCTGGTCGTGGACAAGTTCAGCAAGCATTTCTACCTAAAGGGTTCCTTGGTGCGTTAGAAGAGCAACCGTTTTCTCTAGACATAGAAAAGGCGAAAGCACTGCTCGCAAAAGCAGGTTATCCTGATGGTTTCGATATTGAAATGATTGTGCGTAATGCTCCTATTCGTATTGACACGGCTAAATCGATGCAAACTACTTTTGCGAAGGCAGGGATCAACGTCAAGCTTGTTCCGATGGACGGTAAGCAAGTGTTAACCGTATATCGAGCTCGTAAACATCAACTGTTTTTTGGCGCTTGGGGACCGGATTATCAAGACCCACATACCAATGCAGATACGTTTGCTAAGAACGTAGACAACAGCGATGATGCGAAATCGAAACCTGTTGCATGGCGTAATGCTTATGCACCAGTAGATATGACTAAAAAGACATTAGCTGCAGTTACTGAACCAGATGCTGAAAAACGTGCAAATATGTATATTGAACTTCAGAAGCAACACCAAAAAGAAGCTCCGTTTGCATTTATTATGCAGGAGCAAGAAGTATCAGGAATACGTGCAAACGTGGATGGCTTTGTGTTAGGTCCTTCATTTGATAACAACTCATACAAAGATGTTGTGAAGAAATAATGGAAAAATCAGTATCAAAAGGCGGCATTATGTCCGTCTTTTTTTCTTCAACTTATACCAAAAAAGTTAAGCCATTCATGCATTTTTTTGCCATGTTAGCGTTAACTTTTTTGGGGTTACTGTTACTCACATTTGTCATTGGCCGGCTGATGCCCACCGACCCTGTGATTGCGGTGATAGGTGATAAAGCGCCGGAAGCTTTGTATCAGAAAACGTATCTCGAAATGGGTTTAGATAAGCCGATAGCGGTTCAATTTATTTATTACCTAGGTGGTGTTGTTAGTGGTGATTTAGGGACGTCTGTCCGTACTGCGAATCTTGTGTCAGATGACATTCTAACCTATTTCCCGGCGACCTTAGAGCTTGCGACATTGGCGACGTTTTTTGGAATTATATTTGGTATCCCTGCTGGCGTATCGGCTGCAGTTAATCAAAATAAGTGGATCGATAATCTCGTGAGAGTACTAGGGCTTATTGGCCATAGTGCACCGATATTTTGGTTAGCCATGTTAGGAATCGTGGTTTTTTACCAGCATTTAGACTGGGTTGCCGCTCCGGAAGGTCGATTGAGCGTGATGTATGAATATACTCTACCAAAAGTGACAAATATGGTGTTGGTAGACACGATACTCGCCGGAAGTTGGGATGCATTTAAAGATGCATTTTCCCATATCATTCTACCCGCATCGCTGCTTTCTTATTACAGCGTTGCGTATTTAAGCCGCATGACTCGTTCTTTTATGCTCGACCAACTTAAGCAAGAATACGTTACCACTGCACGTGTTAAAGGTGTGTCGGAGAGAGTGATTATATGGCGACATGCTCTTGGGAATGCATGGGTACCACTTATTACCGTCATTGCACTGACTTATGCCACATTGCTCGAGGGCTCGGTACTCACGGAAATTGTATTCTCATGGCCTGGTTTAGGACGTTATATTACCGACAGCCTGTTGGCCGCCGACATGAATGCGGTATTGGGCGGCACCATAGTGGTGGGTTTAGTGTTTATCTTATTGAACTTAACCTCTGATTTACTTTATAAAGTTCTTGATCCAAGAGCTAGATAACTACCAAAAAGGCTTGTTGATATGACCAAGTTAAAGGGTTGGCTACTAGCTGAAAACCCAGTTTCTAGAAATCAAGCTGTGTTAGGACGCAGTTATCTAGGGTGGTTGCGTTTTTTTCATAATCCACTCGCAATGATAGGTTTTACCATAGTTGTCGCCTTGTTGTTGCTCGCACTATTCTCTCCTTATATTGCCCCGGAAGGCGTAACCAGTGGCTTAACAGGCGATGCGCTAAAACAGCAACGTTTTCTTCCACCGTCATCAGAACATTGGTTTGGGACTGATGGCCAAGCCAATGATGTTTTTAGTCGCATCATTCTAGGTAGTCGAATTACGCTCTTAATCGTTGGTATCGTTATTTTCACCGCGCCCTTATTAGGCTTTGTGATTGGAACGGTCGCTGGGTATTTTGGCGGTTGGGTTGACACGTTGTTAATGCGTATCACAGACGTATTCTTAGCATTCCCTAAGTTGGTTCTAGCACTTGCTTTAGCGGCAGCGATGGGGCGAGGGTTAGAATCTGCAATTTTTGCAATAGCGATTACATCGTGGCCTGCTTATGCGCGTCTAGCACGGGCGGAAACACTAACAGTACGTAAAATGGATTATATTGCCGCAGCGAAACTACAAGGGGCAGGACATTGGCGATTGATATCAAAGCACATAATGCCATTGTGCATGTCGTCGTTGATTGTTCGAGTAACGCTGGATATGGCGGGAATTATCTTAACGGCAGCCGGTTTGGGATTTTTAGGATTAGGTGCGCAGCCTCCAACGCCGGAATGGGGCGCAATGATCGCCGAAGGTCGAGATTATATTCTTAGCTATTGGTGGCTTGCGACTTTTCCAGGTATGGCAATTTTTATCGTTGCACTCGGCTTTAACTTACTTGGCGATGGACTTAGGGATGTACTTGATCCAAAGTCTGGAGGACAGCATTAATGACTTCAGCATCCAATTTTTCAGGCGATCTACTTGAAATTAAAAATCTTAGTGTCGAGTTTCCTTCAGTTCATGGGCCGGTAAAGGCGGTTCGTGATGTGTCTTTTAGTATGGGGCGTGAAAAAGTTGCCATAGTGGGTGAATCTGGTTCAGGGAAGTCTCAAACTGGGCGTGCGATACTCGGACTGAGCCCCGGTATTGTAACATCAGATACATTGCGTTTTGATGGTATTGACTTGCAAAGCTTATCGTTGAAATCCTATCGGGAAATACGAGGTAAACGTATTTCTATGGTGATGCAAGATCCTAAATATTCACTTAATCCCGTTATGACGATTGGCAAGCAAATGATTGAGGCGTGTCAAGTTCAGATGAAGCTATCGAAAAGGGAATCGAAAAAACGCTGTATCGAGATGTTGGAGTCGGTTCGTATTCGAAATCCCGAGCGAGTATTTAAAGCGTATCCACACGAGATTTCCGGCGGCATGGGGCAGAGAATTATGATTGCCATGATGTTGCTTTCGAGTCCAGATCTACTGATCGCCGATGAACCGACTTCCGCATTAGATGTCACCGTACAACTTCAAGTCTTAGCAATCATGGATGATCTCGTCCAAGAACGTGGTATGGGACTCATTTTGATTTCACATGATTTACCTTTGGTGGCGAGTTTTTGTGACCGAATTTTGGTGATGTATGCTGGGAGAATCGTTGAAGAACTGGATGCAAAACAGCTTGATAATGCAAAGCATCCTTATACCCGTGGTTTACTTTCTTGCCTCCCAAGTAACGCAATCAAAGGCGAGCCTCTCTCGACACTAGTGCGACAAGAGAGTTGGTTAGATAGCACATTGGATAGAAAAGGAAATCTAGTATGACGTCGTCGATTGAGCAGTCGAAATATGCAATCGAGCTTAATGACTTATCAATTCATTTTGGCCAAGGTGATGACCAAGTTAAAGCAGTAGACAAAGTGAGTTTTGCAGTATTAGACCAACAGTCATTCGGACTGGTTGGTGAGTCTGGCTCAGGAAAATCGACAATCTTGCGTGGACTAGCAGGGCTGAACCAATGTTGTGGCGGTGAAATGATAATTGGTCAACAGCGATTAGACCACAAACGGACTAAAGCGTTTTATAAACAGGTGCAAATGGTATTTCAAGACCCCTTTGCTTCTCTTCACCCTAGACATACGATTGATAAGATACTGTCTGAACCCGTGGCTATTCATGGGTTAAAGAATTCAGAAAAACGAATCACTCAAGTAATGGATCAAGTGGCGTTACCGCGTCGATTTCGATTTCGCTATCCTCACCAATTATCAGGTGGTCAACGCCAGCGCGTAGCCATTGCGAGAGCGCTGATCTTGGAACCGAAAATTCTATTGTTAGATGAACCAACCTCAGCACTTGATGTTTCTATTCAAGCTGAAATATTGAACTTGCTTAACCAACTACGAGAAGAGTTATCGTTGACTTACTTATTGGTTAGTCATGACTTAGGTGTTGTCTCGTATATGTGTGAAAAAGTTGCGGTGATGCAACACGGTAAATTGGTCGAAATACTTGATGTTGACAAGCATGGTGAAACCCACGCGAAGAATCCTTATACCATTCAATTGAATTTGGCCTCTAAAGGATACGACCGAGCCGTTATTGATCAATTTATTGATCATAGTTGAAGTACAGCTAGTTGTTTTCTTCACTCCATTTAGCGATCGCCGCAATATGGCTAGGGCCGATGCCACAACATCCGCCGAGAATTGTCGCCTCAGCTTTGTGCCATTGTTTGACGAATTCGAGATACTCTAATGGTGATAAGTCGCGTGTTGTTTGAATGGTTTCATTCGCTTGATGTTGTGTTGATATTGGAGTGAAATTGTTGGCAAACGCCCCTGTTGAAATCGTTTTGTTGTGTTTGCTCAATACCGTATTTGTCACCTCCAATGCTTGGGTGATTACTTCAGGGATGGAGCAATTAAATAAAATTCCATCAATATTGCTCTCAATAATGGCTTCTATCGCGTCGGTGACCGATTCACCAGATCGCAGCATTGCAGGTTGCGCCGTGTCATCACTGAGAGAAAAGGCGTAGTAACAAGGGAGTGATGTTTCTTCTAAAGCGTGTGCAATAGCACGAGCTTCTTCTATGCTCGAAACCGTCTCCGCAAGCCACAGATCAACATATTGGTGTTGTGATTCAACCAGTGTATTTAGAATGTCAAAAGCACGTTCTGGTTCAAATAGATCGGGGCGGTATGACCCGAAAGGAGGTGGAAGAGAGCCTGCAACGAGGACATTTCGCGTCGCGTTTTCTGCTTCCTGTTTTGCGATACTTGCCGCGAGCTGAGTCAGTTGAGCTCCTTTTTCAGAATACAGAGTTTCACCTAGATGAAAGGGGACGCATGCATAGCTATTGACGGTGATAATATCGGCACCCGCTTCAATAAATCTGCGGTGAGCAAGAGCAACGAATTCGGGCGCTTCTATTAGTGCTTGTGCACTCCAAAGTGGGTTCGAAAAGGGGGCGCCAATATTTCGGAGCTCACGTCCCATGCCACCATCTAAAATCGTTATCTTTTTCATCTGCTGCGTTCTTTGTGTATACCAAATTAAGTGGTGCTAAACCTAATCTATCAAGCCGAATAAATGAGTTGTGATCCGAATGAATAGAGTCAAGTGCGGCGAAGTGTGCGATGTCGAATTGTTATAGCTTAGTCGATTGACGACGATCGCGAGAGAATAATAAAGTGTTCGTACTTGAAATGAAACATACGATTTGTGAGAAAGGTAACAACAGTATCGTCTCTTAATCTAAGTGGGTGACTAAGAGACGGTAATATCAAGTTAATTGAGGCTACAGGCCTAGCTCAGATTTTAATTGACTCACCCATTTGGTTACGCGTGCGTCAGTTTGATCAGCTTGGTTGTCTTGGTCGATAACTAAACCAACAAACTCATCACCATCAAGCGCGGTAGACTCTTCGAATGTGTAACCTTCACTTGGCCAGCTACCAACGATCTCAGCATCAGTGTCAGCAAATAGATCGAATAACTCACCTAAGCCATCAACGAACTCTTCTGGGTAAGTTACTTGGTCGCCTAAACCAAAGAGCGCCACTTTTTTGCCAGATAAGTCTTGTCCTTCAATTTCAGGGATAAATTCTTCCCAGTTTTCAGACTCACACTGTGTCGATAACCCTGGAAGTTCTCCTTCACCAAGAGTTGGAGTACCAACGATTAAGGCATCATACTGCATTAAATCAGCCAGTTTACAGGTGTTGATATTGACAGGCTCGGCAACGTCGCTGCTGGCGAATTTCTCGTGAATCAGTTGGGCTACGGCTTGTGTCTTTCCGGTTTCACTACCAAAGAAAATGCCTATTTTGCTCATAATTGTCTCCGTTAAATGGTTGTATAACCGCTACGTTAAAGTTGTTCTATGTAGGGTTTGATTTTAATGTTTTGATTTATTGTGTATTCATTCAAATAAGAGTTAAGGTAAGCCTTGATGCTTAACTCTCATCGTCGTTATTTTTGCAGCGAATAGGGACGTAGATTTCGACTCTGTCACCTTCTTTTACCATGGTGTCAGCGGGTAAAACCTTACCAAATATGCCAAATTTACAGCTGTCTAAATCCAAATCTGAGTAGAGTCCCATTAAAGGTGAAGCGTTTATCGCTTCACGCAAACTGATGGGTTCTGGAAGATCCATTTGAATCCAGTGCCCTTTATCACCTTGAGCATGCGCGACTGAAAACTTCATGCCTTCTCCTCCAACGTCGTATCATTTGTCATCGATGCGGGAATTTTTTGTTTGCGTTGCATACCACGATCGAGAAGGCGTTTTCCGACCAAAAGTAACCCTAGGAAGATAAATCCACCGCTAGGAAGCAGAGCTGGTAAGAAACCGCGGTAGTCGGGAATCAACGTAAGCTCGATGATGCTAAAACTGTCACCAAGAAGCAGCGCAGCATGAGAAAATAGGGTGCCTGAGCCGATGATCTCACGGAATCCACCTAAGAGAACTAAGGCGATGGTAAAACCAAGACCAATACCGGCACCATCAATCAAAGATGCAAATGGTTTATTTTTAGAAGCAAAGGCTTCAGCTCGTCCTAAGATGGCGCAGTTAGTTAGTATAAGTGGGATAAAGAGTCCGAGTACTTTGTGTAGATCGTGGAGCCATGCGTTCATTCCTAAGTCAACTACGGTCACTAGACACGCGATAACTAGGGTAAAAACGGGAATTCGAATCTGTGGCGTAACCCAATGTCGAATCAGTGAAATACTAATATTAGATGCAATAAGTACAACGGTTGTAACTAAACCCATTCCCAACCCATTGGTTGCTGAACTGGTGACGGCGACGAGTGGACACAGAGCCAATAGTTGACTGAAAACAACGTTATTGCGCCATAATCCATCGATAAACTGGCTTCGCAGAGACAACTTAGTCATCAAGACTCTCCTCAGAATGCGTTTGACCAATTAGGTCCGATTTATTGTTTTGGATAACTTCTAATGATTGCTTGATGCCTGCCACGACGGCTCTTGGTGTTATCGTTGCGCCTGTAAAACTATCAAATTGTCCCCCATCTTTGCTTACTCCCCATTGATCTGGAGTAGGGTTTGTTAAAGAGAGACCATTAAATTGAAGAATCCAATCACTTTTGCTGGTTTCGATATTGTCACCAAGACCCGGTGTTTCATTGTGTCCGATAACCCGTACACCCGTGATAGTGCCGTCAGGCTTGGCCGCGACTAACAGATTAATCGCACCCGCATACCCTTGAGGTGCGACTTGCATCACGAGAGCACTAACTTCACCGTTGAGTCGGGCACGGTAGTATGTGATGGGGGCGTCATCAACAAGCACACTTTCTTGCTCTAAGCTGGGGTCATTGTCGTAGAGTGAAATAGGTAACACTTCTGCGAACATTGCTTGACGATCTTCTTGAGCACGAAGTTCAACAGTGGGGCCAATAAAAACATCACAAAGCATCACAATAAACGCAACAACAGTAGCAAAAGCCGCTAAGCGAAGAGCTTGCTCTTTAGGCGGTCTGATCGTTGAGCTAGGAGTAAGATCGGTTTTTACCTCGATTGTTTCTGGAGTCTCGCTCATACATCCTCCGCTTGAGGCTTTTTCTGATTCATTTTCTTGTGACCATAAATAGTTGGTCGGGTAAATTGCTCAATGAGTGGATTACACATATTGCATAACAGTACTGCAAACGCTACGCCTTCTGGGTAGTTTGCAAAGCTACGAATGATCCAAACCAAGAAGCCAAACAAAAGACCGTATACCCAACGTCCTCGCGAGGTAGAAGGGCCCGTAACGGGATCGGTTATGATGAAAAATGCGCCGAATAGTAAACCACCACTCACAAGGTGTTCGATCGGTGGAAACGACGACGAATCAATACCCCAAGCAATACCCGCAGGAACTAAGCAGCCTAAGAGACTTGCAACGGGAAGTTGCCAATGAATGACTTTTGTGTAGATAAGATACAAGCCACCTAAAATTAATAGTATTGCGGATGTTTCACCCATACTGCCGGCGACTATACCAAGCCCGCTATCGACAAATCCTGTGGTCGATATACCGTGACTCGCTAATGCCGTTGCACCTGTAAAACTGTCTGCCGCGCTGGTATACCAAGTCGCTTCGCTAAGTTGACTAAAGGGAATTGGCCATTGAGTCATTTCTAAAGGAAAAGCAATCAGTAGCAGCACGCGTGCTAGCATTGCTGGGCTAAACAGATTTTGGCCCAAACCACCGTAACTGTGTTTACCCAGTGCAATAGCGATCGCGCTGCCCATAATACCTATCCAAATAGGAGCATGGGGAGGCAGGCTCATTGCCAGAATTAACCCTGTGAGTAACGCAGATCCATCTTGCCATTCACCCTTAGTTTGAGGATTGATTCTGTGACAGATAATTTCTGTTATTACTGCAGTAAAAACACAAGCCGCAGTCAGCATCACCGCCGGCAAGCCAAACTGCCAGAAACCAAATATAGCCGCTGGTACTAAGGCATAAACAACTTTATACATCAGATCTCGGATGTGAACGCCCTGATGAATGTGGGGAGACTGTAGCATTACTTTTGATCCTCTACGGTTGTTTCAACCTTAGTACTACGGGGTTTTCTCGCAGCGCGTTTACTCGCTTTGGCGGCTTTTGCTGCTGCCTTCGCCGCTTTTGCCGCCGCTTTGGCTTTGGCTTCTTCTTCTACTCGGATACGACGAGCTTCACTGGCTTTACGCGTAGAATCGGCTTTCTGTTCTTGTTTGGTTTGTAGCGCTATCTGCTGTTTACCCCACCCAAATGTTGCGGTAAGTGGAAGAGAAGCGGGGCATGAAAATGAGCAGGCACCACACAATAAACAATCCATTACACCTGCGTCTTTCGCGGCATCGATTTTATCGTTCTGAAGGATTGGGAATAGGTTTAATGGTTGAAGTTGCATTGGACACGCGTCGGCACATTGACCACAGCGAATACACGATTTTGGTTGATCGTCAGCAATTTCGTTTTTATTCAGCAGTAATAGACCGCTGCTGCCTTTGGTGATAGGAGCTTGTTTATCAGTCACTTCTCGCCCCATCATTGGGCCACCAAGGATCATGCGTTGAGGTTCAGTTGTGACACCACCACATTGGTCGATGAGGTGCGAAATTGGCGTTCCTACTGGCGTCCAAATATTGGCTGGTCGAGTGATAGAGCCACCACTGACGGTAATGGCGCGGTGAGTTAAAGGTTGCCCTTCATACAAAGCATTATAAACCGCTTCACAAGTCCCCACATTTTGAATAATGATGCCTAATTCAGAAGTGAGTTTGCCCGAAGGAACTTGCTGGCCAGTTAATGCTCTGATCATCTGCTTTTCAGAGCCCATTGGGTATAACACAGGAAGAGGTTTCACCGTAATAGAGCCATCGTTTTCACACAACGCTCGCATACGTTTGATTGCTTCAGGTTTGTTCTCTTCAATTCCGATGATTGCTTTCTTAGCTTTGCACGCTCGTAACAGGATTTGAATACCTTTTAAGATATTCTCGGCACGCTCACGCATTAATCGATCGTCACACGTTAGGTAGGGTTCGCACTCACCGCCGTTAATGATTAGAGTATGAATATCATTGGTTAAGCTTAGCTTCAATTTATCCGCGGTTGGGAACATCGCGCCACCCATACCGACCAAGCCGGCATTGTGAATCGCTTCGATTAATGTTTGCTGTGGTTGTTCTTCAAGCGAAAATCCTAGGTTTTCGTTGTAAGCGGTTTGCTGACTCGCTGGAATCAGCTCTATATAAGGTTGAGAACCAGTGGTAACGATAGATTCGATCACGCCATCTAAAGGCGCATGTATCGGTGCGCTAAAACGCCCATTTGCGTGGGCAATTAAGTCGTTCGCTTTAACGTGTTGGCCAATGCTCACGTCTGGAGTGGCAGGTTGCCCTAAGTGTTGTTTGAGCAAAAGAGTCAATTTGGGTGGCAAGGTTTTAAGAGACTCTATTGGCGATTCTTTGCTAAGAAACTTGGTGTCTTTTGGGTGTACGCCACCCTGAATGCGTTTGTTTAGGCTAAACATGGTGCACCCCTATTTGACTCGTTGAAGATGATAGTACTGTCGGTTTTTGGGGCACGGATGCAAAAATAGGATCCGGTTTAAGCATAATGCCATTGTGTGGGCAGACTGGAACACATTGTCCGCAACCGGTACAAGCATCAGATACAACGCCATGAAGTTGAAAATTCGCGCCAACTATGGCGTCGAATGGGCAGGTCTTAAAGCAGCGACCACAACCATCGCATGTGTCGGGGTCGATTGCGGCAACCATAGGAATAGCGAGGCCATCTTGATCCAGTGGAATATCAAGCTTTTCAGCGATTTGGCTGGCAACAAGGTTACCGCCTGGTGGGCAAAAGCTAGGTGGAATTTCACCTGCAATAACCGCTTTTGCCGCTTCTCCGCATCCTGGGTATCCACATTGTCCACATTGTGCATTCGGTAACATTGCCGTGATGGTTTCAACTAATGGATCAGACTCAATGCGCCAGTGCTGTGCTGCGACACCTAATAAATAACCAATTGCACCTGCTAGGATAGGAAAAGCCAGTGTATAAATAATCATAAGTTTAAGCTCCTTATCCTGCGATGCCAGCAAAACCAGCGAACGCCATTGCCATGACACCCGCAGTTATAAAGGCGATAGGTGAGCCAGCGAAGAGTGATGGAACACTATTGAGCTCTAAACGAGTTCGAAGACCGGCAAATAAAGTGATGACTAAAGTGAAACCCACAGCGCTAGAGAAGCCATAAAGTAAACTTTCAAGAAACGTTAACTGCTCTTGAATGACCAAGATTGCGACACCTAATACAGCACAGTTTGTCGTAATCAAGGGCAGGAAAATACCTAAAATTCTATGTAGGGAAGGGCTCTGTTTCGCAATATATAGCTCGGTAAGCTGCACCATTGATGCGATGACCATGATAAGCCCAAGAAGACGAAGGTAATCAAGTCCAAGCGGCTGTAGAAGCCAATGTTCGAGCATCCATGATGCGCCTGACGCCATCGTAAGCACAAAAGTTGTCGCAAGCCCCATCTCAAACGCAGATTGAACTTTATTGGAAACTCCCATGAATGGGCACAAACCCAAAAATCGAGAGAGTACGACATTATTTACTAAAACATTGGCAACGATGAGTAGCCCTAATTCCTGCATTCTAGCGGTCCTATAAAATAGTATTGATTAAGACTGGCCAACACAGAGTTGGGCCAGTCGAAATAACGGGTTAAATAATGCAATAAATGCTTAACCCCACCCGAGAATTGCTGAACGTACGGGACCGGCAGTTACGGTTAATGCACCTTCTGGACAATCGGTACAAAAACCACAATACATACAGTCTTCTACGTAAGTAATAACGGCAAGTTCTTTCTTTTTATCTAAACGAATGACATCCATCGGACAACTTTCAACACATTTGCCACAGCCAGTGCAAAGGTCCTTATCGATTTTTGAAATAGGCATAAAGTTTCCTTTATAAAATTTAAATTCTCTGTTGGGTAAACCAAGGCGTTGTTACTTCCATTAACGCCTGATTTATCCCTTTAATAAAATCAGTTAAGCAAATAAACGATTCGCTCTAACTGTGTTAGTGAGTTGGAAACTCCATTGGATATTTCTCTTCGTAAGACTTATCTTGTTTAGGCTTCCACGAGTCTGGTATTGGTTTCTTAGACGCGACCATTTGTCCGTCGACATCTTCCAGTACAACATGGGCTAGCCAAGAATCGTCGCGATCAGGGTAGTCTTCACGGTAGTGGTTACCACGGCTTTCCGTTCTCATTAGCGAAGAACGTAGTTTGAGCTCAGCGTTAAAAACCATGTTTTTCGTTTCATGAACAATACGTAGCTCATGTGGATCGTTAGCGACCATTTTTGGCACAATGTGGTCTCTAATGAACTCAACACTATCGAGGGCATTTTGCAGTCGTTTGCCATGCTTGATGTACATAACATAGTACGGAGTGATGTAGCTTCTTAGCGTTTCAGTTACCCAGCGTGGGCTGAAACCGCCTTTGCGTACGAGTGGAGTCAGCATTTTAGTGACAAGCCCATCGACTTGTTGCTCATCAAGCTCTACGTCGTTGGAATCCAGTGCAAAAATAGCAGCTGCGTTTCCAGCGCGAGCTCCGGTTGCACTAGCATGAGAAGTTGCACAACCAAAACCAGAATAGGTTGCGCCGACAAAATGCGAACCTAAGCTATCACCAGCAGCGTACAATCCAGGAACACCAACACTGCAGTCAGTGTCTACTGGAACAAGTCCATTCGTTGCGTGCCCATGTGACGATCCTGCCGATCCTGTTCCTGCGATAGGAACCTGAGCACCATTGCCCATTACAGCGTGGATAGGGCCTCTACCTTGGTGGATTTCGTAGTGAGCATCAATCCAACCGTGCCAAGATACGCCACGGTGAGGCACTTCATCGCCCTCTGCATTAAAGTAAGGATTCAAAAATGGAATAAATTTGGTTGCACCAGGAGCCGCTGCAGTAGCGCCACTGCTGAAGTGTTCATATAATGATTCAAATTTAGGTGCGTCTTCAGAATCAGGGAGAGGGCTAACTTCCATACTGTTTGGAGTCATCGAGCAGACCCACTCACAGCCGGTAATTTTTGCACCAACATTATAACCAAGCGCCATACCATCAGCAGTCAATCCATGAGTTGGGTAGCCTGGTGGTCTAAAACCACCGCCGCCCGCTGCAACGACAACCGATTTAGCTTTGATGATGATAGGTGTGTCGCCATCAACCGGAAGGCCGACCGCACCGACAATGACGCCGTCTTGTTTGATCAGGTCGCAGATGATTGTTCTTTCCATCAATTTGATGCGGCTTTTCTTCACTTTCTTGCGCATGGCTTTCATCCAGCCTGGTAGCCAATGCACAACTTCGCTTACTAATGGTGGGAACTTGTCTTTATCAGGTAGGTCAACATGATTATTAGGGTGAGCAAAGCGGACAACCTCGCCATCTTTTTCTTCGAACTTGACACCGTAAGATTTCAAATCAAGGAATCGCTCATAAGAATCACGACATACGATTTCATTCCACTCACGGTTGTTCATATACTCACCTAGTGCTGAGTACTGATCTAACCAAGCTTCCAAGTCGTGGCCCCAATCTTCATTGAACACCATAGTGTCACCGGCATAAGGCGTTCCGCCAGTTTTACCGATACGACCTTTATCGACAAGAATGACTTTTGCTCCTTGTTCCCGAGCCTTAATACCTGCAAAGCAGCCAGCAAGTCCCCCGCCAATGACGAGTACATCTGTTTCTACAACATGTTCAGCATTCACTAATGCTTCCTCCAGTTAATTGTTTGGGAACGTTATATAAGGGATAACGCTCTTTGCTCACGATTGTTAAAATTTTATTAAGTAACTTGTTAAGTTTTGGGAAACGTATTATTTAGCTACTCTTACTATATAAGTTACATATTGCATCTATTGTGCCAGACTAATTATTATTTAAAATCAATAAGTTATATGGTTATTTTTCAATAATGTAGCATATCTTCTAAATGTTATTTGCATATATGCTAATGAGGAGTTAATTAGCATATATGCAAATAAAGAGGACCGTATAATTATTTGGTTAATTACGCATTAAAGTTAATAAAAGGTTAATGATAAGTTGAATATAAAATTAAATATTCAATTACTAATAATTATATTTTTATGTATTTGTTCGTTAAAAAATATATGAGGTATCTGAATGCAATATTCGGATACCTCATTATTTAAGTTAAATTATTATAAGCCTTAGCCTAGGTTTAAATTAAGTTGTTGGGTTTAAGCAGAGGTCTCGATTGTCTTGTGGTTTAATAAGTAATATCAATAAAGCTGACGCAATCGACATACCGATGAATATCATATATGTGAGGTCGTATGAACCGTAGTGGTCAAATAGAACGCCCATCGCGACAAAGCCGAAACTTCTGAAAATACTTACACCAACACGAACGTAACGCGTCACATGAGCAAATTCTTTTCGTCCATAAATTGATATGATCATCGAAGCATCAAGGTTTGGTAATCCACCGATGAGTGACGCGACACAAACAATGGCGAGAATCATCACAAACATGTTGTCTGCAGAACCAAAAAGGAAGGATAAGCCTGCTAAACCAAAAGTTAGTGATAGGAAGAAACATGCAGTTGTCGTTGAGAATTTATCATCCAACCAACCCCAAGCATAACTAAGAACCATACCCAAAAGTGAAGCAAACGTTAACGCAAGTAAAGCGGTAGGCATTGTTAGACCGACATCCAAAAGACGTGGTATTAGTTGGCTCATGACACCAGTGATCATTAAGTTCAATAAACCAAATGAAACAACGTACAACCAAGTCTTTTTGTTGGTAAACATTTTTATCAGTGGCCAATCGGTTTTAGTACTTTCCATTTCGATTTTTAGCGCTTGAATCTGTTCTTCAGTTAAGTCAGCACCGTCTGGAGCAAGCCCAACATCTTCTGGCTTATCAACGATAACTAGGAAGCCTATGATGGCAAGTATAATGACTGCGATACCAACACCGGTATAGGCAAATGCAAAACCTTGTGCACCCATTACGTTACCAACAGCAAGGTTAAACGTTGCGCCACCAAAAGGTGCGCCTATTGTCGCTATGCCTAAAGCTCTACCTCGTTTTTCAACAAACCAGTTTGAAAGAAGGACAGGAGGGAGGGCGAATAAACTTGCTGCAAAGATTTGAACAATTGCAATATATAGAGAGAATTCGCTAAATACCCCAGCTTCACCAGATTGCGCCATAAATATTGTTACGATACCGAGCAAGAGCAAGGAGGTTGACAATACTTTACGCACACCACCTTTGAGAACTAATGTCCCCAATAACCAGATCGAAAAGATAGAAATTATCGCGCCTATTGATACAGCGGAAGTTATCTGTCCTCTAGACCAACCATTCATCTGTTCTAATGCAGGGAGAATAGTGTTTAGAGCATCATTTGTAAGAGATACTGAGAAATAAAAAGTTAAAAATGAAAAGACAACGTTAATTATGCTGTAATATTTAAAGCTTTTTCTTTTGTTCATATTAAATATATTCCTGTTAATTATTAAAGTAGGGTATTTGTAATCACGAATCATTCTTATTTATTTAAATTGCAATAATTTTAATTAATAAATATATGTGACCTATATCTATTTATTGAAAAACTCTATATGTGACGAAGGTCTATTTATTGGAAAATAATAATTATTGATATTTTATCTATTTATTTATTGTTATTTATATAGCATATTTCGCGCCAGATAATATTATGTGTAAAAACAGCGAGTTAAAAATATATAAATTAGATTTTGTATATATGCTAATTGATATTTGAATATTTACTAAAACTAACTCCAATAATTGCATATATGCTAATTTATTGCTTTTTGCGAGTTCATTTGAGATAACTAGATGAAATTAAGCCTTAGAAGAATTAAATATGATGAACAGAGATGATTTCTTTAGGCAGGCTACATTGGCTATGTGCAGTAGCCTTGATAGTAATGTAGCGCTTTACCGGTGTTTTAAGTTTCTGAAAAAACATATTCCTTTGGATTTAATCCAAATGAACAGTCACGATTCAGAGACGGGAAGTATGAATTACTTTGCTGAAGCTGATAATCGCGGTGGAAGACCGTTAGAGCGGTCAATTAATGTATCGAACAGTATTATCGAGCAGATGAACCATGGCTACCAAGATGTTATTTACACCAATACACCGGGTGAAGGTGATATAGAGAACATAAAAAGACGCGCGATTGATCTTTGGGATTCATCAATTTTAACCCTTATATTGAGATCGGAAGGCCAATTACTCGGCGCTATCGATTTTATCGCAAAAGGCGCGAATAGGTTTAGTGACGAACACGTTGAACTTATCAGAATGCTAAAAGACCCGTTCATTATTTCTATGTCCAACTGTTTAATCTACATCGAACTGTCAAAGCTCAAAGACAGTCTTGTGGATGATAATCGTTACTTTAGTAATGAACTTATGCTACAGGCTGGCAGAGAAATAGTTGGTGAGCGAGCGGGCCTAAGTCATGTGATGGAACAGGTTGCTCAGGTTGCGTCTCTTAATACAACGGTGCTTATTTTAGGTGAAACGGGTGTCGGTAAGGAGCTGATCGCGAATGCAATTCACAGCAGCTCGCAGCGAAGAGATGGCCCTTTTATTAAAATTAACTGTGGTGCTATTCCTGAATCATTAGTTGATAGTGAACTTTTTGGCCATGAGAAAGGCGCGTTTACCGGAGCGGCTACGTTAAAACGTGGGCGTTTTGAAAGAGCAAATGGTGGGACTATCTTTCTTGATGAAATGGGTGAACTGCCTTTAGAAGCACAGGTTAGGTTGCTTCGAGTCATTCAAAATCGAGAGATAGAGCGTGTTGGTGGAACGAGTACCATTCCAGTGGATATTCGTATTATTTGTGCAACACACCAAAATATCGAGGCTCTAATTAAAGAAGGTAAGTTTCGTGAGGATCTCAGTTTCAGGATTAATACATTCCCTATCGTTGTTCCGAGTTTAAGGGAGAGAAAGAATGATATCCCCGAACTTGTGAACTATTTCTTGAATCGAAAATCCCAAGAACTCGGTATAAAGTCATACTCTACGTTAACGAAAGCAGCACTCGATCGTCTTGTTTCATATAACTGGCCAGGTAATGTTCGTGAGTTGGGAAATGTGATTGAGCGAGAGCTAATCCAAAATAAAACGGGAACGCTGCAGTTCAAAGAGATCAATGCGTCTAGACGCACTATCGAACCCATGAAAAATGTGGCTAGCTTTGAACAATATGCCTCACTAGATGATGTAATGACTCAACACATCAAAGATACGCTTAATAAGACGAAAGGTAAGATTCATGGTCCAAACGGCGCGGCGGAACTACTTGATATTAACCCTCATACGTTAACTAAACGTATGGAAAAGTTGGGTATCCTTTACGGGCGGAAGTTCAAAAAATGCAGCGACTCTGAAAGTTCTAATCAATCTAGAGTGTAACGACTGTAAGATATGAATTAAAAAGAGAGCACTAGGTATGAGACATGACCTGGTGCTCTCTTTTTTATTGAGACAGCTATTCACACGGTGGGGCTAAGTGAATGACGGCTAATCCGCCTTGCGATGTTTCACGGTATTTCTTATTCATATCTTTTCCAGTCTGATACATAGTCGCGATGATATTATCCAATGAAATAATGTGTTTACTGGTTCTTTTTAGAGCCATGCGAGACGCATTGATGGCTTTAATTGCTCCCATAGCATTCCGTTCGATGCATGGAACTTGCACTAAGCCACCAATTGGATCGCAGGTCATTCCAAGAGAATGTTCCATTGCGATTTCGGCGGCGACACAAATCTGTTCGTTACTGCCACTCAGCAGTGCCGTTAATCCCGCAGCCGCCATCGATGATGACACGCCTATCTCCCCCTGACAGCCGACTTCTGCTCCAGAAATAGACGCATTCATTTTATAAAGCATTCCAATTGCACCAGAAGCGGCAATAAAATCTTTTAATTGTTTGGTATCAAGAGGGCGGATAAATTGGTTGTAATACATTAAAACAGCGGGAATAACCCCTGACGCACCATTTGTCGGTGAGGTGACGACCTGACCACCACTCGCGTTTTGCTCACTCGCAGCAAAAGCATAGCCATTAATCCAGTCCATAATTTCCATTGGGTCTTTGGTTAATGCTTGATTCGATTCTAATTTTTTGAACAATGCGGGAGCTCTACGGGTGACGTTGAGGCCGCCCTCTAAAATGCCTTCAGTGCTCAATCCGTCATTAACGCACGTGCGCATTACTTGCCAAATATAGTCTACCTTTTGATCGATTTCTGAGTTATTCCGAAATGCCAATTCGTTACGTAAAACCAAACTACTAAGACAGTATCCATTATCATCGGCCTGTTGTAATAACTCTGATGCAGAGTGAAATGGAAATTCAACATCAATATTATGTTGAGGATCGCCATGTTTTAGCTCTTGCTCAGTTGCAACAAACCCACCTCCAATTGAATAGTAGGTTTCTTTGTCTACGAGTTCACCAGCAGAGTTAAACGCCGAGAAAGACATGGCGTTCTCATGCAATGGCAAATAATGACTATGAAATAAAATGTCTGCCGTAACATCAAAGGTAATGTTATGTCGGCCTATAAGAGGGAGAATGTTAGCGCTGACACTCTTCTCCATCACTTGATGGGCAGTAGCTATGTCGATAGTGTCTGGTCGATTTCCTAACAACCCAAGAACGACCGCTTTGTCTGTGTGGTGTCCTTTTCCCGTTAGAGACAGCGAACCGTAAAGTTCTATCTGAATCCTACTTATTTTCTTGAGCACCGGGAGAAGTTTATTCCCAAATTGGTACCCCGCGATCATAGGTCCATTGGTATGAGAGCTGGAAGGGCCAACTCCGACTTTATAGATATCAAATATGGATAACATAATTTTATCCTTACCACCTTTGTACAAGGGAGTGAAAACTGAGAATTCAGAGTATGTTTCCAATAGTAAACAAAATGAGGGTGGAATCAATAAATATCATAGAAGAAAATATAGGATATTGCACAATACAATATTAATATTTACTCTAACTTATTGTATTTTGGTGATAATGACTGTTGATTTATGAATTTTGTCATGGTTTTTCTGTGTTTCCAATAGGAAATAAATTTCTTGCTGATGGGAGGGGTGATGAGTATAGTGAATAAAAACGCATGCTCTGGCCGAGACTATCAAGAGGAATTTGAAATGGGATATTTGTATAACAACTATGATCTACAGGCTTTCTTCTCAACCAACCTATCAAATACTGATGGTGTAGTTTTCTCTGCCATCGAATCAGAGTTACAGCGTCAAAATAATCAAATTGAGTTGATAGCATCGGAAAACATTGTGTCCAAAGCCGTGATGCAAGCTCAAGGCACATGTTTAACCAATAAGTATGCAGAAGGTTATCCGGGTAGGCGCTATTATGGCGGTTGTGAACATGTGGATGCGGTGGAACATACCGCGATTGAACGAGCAAAGCATCTATTTCGTTGTGAATATGTCAACGTTCAGCCGCATTCTGGTGCCCAAGCCAATGCCGCAGTGATGTTGGCATTGCTGCAACCTGGAGACACCATTCTCGGAATGTCGTTAGATGCTGGTGGGCATCTGACTCATGGCGCTCGTCCTGCGATGTCAGGTAAATGGTTTAATGCAGTACAGTATGGTGTCACGAGAGATACTTTTGAGATTGATTATGAGCAGGTCAGGGAATTGGCTCATCAGTGTAAACCAAAAATTATCATTGCGGGTGGCTCGGCGATTCCTCGTCAGATTAATTTCGCTCATTTTCGTGAGATTGCAGATGAAGTGAATGCTTTGTTAATGGTTGATATGGCGCATATTGCCGGTCTGGTTGCAACAGGAGAACACCCAAGCCCGATACCATTTGCCGATGTGGTGACGACAACAACTCATAAAACCTTACGCGGTCCCCGTGGCGGTATGATTATGACCAATGATATTGAAACTCATAAGAAGATCAATTCGGCGGTTTTTCCTGGTTTGCAAGGAGGCCCGTTAATGCACGTTATCGCGAGTAAAGCCGTTGCGTTGGGGGAGGCATTACAGCCAGAATTTTCACTGTATATTCGTCAAGTTGTTCGTAATGCTAAAGCGCTCGCTCAAGTACTTGCGCAACGTGGTTGTCACATTGTTACTGGTGGGACTGATACACATTTAATGCTTGTTGACCTTCGCCCTAAAGGGTTAAAAGGTAATCAAGTAGAAGCGGCGTTGGAACGTGCGGGTATCACGTGTAATAAGAATGGCATTCCTTTTGACACCGAAAAGCCAACGGTCACGTCAGGCATTCGTTTGGGAACTCCAGCTGGCACTAGTCGAGGGTTTGGCGAAGAGGAATTCAGACAAATTGGTGAATGGATCTGCGATGTTCTTGATGCGTTAGCAAGCTCCACAGAAGATGCCGATGTCGTAGAAGCACACATTAAGAATCAGGTCCAAAAAATGTGTGACAGATTCCCTTTGTACCAATAGTGATTATGTGAAAATGAAAGCAGAAAATTATTTAGAGCAGAGTTTCGCAGTAATCATGCGCGTGAATTGATCCATAAGGTAGCCGTTACGAACTAACTCGATGTAACGGCGAATGATTTCACCAACACAGCTTACGCGCATTTCACCTCAACCGAAACGCTCGTTTTTAGTGCTGAACTAATAATGATCACCGATACGCTTTAACCAAAATAATGCGCCTGTTCGACGCTGAAATCTAAACATATGTTGATATTGATCAAGCAAATAATATTGTTTCCTAGTTAACTACTTTATACACCTTACTAGGAAGTGATACACCTCAAATTATGCAATAAAAGTCCTTTCTCTTTTTTTATGTTTGTTTACTCTGATAGTTAGATAGCTAACTAGTAGGTATCTAACGGTTTGTTGATAGTAGGTTGTTAGTTGGAGAGAAGTAACAACCTGGATATCAACAAATTGAGCATTGATGAGTCACTTAGTATTACCGAGTTGAAAATAAATGAAGCGTTTTACAAAACTAAGCAAACGTATCAAAAATTACAAATTGCTGGTATCTCGTTCTTTAGTCTTTCGAATCTCCTTAATTGTTAAATTTAGTTTCCATGAAGTGAAAAATATGGTCATTAAATAATAAGAGACGTCACACGCATTGTTATGAGATTTAACATTTAGTTATCTCTTTATTTTTTAATTAATCACTTTAGCTTTAATAATTTACATTTAGGACGTATTTAAATGGAACGAACCCCAAGCACATTCAAAGTATTTGCGATATTTTTAATATTTTACTTGTTTGTAGTTTATTACTTCATCATGGCGACAGCTGGCCCTGAAAGTATGAACCTTATCTTACCGTCACTGGAACAAAAATTTGGTTGGAACCCGAGCGACGTTGTTGCCAAAGTATCTATTGTGAAATTGCTTGCCGTTATTAGTGGCGTAGTTCTTAGCACGCTTATGGTTAAAAAGGGGATTAGAAATGTAACTGCCCCAAGTATTACTTTGGTTGGTCTGGCAATTGCTGGAATGGGCATGTCGCAGACCATGGGGCAGTTTGTTGCTGCCAACATTATTATTGGTATTTTTACACCTGCAATATTCATATCTCAAGGCGCTTTGATCTCGAATTGGTTTGTCCGAAATCGTGGGAAAGCATTTGGGATTGTCACCATAGCTGCGCCTTTTAGTACTGCTACGTTTACACCGATCGGCTACCACTTGATTGAGCATTTTAGTTTTACTGCACTATATACAAGTGTCGGTGCCATTTTCACTGCCATGGGATTGATTGGATTTTTTGTTATAAAAGACGCACCAGAGCAGGTTGGTCTTGACCCAGATGGTATCCCGTTTACGGAAGTGGAACTCAAACAAATCAAAGCAATGCGCGAATTTAAATCAAAATGGTCATTAGTTAAGGTATTAAAAACTAAGGAAATATGGTTTTACTGTTTTGGTTGGGGGTTTGTCACCATCGTGAATCTTGGATTAGTCGTCCAAATCGTGCCGGTGCTCACATCTGGTGGCATCGAGGTCAATAAAGCATTACTTATGATGACGGTAGCGTCTCTTATGGGGATCCCTCTAACGTATTTTTGGGGATGGTTTAGCGACAAAGTTGGCACAACAAAAGCGTGTGTTGTCTTTGCTGTAATTACTATTTTCGGTCCTATTGGCTTTGCATTTGGTTCGGCTGAAAGCATTGGATATTACTACCTATCAATACTCTGCATTGCTATTGGGACTGGTGGAACTCCGAACTTAATGCCATCTCATCTAGCCTACTTGGTTGGTCGAAGAGAGTTCCTAAATGTAAATCGCTATTGGATCATATTTCAGTCACTCGCGATTAGTTTCGCGTTTGCTTACGTACCGATTATGTTTGGGATTTTGGGTTCTTACGAAACCGTTTTCCTTCTTCTAGCGCCGTTCTCGATATTAGCAGCGGTGTTATTTGCTTTCACAGGTAAAACCCATGATGCAGAGAATATGGAAGTTGATAAAGAGCGTGAAAGAAATAATGCAAAGCTAAAAGTGGGGCAAGCAATAACCGAATAAGCTAGCGTGGAAAATTGAGTACATTGAAATATTTTCTGTACTCGATTTTTAACTCAATCTAGCCTTTTAAAATTTAAAATGGTTTTTATAAGTTTAATTTTAACTATATCGATGAACTTTATTTGTTCTTAAAAAACAATGTTGTTAAAGCTTGTTAGTACAATTGTTAAATTTTATAAACTGTAAATTTTTGTTCTTATTTGGAATTAATAGCCAGTCGAATTTAAATATTTTTGGTTATTAGATTTCTACGACAAATAAAGAGGATTTATGCCAGTAGCGAGTATTGACCAAGAGCTATGTATTGGATGCGGAACGTGTATTGAGTCTTGTCCAATGGATGTCTTTCGCTTGGATACATCAAGTCGTCGAATTGAAGTATCTCCGTGTAGTAATGATTGCTCATTAGGACTTGACCAACGGGAATATCACAACTTAATGAAGCAAGGCAGGATGAATGAAGCCGCTACTATACTGCAGCAACGTCACCCTATGCCTTCCATCACTGGTCGAGTTTGCCCTCATCCATGTGAAAGCAACTGTACCCGGCAACAAGTTGACAGCCCAATTAACATTAATGGTCTAGAGCAGTACCTAGGTGATTACATGTTGAATAATATTACGGCGGGTGGAAATGGCTCAGGAGATAAAGTGGCCGTTATTGGGTCAGGTCCCGCTGGATTGAGTGCTGCATTTAATCTCGCACAAAATGGTTATCAAGTAACAGTATTTGAAAAAGACCCTAAACCTGGTGGACTTTTACAATACTCAATTCCTGCATTTCGTCTTCCTAATGAAACCATCGAAGCGCAAATAAACTATTACAAAGCGATGGGTATCGAGTTTCGTCTCGGGACCCAAGTCGGTAAGGATGTTTCGAAGAATCAACTAGAAGCCGAGGGCTTTAAAGCCTTTATCGCAACAGTTGGTGCCGCTAAACCTATGACGCTAGATGTTCCTGGTTGTCATGCTGCAAATATCACCAGCGCGATTCAATTTCTTAAAGATGCCCGTACTGACGTTTCTCAAAATATACCAACGAAAGTTGCGGTGATAGGTGGTGGGTCTGTATCTCTTGATGCCGCAAGAACCGCGTTACGTATAGGCGCGAAAGAAGTTCATGTGGTTTGTTTAGAACGCATTCAACCAGGTCACAAAGATACCATGCTGGCGTTGACCGAAGAAATTGAAGAATGCCACGAAGAAGGCATTATCTTCCATACTCAGCGTTCGGTAAAAGCATTCAAGTTAAACAAGGATCAAGTGCACGCCATTTCTCTGGTTGAGTGTTCCTCTGTGCGTAATGAAGACCGCAGTTTTAATCCTTGTATTGGCAGTGATGTTGTCGAAGAACTAGTCGTAGATGGCATCATCATGGCTATTGGTCAAACTGCCGATGGTGAGCTGGTTCCGACAGATTTTAATACAACTCAACGCGGTTTTATCAATGCAGACAGTAAAACGTTGCAGGTTTCTAACAACCTATTTGCCGCGGGAGATGGGGTTACCGGTCCAACAACGGTCGTCCGAGCTTTAGCTTCGGGAAAACGGGTTGCTGCGGTTGTTGATCAATATCTCAAAGGTGAAGAGTTAGCCGTTGGTCTTGATATAGAGCGTCCTATGTCTAAGGATGTACCTGAAAATCACAACCTCTACACCGACGTTCGCCAAGAGCGCAATAAGACGTGTGCACAAGAACGGATCAATAATTTCAAAGAAACATCGCAAAACCTTACTAGAGCTCAAGTCCAACGTGAATCTGAACGCTGTCTCACTTGTGGTAGTCGTTCAACCATCGCCGCTGTCGATGATTGCCAGGTGTGTCGCTTGTGTGCTCATTACTGCCCGGCAGACTGTATTGAAATCACCGATGGTGCTTATATGACCTCGTTACACAATTTTGATGTCGTGCAGCTTGGCACCGCATTAGCAGATAAGTAGGAGTTCAGTCATGAAAAAGAAACAAGATCTTGAGCTAATTACGTTAGAAACCGATGTGTTAGTTGTCGGTGGTGGTTTTGCTGGTTGCTTTGCTTCGATTAAAGCGGCAGAGGCCGGTGCTAATGTGATTATGGCGGTTAAGGGACGTACCGGTCGATCGGGTTTAACACCTTGGGCAAACTCTTGGTTTGTATGGGATGACTTTGATGGTGCGCTAACCCGAGAAGATTACATTAAGCAATTTGTATTGTCAGGCGAGTACCTTAATAACTTAGATTTTTCCAATCTGTTGATGGACGAATCGATGGATCGTTTGTTAGAACTTCAATCTTGGGGCACTAAAACAGGGCTTACCCATGAACATGAAGGTGGACGTCCATATTACTACCAACCGGGATCAGTATCACGTTCGGTAGAGCATGTTGGTGGTGGTGACCCAATGCGTCGTAAAGCGCTCGAGGTTGGCGTCGAAATGCTTGAACGCGTCATGTTTGTCGAGTTACTTAAAGATGAAGATAAGGTTATTGGCGGGATAGGGTTCCATATGGAATCGGGGCAACCTTATGCTGTATTAGCTAAAGCGACTATCCTCTGTACCGGACCATCGTCGCTTAAACCAGTAGGAATGGGCTACCCATGTAGTTCGGCAACGGCTGATGGTGATGCAATGGCCATTCGTGCCGGTGCTCAAATTTCAGGCAAAGAGTTCAATGATGCGCACCCATCAATGCCTTATAATTATCTCTATCCAGAAAGAAAAGAGAAAAAAAGCGCACTTAGCTTAGGTGGTGGTCCGCCGAGCCAAGATGGTCCTTTTGATCCAAATAAACTCAATGGTTCTGCTCTAGGTTTAAGAACCGATATGGCAATCGGCTTTGATCGCGGAGGATTTCCTATCCATCCCGATTATGCGCGACCACCAGGGGTCGCTCAAGGCGAGAAGCCGCCTATGGGCATACCTGATGGTTTACCGCCACCGCCTCCAGGGCACCCAGCGGGCGGTCCTCCTCCTTTTAAAGGATTCTCAACCGTCGGGATGGGAAATCACAAAGGAGAAGGTGTTTTCCCTCGAGATATCAATGGACGCTCTAGCGTAGAAGGTCTTTGGGCTGCAGGCGATGCGATGTGTTCGATGCAAAATGGTGCGGGTTATTCAGGCTTTGGTTCCTCATCTTCCGGTTCATCCGTTCAGGGTGCTCGCTCTGGATGGGCTGCCGCGGAATACATTAAAACCCAAGAAGCGCCCAAGCTTACTTCTGAACGTTTGAATGAATACCTGCAAGCTGTGATTTTTCCATACAACAATCGCCAGGGCTATAACCCTAACTGGGTGACGCGTTTGATGCAGGGGATCATGTTCCCTTACTACGTGCTGTATGTAAAAGACCAAGATCGTATGGAGATTGCACTCAAACAGATTAAGTACCTACAAAAGAAATTTGCCAACAATTTAAAAGTCGAAAACTTTCATGAGCTGCGCAACGCACACGAGTGTCGCAACATGTTGCTCAATGCGGAGATGAAATTAATAGCTGGTATGGCTCGTAAAGAGAGCCGAGGTACTCACTATCGAGAGGATTACCCATACCGAGATGACAAGAACTTCCTTGCGTGGGTGACACTCACTTTAAATGAGGGTGGTCATGTTGAGTCTGATTTGGAGAAAATCCCCGAGAAATGGCACCCATCTCCAGAGTTAAGTTATCGCGAGAAATACAATTTCGCGTTTCCTGAAGAAGAACAATATATTGAAGAGCTTGGGCTAAGTTAACCGAGATTTGTTCTACCAACGCTCTGAAGTGTTTGTTTAGTAATACTGCCATTTTCGCCCAGTTATGCTGGGCGATTTTTTATACTATTGCGATTATTGATAGCTTTATTGGTACTGAGTTCTAATAGTTATTTATGAAATCGCAGAGTTTTTAACTATGCATTTTTTATAGCAAAATCTCTCAGAAACTCTGTTAGAGTTGTTACATCTGAAAGAGTTATACCGTTATACAAGCTTGCTCTAAGATAATCTCCAACGCCAAAGGGTGTTAGTGTTCGTAAACCCACTATTCCTTTTTCCCAGCTTTCGATTAGAAATTTGTTAGTGAGTTCCTCATTGCCACCATTTACATTGAAAGGAACATTCATACGACTGCGTAGGTTTTTATCCACTATTGGGGTGCCATAGAAACCATTGGAACTGTCGATCACGTCGTAAAGAACGTTTGACTTCGCGATAGAGCGTTGTTCACAAGCATCAACACCACCATTTTGTTCGAGCCAATCCATTAAAAAGCCTACAACCTCGATATTGAATGTTGCAGGTGTATTCCATAAGTTCCCAGTATCACTGCTGATCGTATAGTTAAATACGCCTGGACACAGTGGTGATGCATTGCCTAACAGATCTTTACGAATAACCGTCATTGTCAAGCCTGGATGTCCGATATTTTTAGATGCACAGGCAAATAGCACACCAACATTCGCATTAATCCAATCTATCGGTTTGGTTGAGAAATCAGAGCTGGCATCGATGACCAACGGAATATGTTGGCGAGATTCTGGTAGTTTAGGTAAGCGGTAAAGCTCGATACCATTTACCGTTTCATTAGAGCAGAGGTAAAGGTATTTGCTCTTCGAATCAATTGCGTCTTCAGTGAGTTCCGGAAAAGTGGTGTATGTACCTGTACTGGGATCTTGTGCATCTATCGTTTGAACATTGCAGTATCTCCCAGCCTCATCTCTTCCTCGTGCAGACCAAGTACCGTTGACAACATACGTTGCAATATCCGACTGGTTCTGACAAAGGTTGAGAGGAAGAGCGGCAAACTGCCCATGACCACCGCCATGAGTAAACAGGATTGCGTAGTCATCGGGTATTTTCATTACACGTCTAGTCGTGGCTAAGGTGTTATCTAAGATTTTCTGGAACTCTGGTGCACGATGAGACATTGCGAGCGATGTAATCCCAGTAGTTTGAAAGCTTGCTGCAATCTTCGCTTCAACATCCTTCGGCAGTCCGGTTGGACCTGGGCTAAAGTTGATTACCGCATCAGAGGGTGCGGTTGAGCTAAGGGCACCAATAAGAGCTGGATGATTGTGTATGTCCATATGCTTTTCTTCCATAGTTTTCTCAATTTATCTTACTTAATACGTAGTTAATTCATTTTTTGAATTGAAGCGCTAATGCCAAATATCGCAACCATTGTCATAATAGGGAGCGCAAAATGCTTGAGCGATTTGGGAGGGTAGCGATTGAACATAGACTGTCCAACTTTAACCATTATTAATGTAGGCACTAGCAGAGTTAATAGTAGAGTGGTGATACGCCAATCTATAAGTCCTCCTGTGAACAGGGCGATAAGTGCTAACGTTTCACTGATAATGAAAAACAGAATCATTGTTGCTCTTTGTGTAGCGGGAGCAAGAGAACTTGAGAGCATGTAGCTGACAATCATTGGTCCACCGACAGAAGCTCCAGCTGTACCAATGCCACTTGCCAACCCAAAAGTCAGTTTCGTCCATAATGAATCTGCATTCTGTAAACGAAAATCAAAAATTAGGATCAAGGCAAAAATTAAGATGACTAAACAAATTAAAAATTTTAGTAATTCTGGGGGGACAAGGATAAGCAAGCTGAACCCAATAGGGATACCAACCAATGAGCCTAATGTAAGTATTTTAAAGGTAGCTATTTCCGCTTGCTGACGAGCTTGCTTCCACAAGCTAATGCTGCAGAGTAAATCGAGCCCAAGTATAATCGGTATACTTTGTTGAGGAGTCAGAAAAAGATTCATCCCAACCACTGCAATAGCCGCAAAACCAAAACCAGCATAGCCTCGAACCAACGCAGCGAATGCGACAACCGGCATTATTATCCATAAAGATTCGTGCACGAAGATTCATCCTGTTCTTATTGTTTTAAAATTTATATTGGGTTTCATCACGAAGTTGGTGGCATGTTTGCGCCAACTTTGAGCGTTGGTTTGGTTGATATGCCGCAAGCAATTGTTGCGACATAGAGAAAATACGACTTGATATTGCTATTAGTATCCTTTCCAAGGGACTAATTTGGTCTCAAGGTAACGCATAAATAGATCAAAGGAGTAGGCGACAACACCAATTATAATAATGCCTGCAATAACGACATCGGTAACTAAGAACTCTGCGGCGTTTAACACCATATAGCCAATACCTGCTTCAGCCGCCACCATTTCACTGGCTACCAATGTTGTCCACCCGAAGCCGATACCAATGCGTAGTCCAGTTAATATTTCAGGCATCGCGCTTTTGATAATGACGTGGTAGAGAACTTGAGATTTCGAGGCACCCATAGAGTATGCCGCTTGTATCTGTTCACTTTTGGCGGATGAGACCCCAGCACGTGCGCTTAGAGCAATCGGTGCAAACATCGCCAAATAGATAAGTGTTATTTTGCTAGTTTCATCAATACCTAGCCAAATAATCACCAAAGGTAGATATGCCAAAGGAGGTAACGGACGGTAGAATTCAATTAATGGATCGAATATACCTCGGACCCATACATTGCATCCAATTAAGATACCAACGGGTACCGCAGTAATAACCGCAAATATAAAGGCTCCGAATACTCGCGTTAAACTTGCTGACATATGTTGACCGAGAGATACTCCGGCAAACCCTTCTGTCCATAGATCACCAAATCGAGCCATCACATCGAAGGGAGAGGGAAGAAACAAAGGCTTAATCAATCCTCCTTCTGTTACTGCCGCCCAAAGTAAAATAAAACTTATTGCGGAAATTACAGAAACGATACGGGAGTTACCTTGTCCTGGTTCACCATAATAATCACCGGGTGTCAGAGTATAGTCTTTGAGCTTTTTAAATAATGTGTTCATTTGAGGCTCGGTAGAAGACGTTTCTTCCGTATAAGATTTTACTGGCGTATACGTTACTTCTTTTAATTCTGTAGTCGTTTGTTTGTTTTTTATCTCGACGTTTTTTTGAGTACTCATGCTGCCTCCTCAGAATTTTCATCCTGATGAATGATCGAAAGAATTTTTTCTCGCATTTCAATAAAATCAGGCATTGATTTTACTTTGCGAGCATCACGACACTCTAAGAATCGTCTATTAAAATCTAGTTCGAAACTGTGTGTTATTCGTCCCGGTCTCGGCGACATGACAATAAGGCGGGAAGCCATAAATAAAGCTTCTTCTACGCTATGAGTAATGAAAAACATCATTTTGTTTGTCGTTTCCCAAGCATCAAGAAGTAACTCTTGCAAGACTTCTCTAGTTAGGGAGTCCAACGCTCCCAATGGTTCATCCAATAATAAGATACTTGGATCGTTAGTCAGCGCACGTGCAATACCGACGCGTTGTTGCATGCCACCAGACAGTTGATAAATCTTATGATGGTGGAAGTCTTCAAGTCCTACCAATTTTAGATATTTTTCAGCACGCTCTATACGTTCTGCTTTACTAAAGCCTTGTAGCTTGAGACCAAACGCCGTATTTTCAATAACATTCAACCAAGGAAATAACGCATTTTTTTGGAACACGACTCCACGCTCTGCTCCTGGGCCAACGATTTGGTCACCAATATCTCGGCCCATCTGAACACGAGGAAAACCATCAATATTTGAGCTTCCTAATGTTAAATACCCCGTTGTTGGTTGAATAAACCCAGCCATAAGATTGAGGAGCGTCGTTTTTCCACAGCCAGATGCGCCTAACGCAACGACTAAATCGCCTTGTTCTATTTCCAAATTGACACCGGAAAGAGCCGTTACCGGGTCACCGCCTTGACGGTCTTTATAGATAACTGATACATCCTGTATCTTTAACTGCTTTTTATCTGACATCGTTCTCTCCCTGAATGTGCTGTTATTCATATGCTGGGTATTTCTAGTTTTTTACGCCCCTCCTATCAGACTATGCTGATTAGGAGGGGCGTACGCAAAATCAGCAGTGATTACATTGATGCTTCTTTTGCTTTCATTGCAAACGTTGGGTTTACGTATAAGCTATAGTCGGGTTGTAACTCTGTGATTTTCTTTTCTTTTAATAGAAATTCAGATGTTGATTTTATCGCTTGAGTTGCACCACCTTCAGCGCCACATCCTAACCACTGACATGATAGCTGTGCGTCAAAATCCAAGAACTCATAGAGTTTCATAGCTTCTAGAGCACCTTGAGGATCTCCACCAGCAATCTTCGCTACTGAAATAGCAATTGGAGATTCGGCTGTCATACTGTCTTTACCTGCGATATATTCTGCATCAACACCTTGAAGTGTCTTTAAAAACTCAACGACAAATTCTTCATTTTCCGATGTGAATTGTTTGCTTGCGATCATGCCGTCAAATGTAGGTTTACCCCAAGAGCTAAGTTCTTTAGAGGTTACCAATACCTTCCCATCTGCCTTGATTTTCGCCAATGCTGGATCCCAAATAAACGCACCATCGATATCACCTCGAATCCACGCGGCCATAATAGAATTAGGCTGCATGTTGATGAGTTTTACTTCTTTTTCAGATAAACCGAATTGCTCAAGAGCAAACAACATGTGGAAGTGAGTGGTTGATACAAACGGAACGGCAATTTTCTTACCAACCATGTCAGCAGGAGCAATAATGCCGCTACCATTCCGCACGACTAAGGCTTCCGCTTCAGCGATGTTTTCCATCACCCAAATTAGCTCCATTTCGATGCCTTTACTTGCTGCACTCGCAATTGGGCTAGATCCTGCAACTGTCATATCTACTGCACCAGCTGCCATAGCTGTGATAGCTTTTGCGCCAGAATCGAATTTGCGCCATTTAATTTCATAACCTGTTTTCTCTTCGAACAACTTAGTATCAATGGCATATTTCATCGGGTTATACATACTTTGGTAACCAATGGTTACTTCTTTCGCTGCCATAGCTGAGAGTGAGAAGAGCATGGTAGAAGCAAGCGCTACCGACTTCACTAATTTAGATTTCATAAACATACTTGTCATGGTTGTCACATCCTCTTTGTGTTGATTACCTTTATAGAATACTGATTACAATAGGGCCAAAGTAGAGCCAAATTTAATCTTTATTGGGCCAGTTTCGCACTGTTCTGGCGCACTTTATCGGTGCAATAAACGTGCGCTTTGTTAAAGAAAGATTGTGAATTAGGTCTCTTATTCGATAGTGATGATCAAAAAAGTCCTTCGGTAACATACCAAAGGACTTTTCATGTTGTTTACAGCATTTTTACTGAGTATATAACGAAACTTATTAAGATTGACGCATCGATTTCGCTAATATATCAATAATACTATCGACTTGTGACTGAGTTATCGTTAACGCTGGGCTGAAACATAATGTATTATTGAACTGTACGAATGAGCGATTAGTACGCCCTATAATTAAGCCATTTTTCATGCATTTAGCCGCTATGCCTGCCGCGATGGATTCATCTACTGGCTCTTTGGTTTCTCGATTTTTAACCAATTCAATACCTAGAAATAACCCTTTGCCACGCACTTCACCAATGATTGGAAATTCGTGTTTAAGACCTTCAAGTTTAGTAAGCATGTATTCGCCCATATGAGCTGCATTTTCGACTAGGTTTTCTTCCTCAATTATTCGTATATTTTCTAATGCCGCTGCTGGTCCTGCTGTACATCCACCAAAAGTACTGATATCACGAAAGTAACTTTCTTTATCCGCTGGGTCATCTTTAAATAAGGTGAATACTTCCTCAGTTGTAACAGTACAAGATATTGCGGCATAACCAGAAGCGACACCCTTGGCCATAGTAACAATATCCGGTTTTACACCATAATGTTGATACCCAAACCATTTCCCAGTACGGCCTAATCCGCATACAACCTCATCGATGTGCAGTAAAATATCGTATTGACGACAAATACGTTCAATTTCCTTGAAATAACCTTTTGGAGGTGTGATCACACCGCCACCGGCAGTAATAGGTTCTAATACAACGGCACCGACAGTTTCTGGTCCTTCGCGTAGAATGACGTCTTCAAAGGCTTTGGCAGCTCTAATCCCGTAATCTTCAACGTCACCAAATTGGCTTCGGTATTCGCAACAGTGAGGAAATTCGACGAATCCAGGCACAAATGGACCATACTGGTTCTTTCTTTGTTCCTGGCCGGTAGAGCTTAAGCACGCAATTGTGGTTCCATGGTAATCTCTTTCACGAAAAAGGATTTTATGTTTCTTTCCTCCATATTTTCTGTGGGCAATTTGTCGAACCATTTTATAAGCTTTTTCATTGGCTTCAGAACCAGAATTAGAAAAGTAGACGCGCGCCATATTGGGCATTTTTTCTAATAGTTTTGCCGCAAATTGCGCCCCGACTGGTGTCCCTGTCGTTCCAGCAAAAAAGTTTAATTTTACTAATTGTGCTCGTACTGCATCGGCGATACTTGTTCGCCCATAACCTACGTTTACCGACCACACACCGCCAGAAGATGCATCCAAATATCTATTCCCTTTAATATCCCAAACATATAAACCACTGCCATGTTCCATCATCATAGGAGTTTGATCATCGTAACTTGCGTGTTGTGTAAGGTGGTGCCAAACCGTCGTTTTATTCATCTCGAGGATTTGTTCAGTAGTCATATCGTCCATTAGGAGCCTCCATGCGTTTTCATACCAGATTAAGGTAGTCGCTTATCTGGAAAGTCCATAGAGCCAGCTATATTTATTTGTTGGTACAGATAAGAAAATCATCAGACTTTAGTCGGCATGTTTTCTGCAGAGTACAAAAATATAGTCCTCCGTGTATTGGAATCGTTATGAAAAATGAACACTTGATACATATTCAATTCACTCCTGAACGTAGCCTTCAAGAACAAATTAGAGAGCATCTAATTGAAAATATTCGACAGGGAATTTTTGCCAATAATGCGTTGCCTTCTTGCAGGAAAATGGCCTCAATGCTGCGTGTATCAAGGAACACAATTGTATTGGTCTACGATCGCTTGGTGGATGAAGGATACTTATTTTCACATGAACGCAGTGGATATTATGCGACCGAAGCTGCGAGTAATCTAAATGAGTTAGCGGCACCACCACCACAGAATAATACAGAGGCGTATAATGCGAAACCTGCACAATTTTGGCGCGCTCGCTTTAAAACCGACCTCGAATCTCAGCGAAATATTGAAAAGCCCAGAAACTGGAAGCAGTTTCCATATCCGTTTCTTTTTGGTCAACCTGACCATTCGCTTTTCCCGTTAGCACATTGGCGCGAGTGTGGTCGATTAGCACAACGAGGTAGCGTTATAAAAGACTGGATTTCAGATTCGATCGATAGTGATGACCCAATGTTGGTTAAACAGTTGCAAGCGAATGTATTGAGTAAACGAGGGATCAGTGCAAAGCCAGAAGAAATTTTAATTACCATCGGGACACAAAATTCTCTGTATCTATTAGCCAACCTTTTGGCAGACAAACAGACAACGTTTGGAATCGAAGACCCAGGCTACCCAGATGTACGAAATATTTTTGCTCATCATGGTGCGCATATCCAGACCTTACCGTTGGACCAGCAGGGGTTAAAAATTTCAACGAAGTTGGCCAGTTGTAATCTGATTTATACAACACCTAGCCACCAAGTTCCGACCAATGTCACTATGTCAATGAAACGTCGAGAGAAACTACTTGAATTCGCAGAAGAAAAAGATCTGATCATTATTGAAGATGATTACGATAGTGAGATTAATTTGGTTAGTCAGCCATCTCCTTCGTTAAAAAGCTTGGATAAAAATGGTCGGGTAGTTTATGTGGGTAGCCTATCCAAAACGTTATCTCAGGGTTTAAGAATAGGTTTTATGGTCGCGGATGAAGCGTTAATTGAAGAAGCTCGCAAGCTACGCCGCTTAATGTATCGTCATCCACCAGCCAATAACCAGCGTACTTGTGCACTGTTTATTTCTCTTGGGCATTACGATACTTACCTACGCAAACTGCGTAACAGTTACAAAGAAAAATGGACGGCAATGCGCCAGGCGATTGAAACTTATATGCCCGAGTGTATTACAACCGAAACATTGGGAGACAGTGCCTTTTGGCTTAAGCTTCCAAAACACTATCCCGCAAAAGAGTTTGCTAAACGAGCTCAAGAAATCGGCGTGCTGGTTGAACCTGGCGATATTCATTTTCATCGGTACTCGATACGGTCGGGCAATTACATTCGTATGGGGTATTCGGCAATCGATTTGAACAAAATTGAACCAGGGATTAAGAAATTATCGAGTTTATTTGGAAATATATGATTGAACTGAATTAGCTGGCTCTAAAAAACGAGAAAGCTGGCTCTAATGAAAGCACATAAAACCTGATACGTTCTTTGAGTTCTTTGAGAACAACGTATCAGGTTTTGTATTTTTTAAATTATGTAGATTTACTTCTAAATACAAAATATGTGAATAATTTACGACTCGTAGGAGAGAGGAATGCCCGATCTTATTTTACCCACGGTATTGATAACAGGTGCAACGTCTGGTTTTGGTTTAGCAACGGCGAGAAAATTCGCAGATAACGGGTATCCTTTGATACTTACTGGGCGTCGTGAAGAACGCCTACGAGCTTTGTCTGATGAGCTTTCTTCATTGACCAAAGTCCATGTAGCACCTTTAGACGTGCGCAATTCAGAAGCTGTTGTTGAGATGCTTGATGCGTTACCGGATAAGTTTAAAAATATCGAAATATTAGTCAATAATGCTGGCTTGGCGTTAGGGGCTTCTCCTGCAGATAGCGCGGACCTAGGTGATTGGCATACTATGATTGAAACGAACGTTACAGGGTTAGTTAACGTTACCCACGCTCTTCTATCGACACTAAAAGCTCAACCTAAGGCGAGCATAATTAACCTAGCAAGTATTGCGTCAAATTGGTCTTATCCTGGGGCCCATGTATATGGTGCTACCAAAGCATTTGTTCAACAGTTTTCGCGTAACCTTCGTTGTGACTTTGCGGGAACAGGACTTAGAATCACAAGCTTAGAACCGGGTCTTTCAGAAAGTGAGTTTAGTCTAGTTCGATTTGGAGGTAATCAAGATAAATATAACGATATTTACGAAGGAACAAATGCCATTCAACCGAAAGATATTGCTGATATTATTTTTTGGATCGCTAACCAACCAAGCCATATCAATATTAATAGTATAGAAGTAATGCCAACTAGTCAGGCATGGGATAACTTTAAAGTTGTAAAGCAGAAAGCCACTTAAGTTAGATTAGATGCAGTCAATAGTTTATGTTGCTCAGAATTTCACAAAGTTGACTGTATCTGCTTATACCACGTTCACTTTTTGAATTTCTTTGAATAAGGTTTGAAGTTATGTCGTTCTACTAACCTTAAACATCTTCCTCATAAACAAGAGACAAACCAAACCCTTCTTTAAAGCTAGCGAAAAAGGTTCTCTTGTTTCTTATTCGTTCTACCTGTTCAAGCTTTTTAGTTGGCGCTCTCCACACTTGAATTCCTAGATAAATTAAATATAAACATCCCATTATCTTCATCGTATAAAATAACGAGTGAGATGCCATAATAATTGCACCAAGTCCTAATGCTGAAACTGAAGCCAGAATTACCATTGCAATAAAAATGCCTAACTACTGAATTTTTTACGATTTTACGATAGTAAAAAGAGTCAATTTCATTGATTTTTTGGTGTGACTTTATTAGGAGTTGCAGGCACACTTAAATCTGCAATTAGGGGCAGCATATTTTTAATATGAAGGTTTTAATTAGATCAAAACCTTCATATTGAATAGAAATGTTTCAGATGTATGTTTAATTTATTGGTAGAGAACATAGGAGAGTACTGAGTGATGAGCACAGGAATTATCATTTTCGTTGTTGTCTTAGTCGTGGTCGTAGCATATTTCATTGTGACTTATAACGATTTTATCCGGCTGCGTAATAAAGTGGAAGAGTCCTTTGCAACCATGGATGTTTATATGAAAAAACGCTGGGATCTCATTCCAAATTTAGTTGAGACGGTGAAGGGGTATGCCTCCCATGAACAGGAAACACTTGCTCGCGTTATTGAAGCTCGAAGCATGGCGATGAACTCTTCAGGACAGGCAGAACGACAGACTAACGAAAATGCACTGTTTGCAGGACTTAAAAATTTATTTGCGCTGAGTGAAGCTTATCCAGACTTAAAAGCGAACGAGAACTTCATCAATCTTCAAAACCAGCTCGAAGAAGTTGAAGATGACATCATGCAAGGGCGTAAATACTTCAACGCGGTAGTCAAAGCGTTTAATACCAAACGCGAGCTATTTCCTGCGTCAATTGTTGCGGCGATGATGAAGCTGGAGAAGCGTGATTATTTTGAGATTGACGCTGCTGAACGCAAAAATGTAGAAGTAAAATTCTAATGAATATATTGAGATCGATTTTACTCTTTCTGCTAGTTAGCTTATCCACATGTGCTGCCTATGCCGATGAATACTTTGTTATTGATCATTATCAGGTTGATATCGAGGTATTGGAAAACAATGCCTACAATATTACTGAAGTTATAGAGGTAGATTTCTCGGCACAGCGACATGGTATTTTCCGGGAGATACCATTGCAGTTCGACGATATGCGAGTCGAACTTAGCAATGTTTCCGTACAAAATCATCATTTCACCGTTAATCAAGAGCGCGACTCTGCAACGATACGGATTGGCTCGGTTGATACATATGTTATGGGCGAACAACGTTACGTCATAACTTATACCTATGATGTTGGTGCAGATGCTCTTTCTGATATGGATGAATTTAACCATAACCTGATCGGAAATCAGTGGGGAACCACTATTGCCAATGTTGAATTCAAGGTTCGGTTGCCTAAATCTTTCAACGCTAAAGATATCAACGTTACCTCGGGAGACTTCGGTTCAACGGATAATAGTAAGGTAGAATGGCAAGTAAATGGCAATGTGATTTCTGGCCGTACCTTGAAGCCGTTAGATCATTATCAAGGACTAACGCTCGCGTTGCCTCTACCTGAAGGTTATTGGGTCGGTGCGGTGAAACACCGAGAACCAGATTGGTTGCTCTCCCTTATCCTAGGTTATCCCCTGTATTTACTGGTTATTCTCATTTCAGCGGCTATTTGGTATTTAAAGGGGCGAGATAATACATTGTTTCCTACTGTTGAGTTTGATCCTCCACAAGGTATGACTCCTGCTGAAATTGGGTATGTTATTGATGGCCGAGTGGATAATGAAGACGTGACGTCGTTGATTATTTATTGGGCTGAGAAAGGGTACCTAGAGATTGAAGATGATTCAGTGACGGGGTCACGATTTAAGGATAAATCACTTAGACTGACACGATTAAAGAGACTCGGTAACGATGCAAAAGATTATGAAAAAACGCTGTTTGCCAAACTGTTTCAATACGGTGATGGAAACTCTGTTTCGACGCTCGACTTAACGCATAAGTTTTACACTACTGTGCGTCAGGTGAAAAAGGAGATCACTAAGAGCTTTACTGATCATAAGCAACGCAGAATATATGCGAAAGGTACGGAGCGTTACAGCCGGTTAACCACCGTACTTGCGGCCTTACCGATCATCACGTTACTGTTTCAAGGCTTTTTAGATTTTATGGGTGATCTGGTGCCAGCACTTATATTTTCTATCCCTTTTAGTTTGTTCCTCGTGATTCCGAGTTTAACACTTGGAGCTGTTCTCTCCGGTGAAGGGAAGAAACGCAATATTATATTTGTTGCGATTTTCGGTGGCTTCTCATTAGTCTTCTTCGCGATACTTTGTACTGTTGAAGGGGATATTTCCTTGGTTCAGTATGGCGTTGCTATTCTTGCGAGCGTAATCACCAGTATTTTTGTTTCGATTATGTCGCGCCGTACTCGATATGGAGACAAGGTACTTGAGCAAGTTCTTGGTTTTAAAGAGTTCATTAAGACGGCGGAAAAAGACAAGCTAGAAGCTTTATTCGAATCAAATCCCTCATATTTCTATAATATTTTACCCTATGCAATGGTTTTTGGACTGAGTGATAAATGGTCAACTCATTTTGAGGGTATGAGTGTGGAGCCACCAAATTGGTATCGTGGCGCAAGCACTTCCGCAATGGGGGCCGTGGCTATTACCAGCACGTTAAATAATCGCTTTAGTTCTATGACTTCGTCGATGACCTCCGCACCTTCTTCAAAAGGGACTAGTGGAAGTTCTTCCTCTGGAGGTTCGTCTGGAGGTGGCTCAGGCGGAGGTGGCGGTGGTAGTTGGTAAGGGAGCCTTGCAAGTAAGTTTGGCGCTTTAATGCGAAAGTAATCGTCTAATATGTATTATAAATAATTGTTCAGGTTAATTTTTTCGAGTGCCAAACTTAATTCAACATTCGCCTGACACAAGTATCAATTCTCTACTATATATACATTACTAATATAAAAATTTGTTGAATGGGTAGAGTTAACGTGACCAGATCGGCTCACGCGAATTCTGCCCATTTATGCTATCGATTTTTATCAGTTTATTGTTACACGCTATGGTTATGTAGAACTTGATTTTCCAAGTTTCAGTTAAGGGTATTTAGTATGTTTTCAAATTCATCGAATGAGCTAATAACAGATGATGGGTTTAATTTTCATAGCGGCATAGTCTTTATGCTATTGCTGTTTTTATTATCGTGGACACACTTTGTTCGCGCTGAAGCGAAGGTTGATATTTCTGAAAATGCGTCGTTTACTCGTCAGACGGTTGTTGATACCGCTCGTCGCCTTTCTCAGCATCCTTTTGTTGAACCTCAACGTGCCCCAGATGCGTTGAATCAGTTAGATTACTCGAGTTACCGCCAAATAAATTATCAACAGCATGCTGCGATTTGGGGAAAAGCATCAACGCCTTTTTCGGTTCAATTGTTCGCTCCTGGATATATCTATCGAGAGTTAGTTGATATTGACGTAGTAGAAAACAGTCAATCTATCCCCCTAGAAATCACTGAATCGTCATTTCAAGTCCCAGATGAGTCGATCGGAGAGTTGTTAGAGCAGGTAGGTAAATATGCTGGTTTTCGCTTGCATTATCCGATAAATACGAGTGATTACAAGGACGAATTTCTTGTATTTCAAGGAGCAAGCTACTTCCGAGGTATCTCGAAAGGGCAAGCTTATGGTGTTTCAACTCGTGGACTGGCGATTGATGTCGCCGGAGAGAAAGGAGAGGAATACCCGCTATTTAAGAAGTTTTGGATCGAACGTCCTTCTAGCCGCCATCAAGCCATTGTGGTCCATGCTTTATTAGATAGTAAAAGTGTCACTGGCGCTTACCGTTTTGCGATTTATCCCGGCGCTCCTACACGTATGAAGGTGAAAGCAGAGCTCTTCCCTCGAGTCGATATTCAAAATGTCGGATTAGGTACGCTAACGTCTATGTTTATGCATGGCGGAATCGATCGTTCTGATGTTGCAGATTATCGCCCGGCCGTACATGACTCAGAAGGCCTATTCATGGTGAGAGGCAATGATGAGAAGCTATGGCGACCATTAAGCAATCCACGTCGTTTACAAGTAAGTACATTTATGGATAAAAATCCGAAGGGGTTTGGGTTAATTCAGCCTCACCGTGATTTTGAATATTATCAAGATCTTGAAGCGAAATATCATTTGCGACCATCAATCTGGGTTAAGCCTTTAGGTGACTGGGGAGAAGGCAGCGTAGAGTTGATTGAGATCCCTTCGGACTTTGAGGCAAACGATAATATCGTTGCGTATTGGAAGCCTAAAAATGGCTTGAAGAAAGACCAGGTTTATACCTTTGCTTATGAGCTCACATGGCTGGATAGCTTTCCAAAGTCTAAGGATAATGTAACCATCGCTCGTACTTCTGGCGGGAAAAAATTATCCGAAGAGAAAAACGAAATTGTGATTGATTATAGTCACCTAAATTTTGATGATTTCAAGAATATTAAAATATCTGCTAGTGCAAGCAATAACGTGATTCTAGAGTCTCGAATCGAGCCTAATCCAGGTGTCGAAGGTGCACGTGTTTTTATCACGTTTTCGCCTGAAGACACGGAAGTATCAGAGTTTCGCGTGCAGCTTTTTGAGGACAATGTGCCAATAGGGGTTACTTGGCTCTATCGTTATGTAGCTGAGGATTGGGCACAATGAAACCAATAAACAACAATACGTTTAATGAAGTCGCGTTACCGAAAGAATCGCGCCTTCAGATGAATCGTCATCAAGTATCAGAAGCCGGCACCAAACTTAAGCGTTATAAGCAAACTTTACTCTACAGCCTATGGACATTGCTATCGCGATTGATCGTACTAGGAGTAACGGTGGGGTTATCTGCATATGGTATTACGGAAATGCACGGGGTGCTTAATACCAATAAGATCACCAATTTGCAGTTGCTTTTTTTAGTACTGTTCAGTGTGAATTTTATTTGGGTATCGTTCGCTTTTGCGCAAGCATTGCTCGGTTTTGTAATACATCTTAAACCTCGAATTATAAAGCATCAGGAGGTTGAGCCAGAATTTAAGACTGCAATTCTATTGCCTATCTATAATGAAAACCCTATCCGTATTAAGTCGACGATTGAAGCGATGAAAGCGGACTTAGTCGAGAAATCGCCAGGTAAGTATGCTTTTTTCATTCTTAGTGATACCAATCGGTCGGATGCTTGGATAGCTGAAGAAGAAGCTTTTTTAGATCTCATGGCTGATAGGACAGAAGATTGCCCGGTTTATTATCGTCGCCGACATAAGAATGTTGAACGCAAGGCTGGAAACATTGGTGATTGGGTTCAGCGCTGGGGCGGTGAATATGAAGCGATGATTGTGCTCGATGCCGATAGCATAATGAGCGCTGAGTCGATGATTACTTTGTCACGTCGTTTAGCCGCAGCTCCAAATGTTGGGTTGATCCAAACTCTGCCAAAACTGGTGTTTGCGAATACCTTATATAGCCGTTTGCAGCAGTTTGCCAATCAGTGTTTTGGGCCTATTTATGCAGAAGGTTTATCGGCATGGCATGGGTTATCCTCAAACTTTTGGGGACATAATGCGATTATTCGATCTCGCGCGTTTGCCGAAGCGGCTCATCTTCCTATTTTATCGGGTAAAGCTCCATTTGGTGGTCACGTACTCAGTCATGATTTTATAGAAGCCGCTTTAATGCGACGTGCTGGATGGGGCGTTCGCTTTGATACCGATATTGAATGTTCGTTTGAGGAAGCGCCACCTTCATTAAGTGACGTCATGGTGCGTGATAGACGCTGGTGCCAAGGTAATTTACAACACAAAGCGTTTATCTTCGCAAAAGGATTCTGTATGCCGACTAGGCTGCATATTTTTGCTGGAATTATGTCGTATTTGAGCGCAATTTTTTGGTTGGCATTGATCATTGTCGGGCTAGCCATTGCGATTCAGGCTAAGTTTATTCGTCCAGAATATTTCTCTAATCCATCATTATTTCCGACTTGGCCAATATTTGATTCAGAGCGTGCATTAAGTTTATTTGCCATTTCAATGTTGATTGTTCTTGCTCCAAAGATATTTGGTTGGTTTGCTGCAATGGTGAATGTCCGTCGCTGTATGCAATTCGGTGGCCCGATTTTATTGACTCTGAGTACACTATTTGAAGTGGTGATGTCTGCCTTGTATGCCCCGATACTTATGGTCTCACAACTTGGCGTGGTCATTGGAATATTTCGAGGGAAAGACAGTGGTTGGAAGCCTCAGTCTAGAGATGATGGTGCGATAAGTTGGGCATCTGCGAGACGTGGCCACACTTTACACACTCTGTTTGGGTTAGCGCTATCAGCTATTGCCTTTACTGTCAGTAATGCACTTGTATTTTGGATTTTGCCGATCACGATAGGGCTCGTATTATCGATACCGCTTTCTTGGATTAGTGGCGGAGAAAAACGCACTAAATATTTGAAAGTGTTAGGGCTACTTCGAGCTCCAGATGAAAAGCGGCCAGCTAAAATATTGGTTGAACTTGAAAAAGCAATGGCTAAAAATCCGCCGTTAAAAGAGGTTCACGCATTAAATCGTTTGGTTAAAAATGAATCACTATATAAGTGGCACAAAGCACAGTTACCTGTATTAAGTGATCAACCACCGGAATTTGATGCGGCTAGAGTTTTGGCTGAGTGGAAACTGCGTCATGCGTCCGATTTAGATCAATTGGATGAATGGTTGGAGTCTGACGAAGCATTGGCGCTGCTTAATGATAGAGCTTCTATCGAACAATTAGATGCTGTAACACGTTAACTTTGGTTGTTAACACTGAAATCACGACTACACTAATATTATAGTTACTTGTAAATACAGTGGTTATGAAATTTATAAATGTAGTTGTAATTTTAATAACTTAGCGAGACTTATGAGTTGTTGTTACAAGGTTAAGTTCGTGTTACGTTGAATCTGATTAAAGCAAGAATGACTAAATTCATAAAGCCCGAATTGAGTAATTAGTTAGGCCACTCTGACAGTTTATTGGCGCCAACTGATTGTATAGATCTTTTGAAGAAAATAGGTTCTTGGTGTATTTCTAGATGAGAGTTAATTTTAAAACGTTAGATTATAGGTTAGACGTCATTAAATCTTGTGTTCTGTTTGTCTTGATGATCTTTCTGACAGCATGTGTTTCCAAGCCCCGTCAGGTTGTGGCTGAGACTCAGTTGGTGGTAGGAGAAAATAGATATCAATCTATGGATGAAGTCCCTTCCGATTATTGGGAAGCTTTAAACCTTACGTCTAGCGAATCTCTTGATCATGTTAACTATCACATTAAGCTTGGTCCCATTTATACTTCTGCGCTTGGCTCTGAGTGTCGCGTAGCCGTCATATCCCGTAAACAAACGTTCATTTTCGGAGATTATCGTAGTCAGACTCGAGTGTTTTGTTCGACACTTAGAGTTGATGATGATGAAACGATTAAGACATGGTATTTAGTGAAGAGCCTCCGAGATACAGCACCGGATATCGAGTTGTGATCATGAAAAAGATAAGTACATTTTTAAGCTGCATATTTACCCTCATGACAATTGCTGCATCACCCAGTTATGCAGCTGATTTTGTTGACGATCAAAAGAGCCCAGCTACCACACATTCACTTAATATTTCGCCGAATCAATCACTTGAGTCGGGTGATTATACTTCAGAAAATAAGAGCAATTTACTGTTACCGGCTGAAGTGGATATGCGTGAATTACTGCCTTCATCCGGTGAGCAATTCCCACCTCCTTATGGGGCAAATCTATTCGCAGGCGGTGTTGAAGCCGAACGCGTAGATGGGTTAAATGATAATTATCTAATTGCTTCAGGCGACAAAATTAATATTTGGCTTTGGGGGGCGGTTAATTTCTCTGAAGTACTTACCGTCGATACTCAAGGTAATATCTTTATTCCTAATATCGGGCCGGTATATGTCGCAGACATTCGGGCAAACGAAGTCAACGCATTAGTGACGTCCAAAATTAAAGAGATTTACACGAATGTTAGTGTCTACGTTAACTTACTCACCGCAACCGCTGTGAATGTTTATATTTCAGGACCCGTGATTCGACCGGGTCAATACGCCGGGATGGCATCTTCAAGTGTTCTTTATTTTCTCAAAAGAGCAGGGGGTATTGACTCTGAGCGAGGCAGTTATCGCGAGATTGAAGTAAAGCGCCGTGGCCGAGTGATAGCAACTGTTGATCTTTATGAGTTTATTCGACTTGGCGTTATGCCTGTTATTAACTTTAAAGATGGCGATGTTATTTTAGTCAAACCACAGAAAGCCGCGATAACCGTTGCTGGTGGAGTGCGCAATCCATTTCGTTTCGAATTTAAAGACACCGAAGCAAAAGGGCAACAGTTGATCGATTATGCCCGCCCACTAGCAAAGGTAAGTCATGTGGGAATAGTGGGTGACCGAGCTTCCGGCCCATTTTCTGAATATATTCAATACTCTACCTTTAAAGACTTTATCCTTCAGGATGGTGACAAAGTCGTTTTTAATGATGATCAACGTGTTCAGGTCGTCGATGTTCAGATTTCTGGGAGTTATCAGGGCCCTTCTTTCTTCTCGGTTAAAAATACCACCCGTTTGTTTGATGTGCTTAGTTACGTACCCATCGATAGAGATTTGGCTGACATTAATGCCATCTATATATTAAGAAAGAGTGTCGCAGAACGACAAAAGGAAATGATCGAGGAGACGCTTGAACGCTTAGAGAGAAGTGTTCTCACCACGTCAGTTGCTTCCGGTGATGAGGCAGAAATTCGTGTTAAAGAAGCGCAATTGATTATGCAGTTTACTGATCGAGCAAGGTCTATTGAACCTTTAGGAAAAGTTATTGTTTCTGAAGATGGAAATTTAGCCAATATCATGCTTGAACAGGGGGATCAGATTGTTATCCCACCGAAGTCAGACCTAGTACAAATATCCGGTGAAGTACTCATGCCTCAAGCTGTCGTTTTTAACCCTGAAGCTAAGATAGACGATTATGTTGCTTGGGCCGGAGGCTTTACTGAGAGAGCAGAAGATAGCCGAATTGCTGTTATTCGAAGCAATGGTATGGTGGTTATCGACAAGCAAGTAAACATTCGTAAAGGTGACGAAATTTTAGTATTGCCAAAAACAGATACAAAAATACTGCAGGCTGTTAAAGATATCACTCAGGTTATTTATCAAATTGCTATTGCCGCAAATGTTGTTTTGTTGGATTAACCACAGCGCAAAGTATCAGGTTTCCTTTTCTATAATTTGAGGGCCACAATGAGGCATTACTTATAGTGATGGCTTTATTGTGGCCACTTTCACTGATTTCGTGTAGATACAGCTTTTCGGTCTTTTCTTAATATTCACGAACTCTCTCAATAAACATTTCTCTGTTAATTCATTCTTTCTATGACGGTTATCTCAATTTAAGTAGGTTAGGGTTTGTATCGCACAATGTTGCGGTTAATTTGTTACCAGTAACATTGACTGAGCATCGCGAAATCCACGCAAGCCAAACACCAGTAATAGGAGATAAAAAAAATGGGGTCACTAGTTGGAAAAAAGGCATTTGTTACAGGTGCCGAGCAAGGGATTGGTTTTGCTACAGCTAAAGACTTAATTGAGTCTGGATGTGATATTTATGTCCACTATTTTATGGGTGACGAAGGCCCCAAAGAGTTGGTGAAAATAGCGGAATCAAAAGGTCAAAAAGCGATGATTGGCTACGCCGATTTAACCGATGCTGAAGAAACCAAGAAGTGTATTGCAGAAGCCGCTGAGTTTTTAGGTGGAATCGATATTTTGGTTAACAATGTTGGTGGGATTATCGCTAGAAAGTGGTTGGCTGAGATTGATCAGAAGTTCTGGAATACAGTAATTGATGTCAATATGACCACTATGCTTAATGTCACCCAAGCGGCACTACCGTATTTAAAACAGGCAAGTGATGGTGCCAGTATTGTTAATCTAGCCTCTCTTGCAGGGCGTTGTGGCGGACATTCTGGTTCTTTGGTGTATTCGATGACTAAAGGAGCGGTATTGACTTGGACACGTTCTTTAGCTGCGGAGCTTGGTGAGCACGGAATTAGGGTTAATGCTGTTGCTCCAGGGTTAATTTTAGGAACAAGATTCCATAATACTCACACCACAGAAGAATCTGCGAATGAGACGGTTAAAGGCATTCCTCTTGGCCGAGCAGGTACATCGGAAGATGTTGCGCATGTGATTACGTATTTGGCGAGCGAATATAATGGTTTTGTATCCGGAGCGACGATTGATGTGAATGGTGGAGTTTACCGAATGTAAAAGAAATTAAACTCAATGTCCTCCTTTCAGATACATTGATGCAAATGCCGATAGTACTATGATGACGACTCGATGTTGGTATTGTTTGTAGGTAAGCAACGCCGTTTTGCCAACCTAATATTCACCGTTGGTGTGGTTTGTTAGTTTCGTGGTACAAATATAGCTACGTATAAAATGACCATTTTTATACGTAGCTCACTTTTTTCTTTTCTTTAGATTCGGGCTATTATTTTAATTTTTCCTTGCGCAGAAAAAAGCATCTATTTGATGTCAAACTGTTTATTTATAATAACTCCAAAGTTCGACAGGGTGAGTTGGAGAGTGGTGACGTATCATTTATCGATGTATCCCAACACCTAGTTCAATGGTTCAAAGCTGTTGCCTGGAATGCTTAGTCTAGTTTAGAAAAGAAGCGAATCGTATCACTGGAAATAGCTATTTTCTTGTCTTCAGTCATTCTATCGTAGGTACTATACATCATTTTTAAACGATGATTTTGAGCCAGTTTTTCTCGATTTCTCGTGAGGAAATCCCAATATAAGTAGTTAAAGGGGCAAGCGATTTCTCCATTTTTTACCGATACTTTATAACTGCAATTTATACAATAGTTAGACATTTTGTTGATGTATGATCCACCGGAAGCATACGGTTTACTTGCTAGGTAACCACCGTCGGCAAATAAAATCATTCCAGATACATTAGGAAGTTCAACCCACTCGAACGCGTCGGCATAAACGATAAGAAACCATTCATTGACCTGCTTTGGCTCGATACCCGCAATCAAGGCAAAATTACCTAATACCATTAATCGCTGTATATGATGTGCATAAGCATTACGCCGGGTCTCCTCTACACATTGACGTAGACAATTCATCTTCGTATCGGCGGTCCAATAAAAATCAGGTAAATTATTGTTTGCATCGAGATAGTTTTTATTGGCGTAGTCCGGCATCTTTAACCAATAAATGCCTCGAACATATTCACGCCATCCAATGATTTGACGAATAAATCCTTCAGCCGCATTTAAAGGGACGCTGCCATCGATATAGGCTTGTTCTGCAGCCTGCACGCATTCAATTGGAATCAATAAACCAATGTTGAGATAGAAGCTAATGTGCGCGTGAAACATCCATGGTTCACCTTCAATCATTGCATCTTGATAATCACCAAATAAGGGCAACCGTTGTTTGATGAATTGATCCAATACGATTAACGCTTTTTTTCGGGTAACTGCAAATTGAAACGGTTTTAGATCACCGAAATGGTCACCGAAATGTTCAGCCACAAGCCTTAATACGTCAGATGTTATTGCGTCGGGTTTAAAAGTGCTGGTTTGAGGAATGTTAATCTCAACGTTGGGCGGCTTTCGGTTATCGGCATCAAAATTCCATTGCTGACCCACCGGCTTATCATCGTTCATTAGAATATTGTACTTCTTACGCATCATGCGGTAAAAATACTCCATTCTGAGCTGACTTTTGGATTTCGCCCATTCAGAAAACTCCTTAGGCGAACAAAGAAAACGATCATCGGCGCGAACTTCGACCGGAACAAAAAATCTTTTTTCCCACGTTTCTATATCTTTGAGAACGCGATGTTCATTCGGATGGGTAACAATAATCCGCTCAGGTTTACATTCATTGATACAACGCTCTATTTCTTGACAAAAGTTTTGGCTATTAAGAGGATCATCAAGCTTGATATAACGAACCTTGAACCCAGCATTTTTTAGCTCTTGAGCAAAGTGGCGCATAGCCGAAAAAATAAACGCGATCTTTTTCTTGTGATGTTTTACATATTGGGTTTCTTCTCTTACCTCACACAGAAATATCGTATCATTTTTAACGTCGATTCCTTGTAAGCTACTTATCGAGGTCGATAATTGGTCTCCTAAGACCATTCTTACTGCTGTCATGGCTGAATCTCCTTTCCGTCCCAAGCAAAACAACCACCACTATGCTCGTGAGATAGATTGTTTAAGACATCTAATAGGTGCTCGGCTGAATACGCTGGAGAAAATAGCTTACCTTGCTGAACATTTTTCTGAAATGGTTTTGATAATGAACTATCGACAGTGCCCGGATGAACGCCCACTATTATTGCGTTCTTATTTGATCGGCCCACTTCGATTGATGCCGACTTTATGATCATATTAAGCGCCGACTTAGACGCTCGATAAGAGTACCAACCACCCAGCTGATTATCGGAAATGCTGCCAACTCTAGCTGATATAGCGGCGAATACAGAGCGATTAGATTTGTTCAATATGGGTAAAAAGTGCTTGGCAATTAATGCAGGTGTTACGGTATTAGCGAGAAATATTTTAGTGAGGTTCCCACTAGTAATATCTTTAAGCGCTTTTTCAGGAGCTAAGGTATCGTCGTGTAATAGACCAGTTGCAACGAAAACAAGATCGAGCTTCCCATTTTTACTGGCGATTTCCGCTGCCGTTGCAATACTTTCTTCACTCGAATAATCGATCTGATGGGCGAGCACACGCTGATGTGTGCTCGCTGAAGGATACCGAGAAAAAGTATGTATAACGGCCATCGGATAGTTCTCAATAACTAACTGTGTAAAGGCTTTGCCGATGGCTCCCGAGCTTCCGATTATAGCGATAGTGTTGTACATGTTTTCTTTACCCTATGACTAGACGGATCATAAATCCTACTATTGTAAGTGCTGCAACGCTCGCAAGCCAAATCCCCATAAGCCAGCACAATTGTTTCGTTTTTTTATACATTAGTGATACCCCTCATCTGGGTTGATCCTTCCACGAAAGACCCAATAAGCGTAGGCGCTATAACCGATAATGGTCGGTAACAGTACCACCGTCCCGACGAGTAAAAACGTCAGGCTTGTGTCTGGTGCCGCAGCATCTGTGTAGGTGACCGAAAAGGGAATGATGTAGGGAAACGTACTTAACGCAAATCCTAGTGCAGAAACCAAAAACAAACCCACACCGTATAAATAGGCCCGCAGTGCTTTATGTTCTAGTAATGATTTAAAGAGTTTCCATATAAAAATCCCAGCTAAAATAGGGACCGAAAGGTAAAGTAATGAGTTTGGTAAACTAAACCAACGTTCGAAAATAATCTCGTTAGTCAGAGGTAACCAGATACTTACCACGATGATACATGCAACCATTCCCAACCCCCACCGACGTGTTAAACCATAGTAGCGAGAAGCCAATTCCGTAGGAAGCTTCATAATCAGCCAACATCCACCCAATAGTGTGTAAGCACACATCGTTGCTAAACCACAAAACAAGGTGAAAGGTGTCAACCAATCAAACCATCCGCCAGAATAAGCGCGGCCTTCTACCTCAATACCTTGGAGTAGTGTACCTAACATTATCCCTTGCATAACGGTGGCGCATAAGGATCCTAGAAAAAAGGCGGAATCCCAAATAAATTTGCCTCTTTTGGTTTTGAAACGATATTCAAAGGAAACGCCTCGAAGTACTAACCCAAGTAACATGATAATAAGCGGAGCATAAAACGCGGGCATGACCACTGAATAGGCGAGTGGGAAAACGGCAAACAAGCCGCCACCTCCTAATACTAACCATGTTTCGTTGCCATCCCAAACAGGAGCGATACTGTTCATCATCATGTCACGTTCTGATTCGCTCGAGGCAAAGGGAAACAAAATCCCGATACCTAAATCGAAACCATCTAATATGACATAAATGAGAACGGCTAACCCGATAATGCCATACCATACTAGTGCAATATCCATGTCTTTACTCCATTAATTGAGACGGTTAGGGTGAGTTGCAGGTGGAATTTTGGTTCCATCTGGCAATTTTGGATCTGGTGCTTCTTCGTATTTCGACGGTGATTTGCGCATTAGCCGCAAAAGATAGAAAAAACCGGCGCCGAAGACGAGTAAATAGACGACAACGAACGCGGTTAGTGAGGCACTAACGGCAGAGGCGTCTATGGGTGAAGCCGAATCGACGGTTCTTAGCAACCCATACACCGTATAGGGTTGTCTACCAACTTCAGTGGTTATCCATCCAGCGAGTACCGCAATAAAACCAGCAGGACCGAATGCAACGCAGATACGATGAAATAATGGTTTCTCGTATAATTGACCTTTTCTTCGTAACCATAAGCTGGTTAAACCAAGAGCAAGCATACCGAAGCCGATTCCTACCATGATCCTAAAACTCCAGAACACGATAGTGACAGGCGGGTGATCTTCTTTCGGAAAGGCGTCTAAACCTAGCACTGTTCCATCTAAGCTATGTGTGAGGATTAAACTTCCGAGTTTAGGGATGGCGATTTGATATTTCGTTTCCTGAGCTTCTTCATCAGGAATGCCGAAAAGGATTAACGGAGCTCCATCGTGAGTTTCAAAATGACCTTCCATTGCGGCCACTTTGGCTGGTTGATGTTCGAGAGTGTTTAAACCGTGGAAATCCCCCGCGACTATCTGGATTGGCGTTACGATAGCTGCCATCCACATCGCCATTGAAAACATCGTTTTTGCTAGAGGGTTGTTTGGTGCTTTGAGTAAGTGATAAGCACCCACAGCAGCGACAACGAACGCCGTTGTAAGATAAGCGGCAAGGATCATGTGGACGAGACGATACGGAAAGGAAGGATTGAACACAATTTCCAACCAATCTTCAGGTACAAATTGTCCCACCTCATTTATTGAGTAACCTGCTGGAGTTTGCATCCAACTGTTTACCGCTAGTATCCAAAAGGCTGACAAAAATGTACCGAAAGCGACGACACATGTAGAAGCAAAATGTAACTTTTTACCTACCTTGTTCATCCCGAATAACATGACACCAAGAAATCCAGCTTCCAAAAAGAAAGCAGTAAAGACTTCGTACCCCATAAGTGGCCCCAAAATCGGACCAGTTTTGTCCGAGAATACGCTCCAGTTGGTGCCAAATTGATAACTTAGAACAATACCGCTGACCACACCCATACCAAACGTGATCGCAAAAATTTTGCTCCAGTATTTATAGAGTTGTATATATTTGTCTTGGTTCGTTTTTAACCATAGCCCTTCAAGAACAGCAAGAAAGGAAGCAAGGCCAATCGTAAACGCTGGAAAGATAATATGAAAAGAAATGGTGAAGGCAAATTGAAACCTCGCCAAATCTATCGCTAATGTATCCATTTTCGCTCCTGATTCAAAATAACTAAACATTCTTACGACTTTATTTGAAAGATGGATCACTCACTAAAAGCGAATTTTTTTAAAGTAAAGTGATCCTTAATTTGAAGAGGCTCGTTTGTATTGACGGAATGTTCATTTCTCTGAATTCATAATTTTATGATTTCATCATCGATAAAAGGAACGACAGAATGTTAAAGCAAATACTCACAGTAACCACTATTACGATGGCCTCTCTATCTTTCGCTACCGCGTCTTTTGCTAACCACCATGAAACTCACAAAGATATCGTAGACGTTGCCGTAGAAAATGGCTCTTTTACGACGCTAGTGGCGGCAGTTGAAGCCGCAGGTTTGGTAGATACACTCAAAGGCGATAGTGATTTAACGGTATTTGCACCAACGGACGAAGCTTTCGCTAAGCTTCCTGATGGCACGATAGACGTGCTTCTTAAGCCTGAGAACAAAGATAAGCTAGTGAATATTCTTACTTACCACGTCGTTGCCGGAAAGGTCATGGCGGAAGATGTGGTTGGGATGGATAGTGCTGCGACGGTACAAGGTTCAAATGTCGATATTTCCGTCAAAGGTGACACAGTGATGGTTGACGATGCAAATGTCATCATGACCGATGTGAAGGCGAGCAATGGTGTCATTCATGTTATCGACTCTGTATTAATGCCATAGTATTCGTATACTGAGTGCGGCAAGTCACCGCACTTACATTTTTCTTGAAATATTCCACAAACCAATAAAAATCCTCAGGTCCTAACGTTATGACAACAGCCAAATCAAATCCGCAGCCCAGCGTTCAATTTTCAAACTTGAAAGAACAGTATCCAATATTTCCCCTACCTATCTTCCTATTGTCTGGTGGTGTTCAAAGATTACGTATTTTTGAGCAGAAATATTTGTCAATGGTCTCTAATGCTAACGATACCGATGGTTTTGTTCTTTCTTTATATAAGAAAGAAGAGGATTTTAGTTCTTCGAAATGGGGTGTGCATGTCAACATCATAGATTTCACCCAAGGAGAAGATGGTATTTTGGAGATTGATGTTCAAGCTCAACAATTGGTTTCTCTAGACGGCTTTTTCCGACAAGATAATGGATTGCTCAATGCGAAAACTCAATTATTACCTCATTGGTCCTCGGGCGATGGAGAGCCGAATCTAGATAACACACAGATACAAACCCTGACGCTCTTTCTCGAACAGGTATTCAACGATAATATGGTTCTTAATCAATTGTACAAAATTCAACATTTTAACAATTCAAGTTGGGTGAGCTCTCGCTTATTAGAAGTTATGCCGATTCCTGTAGATGAAAAAGAAAAGTTTGTTCACCATTTGGACCAAAGTCAATTGAACCAAATGCTATGTGATCTATGCGAAAAAAACTCAACGTAATAATGATCGTTCTGGTTGACTACTGCGTTATGGTTTAATAACGACTAATATGAGTGCTCATTTATGGATCAGACTGAGTTAAGAACAGCCACGATGAAAAATAGCCAAACGGGGTCGATCACGAAGACTACCTCACTACACTCAGAGTTGTCTCTTTGGCTCAGGCGTGTTGCAGAAGACCAAGATAAGGTTTCTTTTACGAAGCTATTTAAGTTTTTTGCTCCCAAAATAAAGAACTTTGGTATCAAGCAATTTAACAATGAAGCTCAGGCTAACGATTTAGTACAAGAAACAATGACCAACGTTTGGAAGAAAGCACATCTATACGATGATTCGAAAGGTGCTGCAACGACTTGGATTTATACCGTAATGAGAAATGCATCTTTCGATTACTTGCGAAAGCAGAAAAGTAGAGATGAACAAATGATCGGTGATGATATTTGGCCTATTGAAAATGCGTTAGCGAATGATCTAACCCATCCTAATCACACTGTTTTTCCAGATCATCTACTTTCGAAACAGGTAGAAAAGTTAGTGATAAATTTACCTCAAGATCAACAGGCCGTGCTCCGAGGTGTTTATTTTCAACAGCTCTCGCAAGAGCAGTTATCCAAGCAACTCGGTGTACCTCTTGGCACAGTAAAGTCACGTTTGAGGTTAGCTTTAGAGAAGATACGTTCTCAGATGGGAGAAGATATAAATGATTAACTACCACCCAAGTACGGAAGTTATAAAACAATTTGTTGAAGGAAAAACTTCTGTTTCTGTATCTGTCGTTGTTTCAGCACACGTAGAGATGTGCCCAGAATGCCAGAAACTGGTTGAAGAGCACACGCTTTATTTGGCGTCCATAGCGTTCGAGTCGGATGGCGACATGGCCGATGTTGGTTATGATACTTTTAAGTTTGGTGACTCCTCGGATGATGACTCATTATTAGAAGAGTATGCGATCGACATGATTGATGAGATTACGTCTGATCAGCCCGAGAAATTGAGCCCATGTTTGTCTACTGTTACCGAAATAGATGTTGCTGGCAAACGAATTTCATTACCACGTTCAATGCGATCGGTTTTGGTCAAAGATTGGAAAGGGTTTGGTAAGATATCCCGAGCGCGTCTACAACTAGATGATGGCGCTAGGCGTGCGAGCCTATTGCATATTAGTGAAGGTGGACTTATACCAGCTCACACTCATCGCGGATTTGAAATTACTTTGATATTACAAGGTAGTTTCGAAGATGAGCTAGGTCGATATTCTGTAGGAGACTATATTGAACTAAACACAGCTCATACCCACACCCCTATCACACATGAGGGATGTGTCTGTTTGACGGTTTCAGATGATGCTTTACAGTTTAAGCAGGGAATGAGTCAGGTTATTAACCCGGTAGGGAAGCTAATTTATTAGGGAATAACTAGCTTTTTGATTCAGTAGTGAGAAATCAATGAAACTGATATTGTTTACAGTTGCGTTTTAATCGCTGGTTGGCCCGTGAGAGCCCGTTCGGCTGAAGTAAAAAACGAATTTGTCGGGGAGCTCAAGTACGGCTAACCAAGAATATTTTTAGTATCAGTGTATGGTGGCAGTGAGAGAGTTCTTAGAGACATTCAAATAGATAATCCCAACAACCAACCCCCATAATGTTGCACTCACACCGAAGGCGTTTACTCCAGATAGGGTAATTAAAAAGGTAAGTAGCGCAGACTCTCTCACTAACTCGTCCTTAAATGCAGATTGCAAACACATCAGTAATGTCCCCAGGAGTGCGAATCCAGCCAGTATTGCGGTGACTTCTTTAGGAAGGGCGAGAAATACTGTGACGACCGTGGTCGCAAACACACCTGCACTGACATAAAAAATGCCAGCCCAAATAACAGCACGATATCGTTGGGTTTTATCGGAATCGACCGACGGTGTCATGCAGATAGCCGCAGAAATGGCGGCTAGATTGACACTGAATCCACCGAAAGGCGCAGAGATGATATTGGTTATCCCAGTACCGATCAGAATTGGTTTTACCGGTGTATCATAATCGTAGGTCTTCATCATCGCGATGCCAGGGAGATTCTGAGAAAGCATGGTCACGAGATAAAGTGGGATTGAGAGATTAACAATAGCTGGAAACTCAAAGTGCGGCATGATCCAAGTAGGCATTGCTATCGACAAGTTAGTGACCATCAATGGTGTATTGTTAAATATGGATGCGCAACCAAAGCCAACGATTAACAACACTAGCATTGTATATTTGGGAGAGAGGTGTTTTGCTAGCAAATAGGCGGTAAACATAACGAGAAAAATAGATGGGCTCGTTTCAATGGTTTCGAACCCTTTTATACAAAAAGGCAGTAATATCGCAGCCAACATTGCAGTGCCTAGTTGCGAGGGGATTCGCGCTAGCATCTTGCTCAATGGTGTGATCAAACCGGTTAAAAAAATAAGAAATCCTGATACAACAAAAGCCCCAACTATGTCAGCCATCTCATAGATCGCTTTATTTCCATTTCAAGCTGATTCAGGTATGGAAATGTTTGAGATTCCATTGAGCGACTATCATCAACAACTATCGACCCCACACGGCGCTGGTGTGATTGAACATATAGTGGTATTAGCTGGAACACTGAATGTCTTATTTAATGATGTCTGGCATCCGCTTAACCCCGGAGAAAGTATTCGCTTTTTTAGTGACCAACCCCACGGCTATGAAGCGATAACCGAGTCGGTCACTTTTCAAAATATCAATTGTTACCCAAGGTAATGTATTTTGACGAACCACTTATCATCAAAGTGGCTCGGGAAGTTTAATTTACTTAAAGCGCTGAAGCTTTGTTCAGGCGCTTATACTCAAACCCAAACGCAGAGACGAAAATCAATATTGCGAACGCCATATTCTGGCCAATGAATAAGACCGTAACTAGGCAGCTGACAAGTGCAATGATGGCGATGACTTTGGACGTTTGGCTAACCAGTTTGACTGCCGCTAAGCATGTCAGAGTATAAATGGTAAGGAAACTGCCGTTGGTCATTTCAATAAACCACTCCATTTTCCAGCCTGAAAACTGAGCAAACAGTAGTGAAAATAATGTAATCAATCCAACTAAGAACACCGCTTTCACTGGTACACCGTTGTGGCTGAGCTGAGAGAACGATGGCGATAGCGTGTGTTGCTCTGCCATCGATTGAACCATACGAGAGAATCCTAATATATAGATCGCGACGTTAGCAAAAGCGACCACATAAGCTCCGATGGCAAATACACGGCTGTAAGTGCTATTGGTGAGTTTTTCTACGAGCAATGCGAGAGACTGACTATTTGTAAACTCATCGCCATAGGTATGATGCCAAGCGATCAATAACACTAAGCTGAGATAGGCGAGAATCACCAAGGTTATGCCCCCGAGTAACGCGATAGGAAAGTCTCTACTTGGATTTTTAAATTCAGCTCCCATGTGTGCCATCACTTCAATGCCGAGAAAACACCAGAAAATAACCCCTGTCGCGTAAAGCGTTTGCTGCCATTCACTCTGGTTGACTGGAGTGTCGATAACACTAAAGCTAGCGTTGATATCACCGGCAATACAAAGCCAAGCAATCACTGCAATCATCGCAATGACGATACCAGTCTGAAAACGAGCGGAGGTTTTCATCCCCATAATTGAAAAAACCAAAATTCCCAACAAGGTTAAAATACCAAAGGCAGGTATCCATTGTGATGAGGTATCGAAGATAATCGCAAGATATGCAGCAGCCACTTTAATGGCGACGGCAGGGCCAACCAATAGAATACTGAGAAACAGCCACCCAACTGCTTTTTCGAAAAGTGGGCCGAACGCTTTACCGATATAGTGAGAAGCACCTCCTGCAGACGGGTACTTTGAGCCGAGTAGAGCGAACACATAAGCAACAGGAATAATCATGATTGCCGTAATTAACCAGGCATAGAAGGCGAATGATCCAGCTTCGGCTACAGACATTGCGGGTAAAATCATCAGCCCTGTGCCGATAAAGGTGGTGACCGTCATTGCGATCCCCTGAATTGGGCCAAGCGTTTTTTGGTATTGAGACATAATTTGCCCTTTAATAAGAGTTGTTATCTTGCTGATTTTTCTTAATGATAAGGATAAAATAATCACCCTAGAAAAGCGCTAAGCATATTGACTGTATTAAGGCGCAGTTTAACGGAAATAACGTCAAAGTGACGTGTGAATGGAGAATCAATGTGTCCGATCAGTATGATCAAAAGATATTAGGATTACTTGTGAAAGATGCGCGTTTGTCGGTGTCTGATATTAGTCGGCAAGTGAATCTTTCTCGGTCGGCTGTGGCTGATCGGATAAAACGCATGGAAGAGAATGGCACGATTACGGGGTATCACGCCCATGTATCCAAGCTACAAACAGATGGGGTCGATGCGTATATTGCGTTGACATTTCGGCCACTATCGTGTGATCAAGTTGTGCCGTTAATTGAAACCATACCCGAGGTCACTCTTGCACATTCGATTAGTGGCGATCTTGACCTTTTATTGTTAGTGCAAGCCCCTTCTATGCAACGCTTAAATGATATTAGACAAGCGATTGAGTCTTGGCCAAACCTCGATAAAGTCGTTACACATATGTGTTTAACTAAGCGAGTGGATAGATTGTAGTTCTTCATGTGACGCGGTCACGTTAAGTGTGAGTCGCGTCTATGTGATGCTTACATATCATGCATAAACTTCTCACTGTTAAACACTGCGATAACGTCTTTCTGGACGACCGACTGTACCATAAGACACTTCCGCAATGACTTCATCAGTGCTCACCAAGTATTCTAGATAGCGCCTTGCTGTCGTTCGGCTTGCGCCAATAATCTCTCCGACCTCTTCGGCACTTAGCGGTGACGGTGATGGCTCGAAGACCAATTTTACTTTTTCTAGTGTTAACCCATCCACACCTTTTGGTAGGCGAGCATCAGTCGAAACTTGCGCAGTCATGGTTCCTTGATTGCGAGGTAATACGATATCAACATCAGTTTGAGCCAGCTCCTGCATGGCTTGAAATTTGCTGATGTGCTGCTGGTAGTTGTGGAGCGCTTCTTGTAAGCGTTCAAATACTAAGGGTTTTAAAATATAGTCAAACACGCCGCCATGCAGAGCTTCACGCAGCGTATCCACTTCTTTTGCCGCTGTGATGAGGATGACATCAACGGCGCTATTGGTGGCACGGAGCTTTCGTAATAAATCTAACCCAGTGCCCGTAGGAAATTGGACATCGAGCAGGACTAACTCAGGTTGCATTACTTCAACTAAGTCTTCCGCTTCTTGTAGGCCATGAGCGATGCCAACTAACTCGAAACCATCAATACGCTCTAGAAAGCGCTTTTGTATTTCAGCAATTTGTTGGTCATCTTCTGCAATTACGACTTTTATCATCGGTCTAATCCTATTGAACACAGTTATCGCTTTGGAATATAAACAATAAAGCGGCTACCAAGGTCGCCAGCAGGCTCGATTGTGACGGTTCCACCAAGCTTGTTCAATAAGCTTTTCACTAAATGGAGACCGTAGCCATGGCCTTCAGCCTCCTTACTCGAGTAGCCTTTTTCGAATATCTGTGCTTGTTGTGCGGGTGAAATACCCGGTCCTTGGTCTTCAATTTCAAAAATCAAATCATTACCTAAGTCAGTCATCGAAAGACTGACTTGACCACCATGTCCTTTATGCATCCTTGTCGCCTCAAGCGCATTATCAATCAGGTTGCCAATGATACTGACAAGATTTTCCCGCGGCAGTAGGTCCGGGATTTCAGTCATATGGCTGTCTTGATCTATGACGAGCTTTAAGCCCATTTCACGAGCTCGATTATATTTACCCAGTAAACAGCCAGCAAGTATTGGGTCGGGTACAGCCGCTAAAAGGAGTTTGATTAGCTCTTGATGACTTTGGGTTTCTTGTCCGATCAAGGCTAAGGCTTCGTCAGTTGCGCCAATTTGAATTAATCCTGCGATGGTATGAAGTTTGTTGGAATATTCATGAGCCTGGCTTCGTAAACTGTCGGCATATTGTTGAATCCGTGTGAGCTTTATACTCACCATGGCGACTTCATCTTTACGTCGAAAACTTGAGACTACGCCAGTGATTTTGTCACCTTGAATCAAAGGTAGGCGGTTAGCAATAATACTGTGGCCATCGCGCCAGACTTCCTCGTCAAATTGGGGGATGCCGGTTCGCAGCACTTCCATAATGGCACTGTCTGGTAGTACTTCTGAAATGTGTAATCCAGTTAGCTCTCGATCTTTTGGTAGACCCAAAGTCTCTATGGCCGTTCGATTTAGAGTGGTGACACGACCCTCGTTGTTAACGGCAATTATGCCTTCACGAACCGATTCTAGTGTCGCTTTTTGTTCTTCAAATAGATGTCCGATCTGTTCCGGCTCAAGGCCAAAAATGGCGCGTTTAAAGTGATTGGCAAACCATACGGCGGTAAACACACTCAATAAAAATGTGATCATAATTACGGCAATGAGTACGATCTTATAGTGGAAGGTCACTTTGGCGACTTGCTCTAAGTGGTAGCCAACAGAGACAAGGCCAACAATGCGTTGACCATCCAATGAAAAAACGGGTGCTTTGCCTCGAATCGACCAACCTAAACTACCGAGTGCTTTGGATAAGTAGGCTTGTCCATCGACAAGAACTTGCGCATTATCATCGCCTTCGTCATCGGACATGGAGTGGCCAATTTTTTTGGCATTTGGGTGTGCTAGGCGTATACCATCGCCATCGCCAATTACGACAAAACGTGCTTGTGTTTCGTGGGCCAAGTTTAGGCTAATTGGTTGAAGATATTCACTGTCTCTACGTTCTATCGCACCAACAATTTGAGGCATAGCCGCAATGGTTTTTGCGACATCTAGTGCTTTTTGGCCAATCTGCTCATCCAACGATTTATGCAAATAGTTTATCGCAAAGGCGCCAATTACCACGGTCTGAATTAACGCCATCAACCCTAAGATTAGGATCATGCGACCTTTGAGTTTTAATCGTCGGAATTGCTTCATCTTATGTCCTTATTCATTTCATCCTTGATGCTATTCAATAACGTGGCTAAAGACCCGTAAACAATATGAACAAAATCGCCTTAATAATTTAAACGCCCTTTAAATGCACAAGCTTCTACCTCCGTATTATTGAACTATATTGGGCTCTCCATAAAAATAAAGACGAGGTAATTGTGATGCTCCGCAAACTAAAAACGAGAAAAAGTGTATTGGTATCTGTGTTAGCGACCTGTTTAGCTGCTGGTACGACGTTTAACGTCCAAGCATTAGATAGTGTTCACTTCTTGATTCCCGGCGGCGCTGGTGGTGGATGGGATGGCACAGCACGCGGTACCGGGGAGGCTCTGTCGAAAGCTGGCCTCGTTGACTCAATTTCCTACGAAAATATGTCTGGCGGTGGCGGTGGTAAAGCGATAGCGCATCTGATTGAAACCGCCCAGCAAAAGCAAGATACCTTGATGGTGAATTCGACACCGATCGTCATTCGTTCACTTTCAAAAGTGTTCCCTCAATCATTTAGAGACTTAACGCCTGTTGCCGCGACAATCGGTGATTTTGGCGCGTTTGTAGTACGTAAAGACTCTCCTTATACCAGTTTTAGTGAAGTGGTCGCAGACTTCAATGAAGATGCTCGCTCGGTCAAAATAGCCGGTGGCTCAGCTCGAGGCAGTATGGACCATTTGGTTGCCGCGATGGCGTTTAAGTCTGCCGGTGGTGATGCTCGTAAGGTACGCTACGTGGCCTACGATGCAGGTGGAAAAGCGATGGCTGGATTGTTATCCGGCGAAACGCAATTGCTATCAACGGGTTTTTCGGAAGCATTAGCATTAGCTGAAGCCGGAGAAGTGCGAATTCTTGTGATGACGGGCAGTGAACGAAATGAAGCGGCGCCTGATGTTCCGACGTTAAAAGAGCTTGGTTACGATGCTGAGTTTGTAAACTGGCGTGGATTCTTTGCGGCACCGGGCATTTCTAGTGAACAAAAAGCAGAATTTATCGATGCGTTAGAGAAAATGTACGAAACCGAAGAATGGGAAACCGTTCGTGCTCGTAATGGTTGGACAGAGATATTTAAGCCAGACGATCAGTTTATCGCTTTCCTAGAAGAGCAAGAAAAAGAAGTAGGGGATTTGATGCGTGAACTGGGTTTTCTTAAGTAACTCATTAGCCAAAAAATCATAAATTCGGCCATTCGGTACGCAGGTTTAACGCGACTGAATGGCGCTTTTTATAGAACAAGCATTAGGTTGATACCGCATCAGGAGGATTCGATGACACTTAGTAAAGATCATATTGGAGGCTTAGTGTTTCTTGGGCTATCCGCTGCCTACGGATATTACGCGGGCGATATTCATCTTCTTCCCGGCGATGAATTTGAACCTTTTCATGCTCAGACGGTTCCCAAGTTTTTAGCCATGATGGGCGGGTTTCTGTCGCTTGTGCTGCTGATTACAGCAAAGCGCGATGGAAGTAACTCGCTCTCTCTAAAAGGTTATGACTTTGCTTTAGTCGGCAAATTACTCGTGCTGGTGGTGCTTTTTGCCTTAGCGCTAGAGTGGGTCGGTTTTCTTATTGCTACCGTAATCTTTTTAGTCGGTGGCTATTGGATACTCGGTGTACGAAGCGTCAAGCTACTCTTTGTATCCTCAGTGCCGTTCGCGGTCGCGATATGGTTTGCACTAACGCAGCTGCTCGATATCTATTTGGCACCGGGTAAGCTCATCACCCAAGTATTCGGAGGATAATCATCATGTTAGATGGAATTATGACGGGGCTATCCACTGCGGTGATGCCTTTTAATTTAATGATGGTGGTATTAGGTTGTTTTGCCGGCACGTTTATTGGAATGTTACCCGGATTGGGGCCCATTTCGGCGGTGGCGTTGATGATACCGATCACATACGGCCTTGATCCTTCTTCAGGCATTATTTTGATGGCTGGGGTCTATTATGGCGCAGTGTTTGGAGGTTCGACGTCGTCGATTTTGATTAATGCGCCCGGTTGTGCGAGTACAGTGGTCACCTCTTTCGATGGTTATCCGTTATCACAACAAAAGCAAGCGGGGAAAGCACTCGCGCTCGCAGCATATTCGTCGTTCACTGGTGGTACTGTTGGTGCCATCGTTCTGTTGTTTGCCGCACCTGCGTTAGCCTCGGTATCACTGAGTTTTCAATCAAGCGATTACTTTGCATTGATGATTTTAGGTCTTACGGCCGTCGCGGCATTTTCTGGTAAAGGGCAGGTGATCAAGGCGTTGATCATGACCATCTTTGGCTTGATGATCGCAACCGTGGGCACCGATGTTACCTCGGGTACGACGCGTTTCACTTTTGGCAGTGTTGACCTTATTGATGGAATTAGTTTCTTGTTACTCGCAATGGCAACCTTTGCCTTAACCGAAGTGGTGATGACGGTATTAAAAGGTCAGCATCGTGAGGAAGAAGAGCAAGTGGACATGAGCCAACTTGGTAGCATGAAGCTGAGTAAAGAAGAGATGAAACAAGTTGCGCCAACGATTGCACGCTCATCTGTCTTTGGGTTTATCGTCGGTGTGTTGCCCGGAGCAGGCGCTACGATAGCCTCTTTTCTTGCCTATGGGCTTGAACGAAATCTAGCGTCAGCTAAAGAGAAGCTTAAGTTTGGTAAAGGTTCGCTAAAAGGGTTGGCGGCTCCAGAATCGGCAAATAATGCTGCCTCAACGGGGTCATTTGTACCATTGCTTACATTAGGGATTCCGGGCTCAGGTACTACGGCGATAATGTTGGGCGCTTTGATTGCTTACGGTATTCAACCTGGTCCACGTTTGTTTATCGACAATCCCGATGTGTTCTGGTCGGTGATTATATCAATGTACTTTGGCAACCTTGTACTTTTGGTTCTTAATTTGCCGTTGATACCGTACATTTCACGTTTGTTAGTGATTCCACGTCCAATCTTGATTCCACTGATCTTGTTCTTCTCGATCACTGGTGTGTATCTCGTGAGCTTTAACAGTTTTGATATTCACATGATGGCGATTATCACTGTGATAGCGATTTTCTTGAAGCTGCTTGAGTTTCCGATGGCCCCGATGCTATTAGGTTTCATTTTGGGCGGGCTAATGGAGAATAATCTCAGCCGTGCACTGACAATTTCCGATGGTAGTTTCTCATTCCTGTGGGAGCGACCATTGAGTCTAAGCATCGTAATCACCGCGGTTGTGGTTTTGATTGTGCCACCACTAGTCGAACTGTGGAAAAGTAAAAGAGCGAACTCGCAAGAAACCAAAGGCCCTGAATCGACAATATCTGAAGGGGAAGGATAGAATAGAATAGATATGAACAAAATGAGGTGATGTTTTAGCATGCAGCGCATACGCTGTGTCCTAAAATGTCACCTCATTTTTGATTTGGCACTAATGATAGTGTAATGAACCTACATACCCAAAGCTCAATACACCCAATAGTTACGTTTTCTTATCGCACGGAGTTACGTTGTGACTTATTAGTGGCGATTAAATACGACTAAGTAAATCTGACTTCTTAAGGTTATACTCATCTTCGGTTAATGCGCCAAGATCGCGAAGTTGAGCAAGTTTTTCAATGATTTGCAGTGTTTCATTAGTAGAATACTGTTGTGACGAATTCTGTGAATTTGATTGATTGTAATCGTTCATGATCACCGGCTCAGACATTGGTTGTGGGCTCGGCTGAGTTATTTGAGGTTCGGCAAAATTTTGTTGAGGAGCTTCGACATGCTGGCCGCTTAATAACGGTAAGCTAGCCACACTGATCGTTCCCCATTGACTACTGAAGGTAAGTGACGTATTTCCACCTTGCTGTTGGCTTACACCGCCAATGTTATGATCAAGGGTATCATAAATCGAAACTTGTCCATTCAATTCAACCGCTAAACGATTGGGGAACACGGCATAACGAATGTCATTTTGTCCGCCACTGCTAAAAGGCGCACCTAAGTCCGCTGGCCACCATTGGTTACTTCCCGGTGTCCCCGCTGGAATAACCGGAAATACTTGGTTGTTGAGTAAGATACCGGCTAATTCGCTGCATAAGTTGTCCACGGTATTTTTTAAACCGTTATTGAACATATCACCAACCATGGTCATGCCGCCTTGCATCCATTGACCTGAACCACCGAGTTCAGGGCAGTTGAATTGTGCCATAGATCCGCCGCCATTGTTTACGGCAACGAGCATGTGGACGACGGCATCGTGACTCAAACCATAACGAGCCGCGACGTTGTTCACCAAATTTTCGCCAATATCAGTTAGCTTTTGCATATAAATATCCTAATAGTAAGAGTTCGATTTATCGTATTGATGCTGTAGGTGAGTACATGAATTACGTCGTCGACTTGAGGGTGAGTAAGCTAATGGAAATAACCATAAACCGCTAGTTTGAATTATTTTAAGAACATTATGCGGTCAAATTTTGTGCTAGTGTAGCACCGTTACGGGGTGCTGTTCTGCTTTTATTGTGAACTATTTGTGATTGCCGCTACGTCCGTGATTGAACCGATTTTTATATGGGCGATTACTCAAAAGTTTGATGGGCAATATGGATATGCGATATCCGTGGATAAATGGTTGCAAATGATAACTATTCCCATTAGTATTTGTCGCGACATTTCATCGCCTACAGTGCTCTATAAGTTGGAAATCAGAGAATTAAACGCTCAAGTTTAGGTCACTCATTACTTGTTCCGTTAATGTGGTTATTATCCTTAAATAAAGTAAGTGATTTGAGGGCGATTTAAATTGTCGGTAAACTGACGTTGTCATTCTTAGTTGAACGATATTGTCTTTTCTATTTTTGTTCCATCGTAAGCAAGCGAGTTAATTTCCACCATGAATAACATCGTAAAACCCATGCGACTTTCTTTATTAATCACCACCATTGCGGTAGTCGGTCATTCGTACGCGGCCTCCATAGATTCGTCTTCAAAGGTAGAGCAAACGATCCTCGCCAATGCTCAGAAAAGTCAAACAACGATTTCAAATAGTTCGGATCGTAGTTTCGAACTGCAAAACGATATTAAAGCGCTTAGCTCTGAAGTGAACAACTTAGAAGTGTACAAACAACATTTAGAAACGCTCATCGAAAACCAGAACCAAGAATTGCTCAATCTCGAAGTACAGCGAAATGAGATTATAGAAACTCGGCAAAGTATCGTGCCGCTAATGTACAACATGCTCGATGGTTTAGAAGCGTACATCGCACAAGATATGCCCATTCGTAAAGACGCTCGTGAACAGCGAGTGGCAACACTCAAGTCTTTGATGAGCGAAGCAAACATCAGTGATTCCGAAAAGTATCGTCGTATCTTAGAGGCGTATCAGATAGAACTTGATTACGTTAATAAGATGGGCATCTACACCAGCGCGATAAACATTGATGGTGAAACTCGTGAAATTGAACAGTTGTACTTAGGCCATATCTCGCTCATCGCAAGGAGCCTAGACCAGCAACAATATTGGTATTGGAATAACGATTCGAACAGTTGGCAGGGGCTAGACGTGTCACTGAATATGGATCTTGAGAAGGCCTTTATGGTTGCGAATAAAGAAGTTACGCCGACTTTGCTTATGTTGCCGCTTTCTGTCAATGAGGCATCTGCTGAGGAGGTTTCCCAATGAAATGTTATCCAATGAATTTACGTAAACACGCTACATTAGCGTTGTCCGTTTTATCTCTCTCCACTTCTTCTCTGTTTGCATCATTTGTATTGGCAGATACGTCTACGCTACTTGCAACGACTGAGAAAGCGAAAGCAGAAGAACAGGCATTGAACAAACATCGTGAAGCAGAGTTTTTAGGGCAAGAGCAAAACTTAACATCGCAGAAAAACGCTCTGACATCACGTAAGAATCAACTTCAACAAGAGATTGATGCGCTAAGTGAACAGTTCAGTCTCAATGAAGAAGCACTCTCTGAAAAAGAGAAAGAGCTTCATTTAGAATCAGGAAGTCTCGGCGAGTTATTTGGCGTGGTTCGTCAAGTCGCGAAAGAACTGCAAATAGAGCAAAAAGATCTTGTTACGTCGATTGGTAGCGATAGCTTAAAACAAGTCGATGCGATCGTCGAAGCGAAGACGTTACCATCAACACCGCAGTTGATGGCGTTATGGCAAGCATTTGATCAACAGATCGAAATGGGTTCTTCATTAAGCCAAATTTCGGTTCCGTACGTCGAACAAGACGGCGTTATGAAACAAAAAGACGTTGTGCGAATTGGTGCGTTTGGGCTGGTGGATGAAAACGGATATCTGCAATGGAATCCACAACAAGGCGGGGCAAAATCGTATTCTGTTCAGCCCCAAGCAAATCCGGTTAGCTCGGGTACGGGAGCTTCATTGGCTCTTAGCAAGCGTCAGCTTATCGCCTTTGATCCTTCCAAAGGTGAACTGTTAGAACAATTGGCACAGCAACCGACGCTAGGCGAACGTTTAGCGCAGGGTGGCGTGGTTGGTCGCGTAATTCTCGCGATACTGTTTATTGGTTTAGTCATAGGTGTTGCTCAAGGTGGTTTCTTATTCATAAGCCGAAGTAAAATTCGCGCACAGTTAAAAAACAGAGAAGAGATAGGCAACAATCCACTTGGACGAGTGTTGAGCGTTTACAAATACGACCAATCTCCTAACGTTGAAGCCCTTGAGTTGCGCTTGTATGAAGCGATTCTAGATGAACAACACAAATTTGAGCGCGGACTGTCGATGCTGAAACTCCTTGCGGCTCTATCACCAATGCTAGGTTTGTTGGGAACCGTGACAGGGATGATCGAAACCTTCCAGGTGATTACTCAATATGGTAATGCCGATCCAAGAATTATGGCTGGTGGTATTTCAACGGCTTTGGTAACGACAGTGCTTGGTTTAGTTTCTGCGATGCCACTGCTGTTTATTCACAATGTCCTTAGCTCGCAATCAGAACACATTCGTACTCTGTTAGAAAAACAAGGCGTTGGTATGGTAGCGCAGCGAGCTGAACAGGATATGGGAGCGGCATAGTTGTGGATGGGATTAGCATCACATCGATATTCAGTGTGCTCCGAGAGATCGGTTTTTCACAGGGCATAGAACAGTTTATGTCACGTGGAGGGCCGGTTATCTGGTGGCTAGCCGTGTTGGTTCTCATGTTTTGGTTGATTGCATTTGAACGTATTATCTACCTTGCCTTCACTTATCCTAAGCAGAAGCAGCAATGGCTCGATGCATGGAAAGAGAGGCAAGATCATCAATCGTGGTTCGCACGTAAGCAGCGCAATGCATGGTTGAGTCAGGCTCATTTGCAACTGTTTAAAAACGTTAATTTATTAAAGTTACTAATTGGATTATTTCCGATGTTAGGTCTGTTGGGAACGGTAACTGGAATGATTTCGGTGTTTGATGTTTTAGAAGCAGAAGGCACAGCACAACCACGTTTGATGGCGGCCGGAATCTCGATGGCTACATTGCCGACAATGGCAGGAATGGTTGCTGCATTAGCCGGATTCTTTTGTTATTCACGTTTGATGGCGGCCATAGAGAAGCGGGAAATTCATTTGGAAAAATTAATGAGGAGCCGAGCGTGAGATTAGGCAATCGTTCAAAACAGCAAGAAGAAGCACAAATCGACATGACGTCGATGCTCGATATTGTGTTTATCATGCTGATATTTTTCATTGTGACCAGCTCATTTGTTCGTGAATCTGGTGTGGAAGTAAACCGTCCCCAAGCGAGTAACTCAACCAGCCAAAAAGACGTCAGCGTGTTTATTGCGGTGACGGCCGATAACGAAATTTATATTGATAAACGAGTAGTGGATAAAGAACGCGTTCAACCTACGCTCGAGCACATTATTATTGAACAACCCAATGCTGCTTTGGTTATTCAGGCGGACGAATTTGCCTTCAATGGTACGGTGGTTGCAGTTATGGACGCAGCGAAAAGCGCTGGCATCAGTAATATAGCGTTAGCAACGGAACAGAAATAAATGACTCGTTTGTTGATTGCATTTCCTCTGGCGTTAGTGGTGTGTTATAGCCTAATTGGGGTCATGGCTTGGTTGGTGGATTTAAACAGTAAGCCGGTTGAAAAACAGGATGAACCGTTGGCGTTCAATATTTTTGCTGCTGACAAGGAACAAAGCAGCGAACGTCGTAGTCGCATATTACCTGATAAGCCTGAAATTAAACCCCAAGCACCAGAGCCCGAAGTTGCACCTCAAAAGGTAACGCCGACTTCGATGGCAACGCCAACGTTGGAGAATATTCCTGATGTTAAAATGGATTTCTCTGTTTCTGGTTTATCGGTGACAGCACCGAGCTTACCCGTGAGCGAGCCTGTGCCTACGGCTGATCCTGTTGCCTCCGTGCCGGTCACTCAGCCAGCTAACATTGGGCAAAATCAGCAAATTATGCCTTTACACAGAGCAGAGCCGGTCTACCCATCTAAAGCGATTCAGCGCAGAATTGAAGGCTATGTCATTGTAAGCTTTGATATCAGTGAAAGCGGGCGACCAATCAATATTAAGGTTGTTGAAGAACAGCCCAAGCGGATTTTTAATCGCGAAGCAATTAAAGCTCTGAAAAGGTGGAAGTATCAGCCAAAGATGGTCAATGGCAATCCTATTGCGCAGCACGACCAGAAGGTAAAGCTGGAGTTTAAACTAAACAAATGAGAATAATGCTCAATTTACAGGCTCTAAAGTGTCGTTTTCACTTGGTCAAATCCACGCTTGCTTTCGGTGTGGTGACGATACTTGCCACAACGACAGCGAACGCTGCGAACCTTACTGAATATACTGTTCGTCATGTCCAGAAAGCGTATGCGTTGCAGCAAGAAGAACGTTTATCCGATGCCGTTGCGACGTTGCTCAGTATTGAATCGAATAAGCCTTACGACAATGCGTATGTTAATCGCATGCTTGGTTCACTATATTGGCAGTTATCGAAGCCGAAGTCGGCGACGAAACATCTGGTGCTGTCGGTAGATTCAGGCGCGTTATCCGAACAAGAGCAGCGTGAGTCGGTGAGGATGTTGGCCGATCTTCGAATGATGGAGCCGAGTTTTCCTAAAGCGGAAAAACGTTATAAACAGTTACTTGCGTTAATGAGTGAAAATTCGTCGACGACATCGAAGAGCTATGAAATGGTGTGGCTGCGTATAGCACAGGCACAGTATCAACAAGAGAAGTGGTCATCGGTTGAAGCATCGGTGGATAAACAGCAGCATTATCAACGTAAAGCTAAGCTTAGAGCCAAAGCTGAACCGTTAAAAATGAAGTTGGGTGCTCAACTTGCTAAAGAAAAATGGAAATCGGCTATTAGCACCACAAGGTCACTTCGCTCGATAGAACCAAATGAAGCGCTTTGGTGGCGTCAACTTACAGCGTTATACATGCAAACAGAGCAACACTCTCAAGCTCTTATCACCTTGCAGCAAGCCGATCGTGCAGGCTTTGATATGAGCCAAGAACAACTTACCTTGATGGCACAATTGTATGGCCGGTTAAACGCACCGTATAAAGCCGCGGAAACATACGGTCGTTTAGCTAAGTTGGACTCATCGGCAAAACTGTTATCTCAACAAGCATCATATTGGCAGTTATCTAAGGAATGGGACAAGGCACTCGTGAGTTGGAAGAAAGCCGCTAACCTTGATTCCAAATTCAACCGTCAATACGCGTTATTGCACATGCAGCAGCAAAACTACGCAAGTGCTCTTCAAGCGATCAACCGTTTGAAGAAACCTGATACGACTACCTTATTGACTAAGGTACGTGCGCTAAATGAGTTAGGGCAACCAGAAGAAGCGTTACGCATCGCAACCGCAATACATAAACATTCCCCTTCAGATAGTACGCTCAGTTGGATTAAGTTTTTATCTGAGGGGCAGTAGTGTGAAGTAAGCTAACAGCGAAACGCTGGTGGAATGTTCGATCTTCTTAAGTATTAAGTGCCATAGTGGTAACGCAGTTGTGCAATTAAAATTACGTCATCTTGGCTTTTGTAGACGATTCTGTGTTCGTCGTTTATGCGACGTGACCAGTATCCTGATAATCCGTGCTTAAGAGGTTCTGGTTTCCCGATTCCTTCTGTAGGGCTACGCTGGATGTCCTTGATCAATAAATTAATACGTTTGAGTATCTTTTTGTCGGTCGTTTGCCAGTACAGATATTGTTCCCAAGATTTAGTAGAAAAGACCAGCTTCATTCTATTAGCTTCTGTTCAATCCCATTTCCAGATTCGAGTTCGGCAATCGACTCCAACAGTTCACGAGCATTTTTGGGTGATCTGAGTAAATAGGTTGTTTCTTGCATTGCGTTGTAATCTTCTAAAGAAATCATCACTACAGGGGCTTCGCTTTTACGGGTAATAATAATAGGAGCGTGGTCATTACAAACACTCGCCATTGTACTTGCTAAATTTGCTCTAGCGGATGTATAGCTTATTGCATCCATGTTAACTCCAAACTGTTCATGTACGTTTATCTGTACATAATAATATTGAAGAGCACAGAAGGCAATAGAGTTTGTATGAACAGTGGCTTTCTTCGTTTACTGATCGTAGCGTAAAGTAACGCAGCGTTACGTACTTAACATCGTAATGCGAATTTCGTAAACGAATCATGATGGAATATACAGTACGTGAAATTCAAATCGTGAAAGTTTGGTAAAAGTGTGTAATCAATAGCTTGGTGATCACCGTTGACAAACCCGATAAAAAGAACAATTCTGAGCCCTTTTTTAAACCGGACATAATTAATGATTAAAGAATACTTTCGCTTTACCAAACAGAGCTGGCCAATACTCACCTTTGGGATTATTACGGTGTTTATGGGCAACTTCGGACAATCATTTTTTGTCAGTTGGTTTGGAGACAGTTTTCAAGAAAGCCTCGGTCTCTCGGCAACCAGTTATGGTACGGCTTACTCAACCGCGACTTTTGTAAGTGGTTTGTTGTTGATGTGGATCGGTGGTGCGATTGATAGGGTGTCATTGGTTAAATTTATTCTATTTTGCACTGTTGGCCTTTCAATCGCCGCTCTTACGCTTTGGCAAACCACTAGTTTAACGATGTTGATTGTTGGCTTATTTTTTCTGCGTTTTTTTGGCCAAGGGTTATTTCCTCATACTGGGGTAACAACCATGATGAAGAACTTTTCCTTGAACCGTGGGAAAAGTATTAGCATTGCCACAAGTGGGGTGCCGTTGGGTGAAATCTTACTACCTTCATTTGCGGTTTTATTGATTACGCAATTAGGTTGGCAACAAAGTTGGCTAGTGATTGCTGTGCTGATCCCACTGCTGTATTTGCCTTTAGCTCTGTTTCTTATTAAAAAAGGTAAAAATGAAAAATATCTAGAGCAAGCACCTGCGGTTGAAAATAACGCTGAGCAGCCGGTAAAAGGAGATATTAACAAGCAGCAACCACAAGATGGAACACGCAGAACATTGTTGTCTGATTACCGTTTTTGGTTAGCTTTGCCGACCGTGCTATCTGCGCCGTTTATTATTACGGGCATCTTTATTCACCAAGGATTCTTTATCTCACAAATGGGGTGGACAGCAGCATTGTTTGCGAGTTGTTTTGCCTTATATGGCATTGCACATTGGTTATCGTCGATGTATGCAGGAGTCTGGGTCGACAGATTCAGTGGTCGGCAATTGTTAAAATACTATCCGATTCCGATGTTTATCGCGCTTTTGATTGCATCACAATTTAGTGGAAATTGGATTGTCTATGTGCTGCTTTTTGCGCTTGGATCGGCAATTGGCTCAAGTAGCACGATCATTAATGCATTGTGGGCTGAAGTCTACGGGACGAAATACCTGGGTAGAATACGCGCATTAATGGGATCCCTTGGCGTGATCTCTTCGTCGCTCTCACCGATTTTATTTGGGTTTTTGATTGACCACGATATTACTGGCGCGCAACTGTTCTTTTGGCTCGCTTTGTATGTCTTTGTAGCCATGATATTGACGTTATTTTCGTATTCGAAAGAGAATTAACCTTGTTGATAGAGAAGAGCTTTGCGGGTTCTAAAAATAAACAGCGCCAAGAATGAGATCGACTTGGCGCTGCTTGGGGTGAGTTAAAGGTAATTACTCGATATTAAATTGCAGCATTTGCTTCTTCGAGTCTTTCTTTTTCTTCTTTCTCTTTGTGGAATTTTCTTTCGCCAAAGTAAGCGTAGAAAAGACATAGAATCGAAATACCACAAGACGCGGTTAATAGAATGAAACCGCCATCCCAACCAAAGTGGTCAACGGTATAACCAAGTACAGCATTCGCAGCGACTGCGCCACCCAGATAACCAAATAGACCTGTTAAGCCCGCTGCGGTACCCGCGGCCTTTTTAGGCGCCAGTTCAAGAGCATATAAACCAATTAGCATCACAGGCCCATAGATAAGGAATCCGATAGCGATCAGTGCGGCCATATCGATACCTGGGTTTCCTGCTGGGTTAAACCAGTACACCAATACGGCAATGGTCACCAATACCATAAATAGGATACCGGCTGGAGCACGGCGACCTTTAAATAATTTATCTGAAATCCAACCACATAATAATGTTCCAGGAATACCTGCCCACTCATACAGGAAGTAAGCCCAAGATGATTTATCGACTGAGAAATCTTTTGCTTCAGATAGGTATGTTGGCGCCCAATCAAGTACACCATAACGAATCATGTAAACGAACGCGTTAGCAATAGCGATTGACCAAAGTAATTTGTTGTTGAATACATACTTAAAGAAAATCTCTTTTGCGGTCATTTCCTTTTCGTTTGACTCATCGTAGTTATCAGGGTAATCGTCTTTATATTCTTCAATCGCTGGTAATCCGCACGATTGAGGGGTATCGCGCAGCGTAACCCAGATAAAGATAGAGACTACGGTTGCGAAAAATGCTGGTACGTAAAAGGCGGTATGCCAATCATCGTTGAACAGCCACAGACCTAAAATAAACATAGGGCCGATCAAACCACCACCAACGTTGTGGGCAACGTTCCATACTGAGACTAATTTGCCGCGCTCTTTACGAGACCACCAGTGAACCATGGTTCGGCCACAGGCTGGCCAGCCCATACCTTGGAACCATCCATTTAAAAATAAAAGAACAAACATAGCGGTAACACTGCCAGTTGCCCATGGCATAAAGCCGAAACAGAACATCACGGCGGCCGACATTAAGAGGCCAAAGCTTAAGAAATACCTTGGATTTGAACGGTCAGAAACACTTCCCATTAAAAACTTCGATAAGCCATACGCAATTGAAACAGCAGACAATGCCACGCCGAGTTCACCTCGAGTAAAACCTTGCTCAATAAGAAATGGCATCGCAAGACTAAAGTTTTTACGTACAAGATAATATCCTGCATAGCCAAAAAATATTCCCATGAACAATTGCCAACGAAGACGGGTATAAGTGGGTTCTATCTGATTTTCAGATAATCGCTCTATATGCGATTTAGGTTTAAATATTCCAAACATAGCTGTTACCTATATGTTCCATTGTAATTTTAATTTGTGAGTTAAAACGAACTTAAATGCTCGAACGAGCGGATTATGACGATTTTGATAATTAAAAGTGAGACATAAGTTCGTTTTATTTAATTTGTGATAAGAATTAAATTAAATCTAATAAATTCAATATATTTGAAATTAATGATTGTGATTATGATGCATTTGAAACTGATCGGTGGCAGATCAATGTTTGGTTAGATAAGTGTTGCAATGCTCGTTTTGGTTTCGATAAAATCTAAAAACGAAAATAAACGTTCGTTTGTTTGCTTTTCTTATTTTCTTTGAGTGTATTATGAAAACGTATATTCGGCTCGAAACTGATGTAGTCATCATCGGCGGTGGTGCAACGGGAACTGGTATCATGCGTGATTGTGCTCTCAGGGGCATACCATGTATCTTACTCGAACAAGGGGATATTGCTTCTGGCACTACTGGGCGCAACCATGGCTTACTTCATTCTGGAGCTCGATATGCAGTAACAGATCTGCATTCAGCCAAAGAGTGTATTCAAGAGAATAAGATTCTTAAAAATATAGCTCGTCACTGTGTCGAAGAAACCAGTGGTTTGTTTATTACCCTTCCTGAAGATGACATCAACTTTCAACAACAGTTTATGCAGTCTTGTTCTGCAGCAGGCATAGAGTCGAAACAACTGAGTACAAAAGAAGCACTGCGCCTTGAGCCAAATGCCAATCCTGCCATGCTCGGTGCCGTTCAAGTTCCAGATGGCTCGTTAGATCCTTTCCGTCTTTGCACTTCAAATATTATTGATGCCAAGCAGCATGGAGCTCGGTTATATACTCACACCACAGTGACGTCATTAATTATTCAAGCTGATCGTGTAGTTGGGGTTCGATGTTTTAATACTCAGCTAAACCAAGGCTATGAAGTCTATGCCAAAGAAGTCATCAACGCTGCGGGTATATGGGGGCAAACCATTTGTGAATATGCTGACTTAAGCATCAAGATGTTTCCTGCAAAAGGGTCGTTACTGATTCTCGACTACCGAATTAATAATCTGGTGATAAATCGATGTCGCAAGCCTGCCGATGCCGACATTTTGGTTCCCGGCGATACTATTTCGTTAATCGGAACTACATCCGAACAAATTGAGTATGACCAGATCAACGACTTAAAAATCAGCTCCGACGAAGTCGATATATTACTCCGCGAGGGCAGCAAGTTAGCGCCTGTAATGCAAAATACAAGAGTACTGCGAGCTTATGCTGGTGTTCGTCCACTCGTAGCCGTCGACGGAGACACCACTGGTCGAAATATCAGCCGTGGAATTGTTTTGCTCGACCATGGAGAAAAAGATGGTCTACAAGGACTGACGACGATTACTGGCGGTAAGCTAATGACCTATCGTTTAATGGCTGAGCAGGCAACAGATATTGTGGCTAAGAAACTCGGTAATACGCAAACTTGTACTACCGCAACACGTTCACTACCGGGCTCTGTTGAGCAACCCAAACCCTCGTTACGTAGCGCCAGTATTGCTAAGCCGGTTTACGAGTCCGCCCTATACAGCCATGGTGAACGCGCACTTTCATTTTTAAGTGATGAACCAAAGCGGAGTGCGATTATATGTGAATGTGAAATGGTGACAGCGGGTGAAATTGAATATGCTCTGAATCATCTAGATGTGGAAAATATTGAAGACTTGCGCCGTCGTACTCGTGTTGGAATGGGGCCATGTCAAGGGGAAACATGTACCTATCGCGCAGCCGGGCTATTTAATGAGTTCAGCGATAAAAGTGGAGTCGAATGCAGTGGCTTACTAGTTGAATTTATGGAAGAAAGATGGAAAGGAGCTAAGCCAGTATTATGGGGAGATGCGTTGCGAGAAGCGGAATTTAGTTACTGGATTTATGAAGGCCTACTTGGTACTTCCCAGTTAGAAACGCCAACGCGAGACACAGCAAACCAATATGTGAATCAAGCGCAAACATCGGGAGAAGCGGAATGAAGTACGATGTGATTGTTATTGGTGGTGGCATGGCGGGGTATTGCGCGGCCATTCGAGCGTTAGAGCTAGGTCAGAAAACGGCTTTGATTAACAATGGTCGCAGTGCACTGCATTTTGCTTCTGGATCGATAGATGTCTTGTCGACATTGCCTTGTGGTGACGCGGTTCAGTTTCCTTATCAAGCGATTGAGCAATTTCCGACGCAATTTCCGACTCATCCTTATGCTAAGTTAGGCGCAAACAATGTGGAGTCAGCCATAGAGTGGTTTACCCAGATGATTAATCTCGCGGGTGTTCCATTGCATCACTCTCAGCACAATGAGAATCATCGGAGAATCACCACTCTCGGTGCCTTAAGTGCCACTTTTTTATCTCAACCGTTTGTTGAAAAAATTGAGTATCAAGAGACACAACCAAAATTCGAACGCGTTGTTGTGCTTTCACTTGAAGACTTTCGTGATTTTCAAGCAAATGTTGCTGTCGACAATTTGAAATCTAATCCAAGGTTTAATGACACACCCATACTCAGCTTATCGGTGTCTTTGAATAATTTAAACCACGGTTCTATAGATGTTGCCAACTATCGTTCGTCCGATTTTATTCGGTTGCTGAAGAGTGATGACACGTTGGCGGAGTTTGCTAATCAAATTTCGCTTGGAGCGAATAAAAATGACCTTGTGATAGTACCCGCTATTTTTGGAACCGCTGAAGGGCTAGAAATATTGACGCGTTTAAAGGCGATGACGGGCATAAGCTTCAATGAAATACCAACCATGCCACCATCATTGATGGGAGTTAGACTTGAAGAAGCGCTAGAGCGTCAATTTATTACTGCAGGCGGTGTATTGTTGAAAGGGGACTGCGTTACAGGAGGCGAATTTGTAGAGCGAAGCAATGGCTTGGTTCTTAATAAAATTTGGACGCGAAAACTACGAGACTATGCACTTTCGGCGGACACATTCGTGTTGGCCAGTGGCAGCTTTTTTAGTAACGGCTTACGCGCAGAATACGATCGTATAAGTGAGCCTGTATTTGGTTTTGATGTGTGTACCACAGGCTCTCGTGATAAGTGGTATCAGGAGACGTTTTTCTCACTAAAACCCCATGCATTTATGTCGTTTGGGTTAGAAACTAATGAGCACTTTAATCCGTCACTCAATGGCGCTACGGTGAGTAACGTTCACTGTTGTGGCTCAGTATTGGCACACTATAACCCCATTGCAGAAGGTTCTGGAGGAGGTGTTGCTATATCAACTGCGTATTATATTTCAGATAACTTCACTGTTAAGCAGACAGAGCAATTGAATGTGGAGAGTGAACAATGTTAGACGTAACCAGCGACACCAGTTTTGACCAATGTATCAAGTGCACTGTGTGTACGGTTTATTGTCCCGTCGCAAAAGCCAATCCCGACTTTCCGGGACCGAAGCAATGCGGTCCTGATGGCGAACGGTTGCGTATCAAAGATCCTCAATACTACGATGACATTCTGAAGTATTGTACCAATTGTAAGCGCTGCGAAACCGCCTGTCCTTCGAACGTTAGAATCGGTGATATCATCGCGATAGCCAGAGGAAAATATGGCAAGTTGTCTGCGAGCCCTAAGACAGTTAGGGACTTTATTCTTAGTCATACGGACTTATTTGGATCACTTGCAACACCAGTAGCACCCATCGTTAATGCTGCGACCAGTACGCCATTGGTTAAGAAAATCATGCATAAAACGGTGGGGGTACATGACCATAAATCGCTGCCGAAATATTCTCACGGGACGTTTCGCAAGTGGTATAAAAAGTCTTGCCCAGATCAAACGCAATTTGCACGTGGTGTTAGCTTCTTTCACGGCTGTTATGTCAATTACAATCACCCGCAGCTAGGAAAAGATTTGGTTACAGTACTCAACGCGATGGGAATAGGGCTTCATCTTCTAGAAAATGAAAAGTGTTGCGGTGTTCCTCTGATTGCTAATGGATTTCATAAAAAGGCGCAAAAAAATGCTAAGTTCAATGTGCGCCAACTCGAAAATTCTGTCGAAATTCATAAGCGGGAAATTGTCGCGACATCGTCAACGTGTGCGTTTACCTTACAAGATGAATATCCGCATGTTCTTGGTATTGATAATGAAAGTGTAGCCGACCGTATCCACTTTATTACCCGTTATTTACTCAAAGAGTTTATGAATGGAAACGCGCCAGCAATGAAACCGATCAATAAAAAGGTGGTATATCATACACCTTGTCACCTAGAGCGCAGTGGCAATACTATGTTTACGATTGAGTTATTACGATCGATTCCTGGCTTAGATCTTCAAGTTTTGAATAGTGAATGCTGTGGCTCGGCAGGCACTTACGGTTTTAAGGAAGAAAACTACGCCGCATCAATGACTATTGGTTCTGGTTTATTTGCTCAGATTGCTGCGGCAAATGCAGATTTGGCGATTACCGATTGCGAAACCTGTAAATGGCAGATAGAAGAAAATACCGACTTGGAATGTATCCACCCAGTGTCGTTAATTGCAGAAGCGATTCGCGACTAATCAGCGTCTATTGGTAACTCCAAATAGCGAAACAGCCCGCCTGGTTATTAGGCGGGCTGTTTCGTTATTTTTGGAAAGAAAAAAGCAAATTTAATACAGGAAAAATAAGCAGGAAAGCGTGTGTTATACAATTTGTACCGGCTCAAGTTTCACTATTTGAGAGTGGGAAACTTTGACTCGATAACGCATGATTTTATTATTGTTTAAGCGAAAGATTAAATTGATGTCATGCAACATGGAAAACCGATTACTGACCAATTGGCCCTTGTCATAGGCAATGTGCTTTAGTGCAGTTTCTGGCAGTAATTCAAGTAAGCTGTGCAGGTTGATATCCATGGTATCGCGCAATTGGGTAAACCCATTCATAAACCGGTTAGTCATTGAGTACTTTTTCTTATAACAAATGACCACTTCATCCGCGTCTTTTTTGGTGTATTTACCGCGCCCACGTACGTTGAGAATATTTTCATCTAAGTTGGCATATTCAGCCAGCTCATAACAACTACCAACGACAACTTCGTCACTGTCGTAGAGCGTCGTCTTAAAGCTAAATTTTCCTTTACTGAGTTTTTTGGCGATATAGATCCGAAACAACTCTTTAAAACGATCTTTGAAAATATAACTGACACAGAGCGCCATCAGAAGCGCAAAAGAGAGGTTGCCGTAACCTAATTGAACATAGAAGACGATAAGAGTGGTGATTAACATAGATAAAAAAGCAGCGAGGCTAAAGGCTGCTTGTTCTCGAACCACACCGAGAGTGGTGTTTTTTTGGCGAATATTGATCGACTTACAAAAGAAATTTTCTTTGCGGCGTATGTATTGCGCTTCCTTAGACTTTAAGCCATAAGTATCGCGTCTGTACATTCGTTCTTCACAGGCTAAATTAATCAAGTCATCGTAAACTGTGTTGATATCGTTCTCGGATTCCTTTGTGTTTTGATAGCAAAAAGACAAGGTAATCTGCTCAGCATAATACGAGCAAAGCTCATCGGCAGTCCGAAAATCTTTGATGTTACCTTCATTGGTTGGCGTGTTTCTAAGGTCGCTCAGTAGCGATTTCACGGTTGCCAAGTAATCATCAATCGAGGTTTTTGCGTGATCACTGTCTTGGGTTAGCCGCGATAGCTTTAACTTAAATGTCTTTAGGAAAAGTGGAAAATCAAGACCACTGTCGGACCGATCTGATTGTTGTTTTAGCAATGGGAATTTGGCTTTCGAAACGGAATAATGATATCGAGAGGCTTTTAAATCTAATAATACATTTGCGCAGATATCGCGCTCTTTCACGCCCATATCACTCGGTAAAAACATATACATTTCGAGAATTGAATCTTTGTCTTTGCTGACAGTCGTTCTGACTTCCATCGATGTATCTGATATTTCAAGATCCAAGTTCATTGATTCGACTTGTCCTAATTGAGATTGGTAAATGTAGTGACGATTTTGAACAAAGAGAAAACAATCAATGCACTAAAAGTTCGGAGTGTTTGTGATTGAAATGTTTAACCTTTTCCTTTTAATTGTAGTAGGTTATCCGTGAATTCTGCAAACCCATATCCACCTGAATTTTGCGTAATAACCGTCGGAAAAGCAGTCAACTGTTCCCAATAGCGTGTTAAATTCGCCACACCAACACTTTTGGATAAGGTCGCGAACATTTGCTCGTCATTGAGAGAATCGCCGACGTAGCAACATTGTTCTTGAATGTCGCTGTCTGATAACCCTTTTGCCTTAAGAAAGTGAAGGGATGTGGTAATTTTAGAGTGGTTGCCATACCACGCATTTATATGGATCGAACTGGCGGTCGCATGAGCTCCGAGTGCCTGAATTTTCTCGACTACGGTGCCAACGGTTATACTGTCGACTTTGGGTCGATTTTGGCCAATATCAATCGCCACTTCGCACAAGCGGTAAGATTGATCGAGCGTTAGGTTTAAATTGGGATAGGCCTTCAATATGTCCAGTACTTGAGTCTCTAATTTTATTTGCTGTTGCTTAAGTACTTCACGGCTAAAATCCGCTTTTAGCGCCAAAAAGCCGTTTTCTTTTTCAAGGACAAAAGCCCCATTTTCACCAATAACCGCATCAACAGGCCAAAGCTGTGCGATGTGGTCGCACCAACCCGCACAGGCTCCCGTAACCGCAATAACTTTGATTCCATTTTGTTGTAGTTGGTTTAACGCGATAAGAGTTTCGGGCGGAAGTTTCCCTTGCCACGTTAGCGTATCATCAACATCGGTTAGCACCCACGAAATAGATTCCCATTCGGAAGGGAGCTGCTGTGATGGTAGTTTCTTCATCTGTATTCTCTAGAAATGTAATAATCTTGGTAAGAACAACACGATATCTTCGGAATAAGTCAGAATCATTAAGACCGTTAATAAAGCAAGCAACAATGGCGCGACTTCGCGTACAAAATCCATAACTCTTACGTTGAGAATGGTACATACGGTAAACATCATGGAACCAAACGGCGGGGTTACACCACCAATCATGATGTTAACGATGACGACGATACCAAAGTGAACTGGGTCGACACCTAAGTTAAGCACCGCAGGTAGCAGTAGTGGGGTCAATATAATCATTGCTGCGCCGCCTTCAATAAACATTCCGATGACGAGCAGTAGAACGTTAATTAAAAGCAGTAAAACCAATTTATTATCGGTTACGCCAATCAGGGCAGAAGCAACTTGTTGTGGAATTTGCTCTAACGTCATGTAGTAACCAAATACCATGGCTCCGATGATGATAAACATCACGCTACTGGTACCTTGAATCGTTTCCTTCAATATAACCGGAACATGCTTTAGTTTTAGATCACGATAGACAAATGCACCGATAATAACGCAGAGCAAGATAGCAATAGCGCCAGCTTCTGTTGGTGTAAACAGGCCAAAGCGCATACCAAGGATAATGCCGAATGGAATAAGAAGCGCAGGGATTGCGCGACCAAAGTGCCCAAGTCTTTCTTTTGCTGATGCCGGTTCCGATCGTGACGGCTTGTAATTACGTTTACGAGCAATAATAGCGATGGCGATCATCAGTGAACCTGCCATCATAAGCGCAGGAATATAACCCGCAACAAACATGGAGTGGACAGATACATTTGCGAGTAGGGCAAAGATAATGAGGTTAATTCCTGGTGGAATTATCGGGCTAATACTCGATGAGGCCGCCGTGATTGCTGCGGTAAAAGGGAGGTCATAACCACGTTTTGTCATTTCAGGGCCAAGGATTTTAGACTGCATCGCTGCATCGGCGTTGGCGGAGCCGGAAATTCCACCCATTAATGTACTTAATAGAACATTTACATGAGCGAGTCCGCCAATTTTGTGGCCGATTAATGAATCTGCAAACTTTAGCAGGCTTCTACTTATGCCTGCATAATTCATAATGGAACCGACCATTATGAAAAAAGGAATGGCTAATAAAGGGAAAGAAGACGCTGACGATATAAACCGTTGCATGACGAGACTTACAGGAAGAGAGGTGTTGAAAAATAGGAAGTAAGTCATCGCCGAAGCAATAAGTGAAAATGCAATCGGAATATTCAACAAGAACAGAACAAATAAGAGGATAATGGGTAAGTAAATTTCCACTGGGGTTACCTAATAGTTAATTTAGTGGTGAATCTTCGTCTGAATTTATTAAATCAATTTTGATAAATTTCAGAGTATGAATGGCCATTAATGAGAAACAAACGACTAATACACTATTAATCGTGAAATACGACATGCCCATAACTGGAGTGACTTTGGTTGATAGCATGGTGTAGTCGTAACTTAAGTACGCCATTAGTAGATTTAGTCCCAACAGGAACGTTGAAACCATTAAACGAAAAGGTCGTTTTGCTTTTTCAGGTATCATACTAACGATGATATCGACACCCATATGTAACCTGTGCTTATAACAAGAGCTAATGCCGAAATAAACCGACCAAATAAAACAGATAACAGAAAGTTCTTCGCTCCAAGGAACGACAAAACCGAAGCCATAACGCAGAAAAACATTCACAATGACGGTTAATACCGTCACCGAAATGGCGAGAGAGGCTAGGATTTCTTCAAAGTTAATTAAAAAGCGCATTGCTGCTCCATACAGTTGACGCAAGCTAGTTGATATACGCCCTTACAAAATCATAAGGGCGTCAGATTGAAGCTATTATTTGGCAGCGCGGATAATATCGAGTTCAGAGTTGATTTTCGCGTGTACACCTTCGCTCCACTCTGGGAACTGAGTATAAACTTCAGCCGTTAGCTTACCGAATTCAGCATTATCAACTTCGTTGAACTTAACGCCTTCATCTTTAAGTTTTTGCATATATTCAGTATCAAGCTTAACCAGTTGTTCAGTGTTAGACTCAGCACCTTTTGCAAGTTCTTCCATTACGATTGCTTGTTGTTCTGCGTCTAATTTAGCCCAAACTTTTGGAGCAATATACAGACCAACAGTACCTAAGAAGTGCTTAGTGAGTGACATGTTTTTTGCCACTTCATAAATTTTGGTTGAGTACATAGTTAGGATTGAACCTTCAAGTCCATCAACTACACCCTGCTGTACACCGGCATAAGTTTCAGTAAATGGTAATGCTGCTGGAGATGCTCCCATCGCTGATAGCGTGCTGATAAACAGTTGGCTACCAGGTACTCGAATACGCATACCCTTCATATCAGCTGAGTTTTTAATTTCTTTATTTGTGATCATATGTCTAAAGCCGAACATATAATCTGCTGTTAAAATCTTGATGCCTTTCTCTTCTGCTTGTGCGGTCAAATCGGCAACAAAATCGGTTTTCATCATCGCAAGATATTCGTCATAAGAGTTATATAAGCTTGGTCCTGCAAGTGCAGCGAAATCTGGTACGAAATCACCTAAGTAACTAAGGTCTTCAACGGCGATCCAATCTGCACCGTTTACGACTTGCTCAAGGTTGTCTTTATAGGTTGGTAACTGACCACCTGGGAAAACTTTTATATTTACGCTACCGTCGGTCCGCTCACGAATACTGTCAGAAACTTTAATGAGTTCCTGCGTTAGCAATTCATTTTGGCTGAATATTAGGCTCATATTAATGTTGAGTGGATCTTTATCAGCTGCTATCGCCGCGGTACTTCCTGCAATGCCCATTCCAAATAATGTGGCTGCGGATAATACGGTTCCTAGAAGTAGCTTTTTCATTGTTGTAACCCTCGAATAAGTAGGTAGGTGTTTATGTTCCATCATCGCCCAGAAATGGGCCCGTAGTATGCGTATTGCATGTAATGATATGTCGTTTTTATTGTAATACGGAGACACAATATAGCGTTTATATTGATATTCATATGAACATTGAAACTTTCATTATAATGTTGTGATCGTGTTAACAGCTTGAGCTTTGATATGCCTTTTTCATATGTAATTGCTGGTATAACCGAAACATATTCTAGATCAATCGTAGTTTTACTTAATGTTCACTTGAACAAAATGAACATGCTTGTTACAAATGTTTGACGATAAACTTTCAGGAGCCTATGCACATGCTGACCGAACGCCAGCAACAAATTTTAGATTACTTAAAGCAACGTAATGATGTTCAAATCGATGAGTTGGCCGTTATCTTCTCGATGACGACACAAACAATTCGTCGTGATGCGAAGCTGTTATGTGAACAAGGTTTGGCGAGACGGGTGCACGGTGGATTGAGTTTACCAACGACTCTGACCAACACGACCTATCAATTTCGCCGTGAGGTTGAATCGACGATTAAACAACGAATGGGAAAAGAGGTCGCGCAGCAAATTCCAGAAGGTTCCACAGTTATGATGGGGATTGGTACCTCCGTTACCTATGTTGCGCAGTTCTTGACTGATATATCGTCACTTCGTGTGATAACAAATAACCTTCAAGTCTCGAAAATTCTGGAGTCTAATCCCAATGTAGAAGTTTACCTATGTGGGGGCGTCGTTCGAAGTGAACATCAAGATCTTGTTGGTCATAGTACGTTACAATTTTTAGGTAATTTTGAAGCGGATATTGGCATTGTCGGTTGTGCCACTATCACGCCGTCTTTATTGGCGATGGAGCATGAAGTGCAAGAGTCGGAAATATCAAAAACGATTATGATGCAATCACGCCAAAGCTGGTTATTGGCCGATGCGAGTAAGTGGGAACGCCTTGCTTCAGTTAAAGTCGCGAGCTTAACCGATTTCGCAAGAGTGTATACCAATAAAAAGGAGTTATCCGATGAATGCTCTTTGTATTTTGTTGAGTAATAAGCAGTTGTGTTATTAATCAGAAATTAAGCCAATGTTACCTGCCATAGATCTTCTTGTCTTAGATAGATTAATGTCACTCTCATTTGAGTAGCTTTTATGTTCGTAAAAGCGCTGTTTTACTTGTATTGAGAGTTCGTCAACAACCCAAAACCAAATTCATATAGCCCTACACGATAATGTGATTTCCTCACATTGGTTAAATGATATGTGAACTAATCAAACATGTACTAATATTCATTATCTCAACTTAATTTATTGATTATATGTAAATTTCATAAAGGAAGTAATTATCGTGTCATTACAACTTAGAGTTATTCGTGATAACCAAACCTCTTACTGGCCACTAGATGTATCTTTAAGCTATGGAGTCGAATCTGGTGCGATTTATACGCTGGTAGATGAATTAGGAGTGGCAGTCACTGATGGTATAGAGTTAATTCGTAAAGACGATGATTTAGAGCTGGTTAGATATGGCGATATTGCCGCTGAAATTGTTGGTTTTTATAGTGATACAGATATCGCTGCCTTTTATTGGGTTGAAGGTGGCGAACTGCCTGTCGATCCTTCTTCTGAGGTTGCGGGAACGTTTATTTCAAATCATGACTTTGACATTGAGCAAGGCTTAGTTTGGTCGTTCGAAGCAGGCAACACGAGCGGTAACTCTAATTTCGTCACAATGGGCGTAGTTGCATTATTGGGTGGCGCTGTAGCCAGTGGTTCAAGTAGCTCGAGTAGTTCAGGTACAACTAACCTAGAAACAGCAGGGTACGATATCAATTTAACCGCTGCTGCGGGTACATTTATCTCAACAGTGGGCGTTAAAGTGTATGACGAGAGCGGCAATCTTCTTTATAGCGATAACTGTGATCTGTCAGCCAGCACAGCATCATTGACGATTGACTCAAATTATGTCGGGCCAATACTGGTTGTGATATCCGATAATAATGGAGCGAGCGGTGACTATATCGATGAAACTACGAATACAAGTACCAGTCTGAAGACTTCTTTAAGTGCAATGACAGTGGCCGATGGTAATGATGTGCGTGTGAGCGTTACCCCACTTACAGAGTTGGCCGTACGTAAGGCTGGGATAGAGAGTAGTAATGTCAGCAGCTTATCTTTGACCACAGCGGATGTCGCCATCAATGATCAAATAGGAGAACTATTTGGGATTGATGACATTACCGGTGAGGTCGTTACTGTACTCGATGATGACTATAACACTGGTGATGGTACCAGTAATGCTGAAATTTATGGAGAGGTATTGGCAGCACTTTCCGGGGCGGATTCCCTCACCATCAACGGTATTGGAGATACACTCGATTCGCTTGAAGCTAAAATTACAACTGACTCAAGCGGTGTAACCATGAGTGCTGATGGGGTCTCTGTGGTTACTCAAGGTGTTGATGCTTATGAAACAGCAATTTCGGAAGTGTTAAGCAGTACAGTGCTTGCAGTGCCAATTATTGAAGCAGCTTCTGGTGGTGTTAGTGCATCTGAAGCAAGTGCTGGTGTCGAGGTGATAGCCGCATGGGCCGTGATTGGGGACAGTGTAACTATAAGATGGGGAAGTGAGCAATATATTGGTATTGCCAACTTGAATAGCAATGGTGATGTTGTAGTCACGGTACCGGAGAGTACGATCATTGCAGCCGGAGAAGGTGAAATATCGGTAACCTCACAAATTAGTGGGGCAGATGAAAGCCCAGCGATCATGATTGAGGTTGATATCACTGCACCGACTGTTGGTTCAATCAGCGCTACAGATGATGTAGGTTTGCAAGTCGGGGCATTAGTAAGTAGCGACACTACTGATGATTCAGGCTTAGTGCTAAGTGGGACAGGTGAAAGTGGCAATACAATCACGCTATACAACTCTCTTAGCCAGTTGACGATGGTCACGGTTGCTGACAATGGCACTTGGAACTATACGGCGGCAGTTGCTGATGCCACCAACTACAGCTTTACGTACACTGAAACGGATACCGTGGGTAACATCAGTGCAGCAAGTGGACCTTTTGAGGTGACAGGCGATATGACAGCACCAGTTAGCCCAACGATCGATACAACCCAAGGAACCGTGGATTACCTTGAAGGAACAGCAGAGCCAGACTCAGTCGTCACTGTGAGTTTTACAAAAGACAGCACCAATTACAGTTACACGACCACCGCAGATGGAAGTGGGGACTGGTCACTAGATGTTACTAGTGCAGATAATAATGGTGCTACACCCGAATTGGTTTCGGGGAATGGTTTGTCTGTCATGCTGAACAGCATCGATTCGGCAGGGAATACAACGACATCGACCGCGAATACCACGGTAAGTATCACTGACACGAGCGTGGTAGTGTTCGACCTTACTACTGGACTGTCATCGGATCATAGTTCCCGAACGTTCGATACGGCGACATCGTATACGATATACATAATGGTGTCGTCGGAGAGTGAAGTTGTGAATTTAAACGGATCAGAGAAGTGGCAGCAAGCAGGTAATTTATCCAGTGATGATACATTTGTGATTGTGGGGGATGGCAGTGCCATATTGGGTGATGAAGGTTTGCCAGCGACTGGTTGGTCCATGAGCTCATGGACGACGTCGAGTACATTATTTTGGTATTTGGGATCAGGTGGAGGTATGGCGCTGGCTTTGTTTTCCGCCGGTAATGTGTCTCGTGACTACAACTACCAAACTGAAAGTGTGGACTTATGGACAGGAACTATCTCTGTTCCTGGCTTTTCTAACATCAACAAATCATATGTTACAACACTTCCATCGTCAGTATCGGTGCCCGCGTAACGTACTACCATACATTGCAGCGCTATATTTTTTGAGTTGGTTATTTTTGAATAGGATATTGAGAATGTCCGTTGATTATTTTTACACTACAATGAACCCTACCCAAGAATAATGAGAATAACTTGGGTAGGGTTCAGTATTTACTTCTTATTAATCACATCACGATAATGACGTTGCTGCTTTATCACCAAATGCAAAACGTCTCGCTTCAACAATGACATCAACGATTGAATATATCAGCATAATCATTGAAGAAATTGGGATACATGAATAGAGAATCCACTGTTTGATTTGAAATACCGTGGTAACTTGATTCGTTCTCATGGTGAGTTTTAGCGAATACCAAAATAGTATCGCCATAAAGACAGCCGAGATAATCACAATAACCAACTTATAAAAATGCTTTAAGCGCACATTTTTAATGCGTGCACTGATCCAGTCTCCAACTGAAAAGTGAAGTTTCGAACACCATAATCCGGCTGCTCCATAAAACACCAATGCTGCAAAGCTGAGTTCGATGATTTCGTCAAACCAATGGAATGAGCTAATCGTGACAACGCTTTGAATCACGCCAGCAATGCCATCGAATCCATTGTTAAGTAAAAACTGAACGAAGTCATTAATCAATCTCAACATGATATTCGCAAACAAAAGAGTTCCAAGCACGGTAAACATGGTCATCGCGATATAACGCAAAATTCTCTGAACCCAAATGTCGGCTGTTTTCAATAAACTAATCATTACATTTCTCCCATAATTAGGTTAGGTAAGAACAGCGATATGCTAGGGACAAAAGCAATCAGTACCGTTATTAAGAAGATCATAAGTAGGTAAGGCCATACTCGCTTGGCCAGCGCGGGCATTCCGACTTTGGCAAAACTGTCGACTGCGAAGAGACACATTCCCACCGGAGGCGTTAGGTTACCAATCATGATCAGCAATACCATTACGACACCAAAGTTGACGAGATCGATATCGAACATCTGGGCAATCGGCATAAACAATGGCAGCGTAATTAAGAAGATTGCGTTACCTTCCAAAAATAGCCCCATGGTTAAAACGATACCGATAACGATCCACATAACAGTTGATTGAGTAGCACCGAATCCCACCAAGGTTTCGATAATACTGTCTGGTAGTTTCTGGTGAATGATCAACCAACCAAAGAAGTTCGCTGCTGAAATGATAAACAGTAAGCTGACCGATTGCGTGATCGATTTATAGATGATTCCAGGAACTTCTTTGAGTTTGAGATCTTTATAATAGAAACCAAGAAGAGCCGCATAAACACACACTACTACTGACGCTTCGGTTGGCGTAAAGAAACCACTCATAATGCCGCCAATGATAATCACTGGAGCCATTAAGGGCCAAAATGCACCGTTGAAAGCAGAAAAGCGTTCTCTGATTGTTGCTTTATTTGGATCGCATGGGTAGTTCTTTCGCTTGGCTAATATGCTTAATGCAATCATCATCCCAATCGCCATCATGGCTCCGGGAATAAAACCTGCGAGGAACAAACGAGCAACCGAAACGCTGGTGATGGACCCATAAAGTACAAAGGGAATACTAGGTGGTATGACAGGGCCAATGACAGAAGATGCGGCAACAAGTGTTGCAGAATCTGCTGGGTCGTAGCCTTGATCGACCATGGCCTTGTGTTCGATTTGTCCTAAGCCTGCAGCGTCAGCCACTGCAGAACCAGACATACCAGAGAAGATAACACTCGCAACGATGTTAACTTGCCCAATGCCGCCAGAGATATGTCCGACCATCGATTTTGCAAAACGGAATATACGGTCGGTAATTCCGCCGGTATTCATTAAATTACCCGCCAGGATAAAAAATGGGATCGCTAAAAGAGTAAAACCTGTCGTACCGTAATACATACGGTGAGGTAACATGGCTAAAAGGCGAGCATCGCCCAAGCCAACAAAAAACATTACTGATGTTAAGCCAATCGCGACCACAACGGGCACGTTAATCAGTAGTAGGAAAATAAGAACGCCGAATATAGCTAAGGTCAACATGCTGAGTGCAAACTCCCTGTTTTTAAAACAGATTTCGCCTCAAAAGAGGCGAAATCGAACAACATAAAATGTCTAAATTGTTGAGTTATTTAACCGATTTAGTCATCTCAATCCATTTATCAAAGTTTTCAGCGCCTACTTTCGCTTTGATTTGGTCATATGCAGGACCCATCATCGCTTGGAAAGGTGCAAGATCAGGTTCATCAATTTGGATGCCTTGAGCACGCATCGCTTCGATTTGTTCTAATTCTTCAGCGCGTGATAGTTTACGCATCAATAAACGAGCAGAGTCAGACTCTTCACGAACAATTTGTTGCTGTTCTGCGTTCAAATTAGACCAAGCATCTTGCGATACAACGTGAACCATAGAGCTGTACAAGTAGTTGATGATCGAGATGTATTTCTGAGACTCGTAAAGTTTCAAGTTGTAAATCACGCCGATAGGGTTTTCTTGTCCATCAACAACGCCTTGACGCATTGCCATGACAAGTTCGCTGAACGAAATGGTTTGAACGTTAGCACCGATCGCGCCCATTGCTGCTTGATAAGTCATTGCAGGTGGAGTTCGAATTTTTAAACCTTTAATATCTTCAGGCGTTAAAATTGGACGTACAGAGTTGGTTAACTGACGGAATCCCCAATCCCAACTAGAAAGATAAACAAGGCCAACTTTCTCAAGTTCTGGTGCAGCCCACTCTTTGAATGGTCCATCCAAAACGCGGTCAGCATGTTCAGCATTACTTAGCGAAAATGGGATGCTAACAGTGTCAAATAATGGAACATGTTTTGCTAATTGGTCTTGTCCAGAGAGGCTCATATCAACTACACCTAACATTACCTGCTCTAGTACTTCTGGAGGACTTCCCAATGCATTATTAGGGTAGAGCTCGACTTCAACTTCGCCGTTAGTACGTGCTTCTACGTTTTTAGCAAATTGCATTGCAGCAATATGGGAAGGGTGCTCTTCAGATCCAAAGTGGCCAAGCTTGAGTTCAACAGCAGAAAACGCTGTTGATGCCCATGCTAAACACATAGCCGACACTAAACCTTTTTTTAATTTTGAACGCATAGTTAACCTCTAATTTATTATAAGTTTTCTTGCTTTGGTTCTAATGTTTATATGAATAAACACATTAACTCTGCACGATTTTATCTAATTCTTAAAACGTACAAATATTTATTATTATTCAACTGAATTAATAGTGATATATTTGAAAATACATCTATATTTTTAATACATAAAAGTGGTCACAAAACACAACTAGTAATACAGTTCACTACTTAAATCATTTAAATAGATTGCATATGAAATAAATAAAAACATTTATATGCAATTAAACTACACCATCATTCTCAATGAATGCCTATGTGTTGCAATTTTGTAGTGTTTGAGAATATAAATCCTTTAAAAACAGCTTGTTAGTCTATATCTGATCTGAATTTATAATCATCTTGTATTACAATTACTATAACAATATTTTATGAGAGAAAACTAAGTTATAGATCTCATTTCTAGTTTAAATTCAATCTGAAATATATTAAAAACATGATGTACAATATATGAGAATCATCAATATATGAGAGAGTGTGAATAACAATTAGATTAGATTTTGTTGATATTATGAGTGTTGTGTTTCGTATGTCACAATAAATAAAAAATAAAGCTTTTGTTAAATTAACTTTTAGTGCGTTCTTAGCGACAGCGTAAAGAATAATAAGTGTGACTGGTATCTCTAATTAGTGCGATTATATTAACTTATTTAATTATTAGGCCAGTTTTCATGTAATGGCTAATTATTTCATCACTTCTTAATTGTATTGAGTGGTCGGGTGGTGGAAGTCAAAATGGGTGAGTCAATACTAGCTAGCTGTGTTCAATGTTCTTTGTGAATGGAGATTCATGAGCCACTGAGGGAGCCGAGTTAGCCAGATTTTGGTTTCACGTTTCTTGATGTGTCGTTGTTATAAATTACCTGAGTAAGTTCGGTACGTCGCTTCGCTAGAGACTTATAACGGTTCTGGTTTAGAAAAGTAATGACCCTGTGCATAATCAACGCCTAACATCGTTAAGGCTTCGACTATATTTTGATCTTCAACAAGTTCAGCAATAACTTCTTGCCCAGAGGCCTTTGCTATATCACAAATCGACTTAACGGCTGTAAAGTACATTGGGTTTTCCATCATGTTGCCAGTAAAAGCACTGTCAATTTTGATCTTATCGGTCGGAAATTCTTTTATATGGGTATAGGACGAATGTTCACACCCTAAATCCTCTAAAGTAAACTTACAACCAAGTTCCTTTATGTTCGAAATAAAAGAACGGACACGTTTTGTATTGTTAATTGCAGTCGTTTCAGTAATCTCAAAACAGATCTTTTCAGGAGGTATTATATTTGATTTAACTTTATCTTTAATAAAATTTTCTAAACTATCGTCTATCAATGAATGATCTGAAATATTAATAGCAATAGTCGCTATATTACTTATTTCTTGGCTGGAATTTTCATAATGTTTATAGACAGAGTTAATTACCCACTGATCTATTTTGCTACTTAATTGATACCGCTCTGCAGTTGGGAAAAAGCAATCGGGGCTGACGATATTACCACTGTTATCATGCATCCTTAATAGAACTTCGAAATGTTTACCAGGCTGTTGATTTTGTAATGAAACTATATCTTGTTTATACAAAATAAATAGATTATTACTTATGGCATTATTAATCTGATGAACCGATAATATGTTTTTTCTCTTATCAGAAGATTCTTCGCTACTGATATCAAATAATTGTACGGAATTTCTACCTGATTCTTTAGCTGAACTACATGCGATATCAGCAGAATTTAATATACTTGTTGTGGTACTACTATTAATTTTAGGAGCCAAACCTATGCTTGCACTTAATTTAAAGGTTTCTTCCTCCCAGTGGTAAGTTAAACTTTGAATATTATCTTTTATAGTATTTGCGACAAGTAAAGCACTGTTTTCTGAATAGTCTTTAAGTAAAATTGCAAACTCGTCGCCACCCAACCTAGCAACTGTATCAGAATTGCTTACGTTATCTTTGAGTATACGGGCAACGCTTACTAGTATTTCATCTCCAGCGGCATGTCCGCAGGTATCATTGATCGTTTTAAAATAATCTAAATCAATAAAACATAAGAAGTAACTATGCTCGTCATCTTTGATAATGTCATTTAAGTTGCGTTCAAATGCTCTTCTGTTATGCAATTCTGTGAGAGGGTCATGCGAAGCTTGATGACACAGAGATTGGGTTAATAACTTAAAATCATTACTTAACTCGATAATTTCAGAAGGAGCATTACTGGTCGATTGAAAATCGCTACCTATTATTGCTTTATTCGCTGAATTAATTAATTCGTTTAATGGCTTACAAATTCTTCTATTTGCCCACCACCACAATGCAATTATTAATATAAAAAACAAGATGCGTGAGACTAAACTAACATCTTGCATAAAGTCTTTTTCTTGTTCGAGAAGAATAGAATCTTGTTCTATGTTATTTTTAGTTTCTTCTATAATAAATGAGATATCCTGAAATAAAGCGAAGCTGACAGCGTCATACTCTGATAATAACTCACGTAAACGATTATTAAGATTTTCTTCAGTTGTATTTCCTATAATATCTAAATAGCCATTTATTGTATTAATATGAGTGATCACATTTTCTATTTTTATATTTAGATGGTTGAAAGGGTTTTCTTTTTGTATTATTGATAGCTCATCTGTTATGTAATGACCCATATTTTGTGCACCAAAAATCAGGTAGGTATTACCAGAGGCTATAACAAGATCGGTTGAAACAAGAAATTGAGAAACACTATTATCTATTCTTTCTAAATCTTTTCCCCATAAAAGACTTTTGGTGTGTTTATCAACAGAAGCTTGGACATGATCAAAATGATAATTTAATACCTTCTCCAACATATATGCGCCGAGTAAACAACTTAAAACGAGGACAGCTAAATAGCTTCTTATTCTCATAGGAGTCTTTTAATCAACTTTATTCGAAGTAAGTAAAAGATTTTTGTTCCAACTTATTTCGGTAATTGCTAACGTTTTAAATGCCGATCGAAGCGCTAAAAGCACGATAGGTTGCGCATTAGGAAAGGTTTCCTTGCCTAACTCTGACAATGATTCACCATCTTTACTTAAAAAGGTTTTTAATTGTTCAAATGTTTTGTTTTGTACGTGTTTAGTAATATTCTGTACCACATTGTCGTTACATTCAGGACTGCGACAACGCTGAAAATAAAAGCCTTTTAGTGTTTTATCGACATTAATTGCCCATGCGATTTCAATTAATCCCCACTTTGCCCACTCCGATCGCGCTTGTAGGAAACCAGTGTGTTTTTTATCTTTATAAAGTAAGTATAAAGTATGCTTACCGACTTCATTTTGGTGAATGGTAAAAGAGAGTTTATCTTTAACTGATTTTCTGTCTTCATTTGTAATAGGGGTCACTAATGACCGAAATTCGTAACCTTGACCATAAAGTATTTGGATCGCTGAAACAGGATCTCTTAGTGAACAAAAAGCCGCATTTGCATAAGGTACGGTTATTGTTTGTATTAAGGTCAATACAAGTAAAGTTTTGAGCTTAGTGAACATACGTTAACACCGATGTGTACTGGTTATCATAATCTAAACCTGATTTGTAAATTAAAAACTGGGTCTATCTCTATTGTAGTTGTATCTTTTAGTTTATGTTTGTATTGAGCGCTGATATCAAAACAATTGTGGCTTAACCACTGCACACCTGCCAACCAATAACTGGTAGATTGAGTATCGCTACCGACTTGATGATCAACTTCTGTACTTTGATATCCTAGTTGAATATAGCTTGAGAGACTTTCTTTGGAGCTCATCCATAGCGTTTCTGCTAGGGCATTAACCGTGTCATTATTTGCCGTTGAGCCGATAGATGATTCAGCTCTGAACTGCCACTGATAATAATAGTATGAAGCATCTAACCCTATTTTTTTCCTTTGAGTTGTACCATTTCTTCCCAATACATCACCGGAAAACCAAGACATGCCTAAAATCGTATTTTTATTGCTGAGAGTGCCTATTCTTCCAGAAAAAATGTGGGGGTTATCTCTAGATGTGATCTCATTCCCAGAACCTCGGGTTAGTGCCACCTCGTATTCTAACTGAGGCAGTATGCCATTAATTGAAACTCCCCAATCGGCCTTGATCCCTCTATCACTGTAGGTAAATTGACGTAAAGTACCATTGGTATCTAGCTGATATTCTAAACCGTAAGGAATTTCTAAATGACCCAATTTAATATTGAACTGACCTTGACTTAATGCCGTATAATTGAAATTAGCAATTCGCCACGTAAGTTCGGTATCGTCACCATCTTCAAAGGTAAATCCAGGATTGCTTACATTATCTAACTTAACAACATAGGGTTGAAAAGTTAGCGTACCTATATCAGATGTTTGGTTACTAAATACTTTGTGGATATCTAGACCAATAGATGTCATTAAACTGTTGTGGTTTTTATCTATATTACGTGTTGCTCTAGACGCAATATCGATTGCCCACCGGCTATTTTCACCTAAGATTTGAAACCCATTCGTTTCAGCATAGGAGAGGTGCGGTATAAAACCGATAATAGGCATAAATAAAGCTGTAAGTGTTTTTCGCATAGGTAACAGTTTTCTCGGAATAATCTGGCTTAACCTAACTTTGATGTTAACTGTCGACAATAATCAAAAATAGATGAAAAAGTTTAACCTAACCTGAGTGTAGTCTAAGTTTCGAAAAACACACTTAGTGCTCAGTCTTAATGTTTCAGAAATTCGTTGATTAACTCTATATTGATCAGTAATTTATTTGATGTGAATAGTGAGCTTCTGTTTTATGAAAAACCAGTAGAACTTGTTTTTATAAAAGGAGCTAAAGCTGTGCTGGTTGTTCCTGATTAACAATTGTTCGAAAACTATTGAGGAACTAGAGTTCGGTTGCCCATAGTCAATAATCCCTCAATATGTGCCGCTTTTATGGTTACCTAATCATGTGGCTTTTTCGTTTAAGTTAGTATTTCCGACCTTAGTGCTGGTTGGTTTCACGATGACACCAATCCCGACCAGAAAAAAAGCAGATGCGATAAGTTGGGCTGGTGACAATGCTTCTCCATGCATGAAGTTCCCACTGATTAAAGAAAATACGGGTACCAACAAAGTAAGTGGTGCAGTGGTACTTAAAGGGTATTTAATTAGCAGTAAATTCCATATCCAATAGCCTAATAAGGTGGTTGGATAAGCTTGAAAAACAACCGCTATTGTTGTGTTCCAGTCCCACAGCTCTACTGCTTGCCATAGTATTTGCTCGCCATGTAAAAGAGTTGCAAATAACACTAATGGTATTGGGGCGAAGAGCATTCCCCACACATTAAATGCGAATGCTTGTGTGGTTTGTGAGGCTTTAACAATAACGCTCATCAATGTCCAACTGCACGCCGCAATCAGAATTAAAATTACACCCTCTAAGGTGACATTGCCAGAGGCATCAAGAAGTAAAACCACCAAAGCACATAAGGCAAGCAACGCACCGATCAACTTTCGCTGAGAGGGACTTTCCTTTAATACCCAAATGCCAACAGCCATACCTATTAACACATTGCTGGAAAGCAATATAGATGAAATTCCTGATGATAATCCCGCGGTAATTGACCAAGATGCCATTCCCCAAATCCCTACACCAAAAACAACGCCATATCCGATTAAATAGCGCCATTGAACATTGGGTTTGGCGATAAAAAAGATCGCTGGAATAACCGCAAGTGTAAAACGTACCGCCGTTGCGATAAGCGGGTTTACATTGGTTACCCCTAATTTGATCATCGAAAAATTAAAGCCCCAAATTGCCATCAATGCAATCGCAAGTAATAAATCACGTCGTTTCACTCTTATCTTGCTCCATTTAGTTGTTTATTGAGCTGAGTATCGCTTGTGTACTGGTTAGGGTACAGATACAATTTTTAAAATAATTACCAGTACAGTTGGGTGTGTATTCGATGAGTATTTATAAGCAACTCGCCAATCTCTTCATCGAAGAGATCATCAATGGCAAGCGAAAAGAAGGCAGCAGAATGCCGTCACTTCGTACCCTTGCGCGTCAAGAGGCCATTAGCATGTCGACAGTGGTGAGCTGTTATCAAGAGCTCGAATCTCAGGGTTGGATTCACTCACGGCCACAAGCTGGGTATTTTATTTCTCCAAGTTCACGAGCTCATGCCACACCAGACCTTGTGCAGTTTGTTAGCCAAGTTTCCACCGTTAAACCTAGTCCAATTCTCTATGCGACGAAAAATGGGCCATTAGGAGAGTCGAATACCCCTAATGATGAACAAACTGTTCTTGAATTAGAGCGATCGTTTCGCCGTACGTTGAAACGCTTAGGCAGCAAGGTCGATCAATATCCAGATAAGCAGGGCGAACCTATTTTTCGGCAAGCGTTATCGTCACATTTTTCCAAGCTTGGCCTGCACTTCGATTCATCTGAACTGGTGATAACAGCCGGGTGCATGTCGGCGGTAAAAGTTGCACTAGAGTCTTGTACACGTGAAGGCGATATCATTGCGATCAGCTCTCCTTGCTTTAATGGCATCATCGAACTTCTCGGTAGTATGTCACGCAAGATTGTTGAAATTCCTTGCCTAGAAGAGGGTATTGACCTTGAACAGTTCGAAGCACACCTTAAGGAGAACAGTATTGATGCGGCGGTGTTTTGTACATCACACATGAATCCGCAGGGCATTACGATGTCATCGCAACAAAAGCAAAAGTTAGCTCGGTTAGCAAACCATTATCAAGTGCCAATCATTGAAGATGACGTTTATCTTGAACTTTCATATTCGTCTCAAATTCCGTTGCCGGCAAAGTACTACGACAAAGGCGGATATATATTATGGTGTGGGTCAGTTTCAAAGAGTCTTTCCCCTAGTTATCGTTTGGGTTGGTGCTTACCGGGTAAGTTTCAAAAGACCTATCAAAATATCATCGCTGTCACTGGCTTTGGTGTTACGATGCTCACACAACTGGCTATCGCCGATTTCATTAGTTCGGGCCAATATAACAAGCACCTTAGGCGAAGACGCGCTCAACTATTGGTATTGCGTCAACAATATTTGAGTTACTTAATTACTCACCTATCGCCAGACGTAAAAATCAGTAACCCACAGGGTGGAATGGTTTTATGGCTACAAATTCCCTCTTTAAATCGACAGGCATTTACTAAGGAAATATCGGAGTGTAACTTAGATATTCGCGCGGGAACTCTGTTTAGCACACGAGCACTCTATGACGAGTGTGTTCGAATTAATATTGGTCATCCATTAGCAGGGCATGCAAAAGAGGAACTCGATAAGATGATAGCAATAGTTGGTCGATGCTCGTGATATTGATATTTTTTCCATCAGCATTTAATGACTCTATTGTTACTGTCTGATTGTTCGGGTTTTTTAGGTTAATTGTGCTTATCTGTTGGAAAGATAATTATGATGGAAAATGATCGTTTTAAAGTGAGGTAAAAAGTGACTCTGTATCAAAGCATTGGATTAATATTGTCGATACAAACCGTTGCATTGCTTATTCCTGGGCAAAATCATATGTTATTGATGACAACCGTTTCCTATTCGAAATGGTATCGGGCGTTTACCCTGTTTGGTATTGCGAGTGCAGGGACGACGTTTGCAGTACTAATTGCAATGTCAATTTCAATTGCGGAGAATCAATTCAGTGAAACACTTTTCTTAGCGTTAAGTGCATTAGGTTGTTGTTATTTAATATATTTAGGCTTAACGCTTTTTAGGGCTTCACTGATTTCTAGAGCAAATGCTTCTTCTCGCGTTTTTTCTCAAAAGTTGCTGTCGAAACATCCCTTTGCAGTTGGATACTTGATCAATATTTCTAATCCTAAGACTATGTTGTTTTTTAGCAGTATTTTTATGACAACGTTGCCGGTTACAACGACATCGTTGCTTGATTTTGCTTTTGTAATAATACTCATATTTCTCAATTCTTTGCTAATGCACGGTATAATCGCGACGGTTTTTTCATTACCGCTGATAAAACCTTGGATATTGAGGAACCAAACTAAAATTGGTTTAGGTGCCGCGTTAATCTTTACATGTTTCGGGTTCATGAATGCATGGCGAATTATTCATCTTTTATAAGTTGAAGGGGCTAATGTGGGGGCTAACGTGCTATAAGTGGGAATTCTATATAATCGTGAATTTCTGGAGCGAAACTTGATGATAAATGAAACACGATGACAAAACTATTTGCGCTAATTTTCGCCTATTTTTTTCTGTTCTTAGCCTTTATCGGAGTGTTTCTCCCTGGCTTGCCAACAGTGCCATTTCTGCTTCTCGCGGCTTGGCTTTCAGCGAAGGGTTCCGAACGCCTACATAAGTGGATCTATGCTCACGCGATTCTTGGGCCATTGTTGATTAACTGGGAGCGGTACGGCACTATTTCGCGAAAAAGTAAAATTATCGCCGTGTTGATGTTAATTGTTAGCTTGTTCTTTATGTATCAACGGGTAGAGGTCGTATGGTTATTGGTCGGGGTTACAGTCTTATTTATTTGTGTTGCGACGTTTTTAATTACAAGGCCTGAGCCCAGCGAATAAAATACTAGAATCCGAGTGTTAACCTAGTGCTAATCCGTATTCGGTACAACCAACTCAAAACACGCGCCATCAAAACGTGACGTTGTAATGTTAAGTTCACCACCGTAGCTACTCAAAATGTCTGTCACTACCGCCAGTCCTAATCCTTGTCCTAAGCTTGCCGTATCTGAGCGAGCACCACGCTTAAGAATTGAAGTGCGCAGGTGAGGAGCAATACCAGGGCCATCATCTTCAACAGTCATTTTTAACCCTTTTGCGGAAATTTCCACCGAAACCACAAGTTTACTTTTTCCGTACTTACATCCGTTTTCGATGACGTTACCCATCATTTCCATTAAATCGCTATCATCACCATGAAAATGGATATTGTCAGCGATGTTCAGTTGAATATCGATATGGGAATAGATATCGAGCTTGCGCAAAGCATCGGTGAGACGCTGAATCAATGGCAATACCGCTACGTTTCCAGTAAGAGGTTGATGGCCTAAATGTGCCCGACTGAGATGGTGATTAATGATATTGCTCATACGCGACACCTGCTCCCCAACAAGCTCGTTCTGTTTTGTCGGTTCACTGCCGTGATGACTCGATTGAATGATGGCGAGGGGGGTCTTAAGGCTGTGAGCAAGCTCGGATAATGTGTTTTTAAAGCGCTGGCGTTGAGACTGTTGAGCATTAAGCACTCGATTTAAATTATTGATAACTGGCTTTAACTCTTTTGGATATTTTCCATCAAGACGCTTAATCTCACCTGACTCCAAACGCGAAAGTTCATCGGCGACATTATCGAGTGGTCGCAGGCCCCAACGAGTGATCAAATATTGGATGACGAGAAGGGCAAGTGTCAGCCCTAAAATCCAAAGAATAATTTGGCGACTGAAACTGCTTAACTCAGCTGCGAGAGTTTCGGGCGTGTGTGTGACGACAAATCTCAGCAAGGCTTCATCATTCCCAGATTGCCAGCTCGTATCATAAGTTAATTGGTAGTAGGGAAAGTCATTTGATGGTATCTGAAACTGTACTTTTCCGGGAATAATTGGCGAGTGTGTATGAAGCATAGGCTGATTTAAAACAAGACTCGACTTTGAACGCCACAATGGTTTCGATTGGCCGGTAATCCACGCATACTGACCACTACTAGGTTGTGTAAAGCTAGGCTCAGCCATAACGTCTGGCATAAACAACCCATCTTCTTCCAGCTCTGCATCGCTCATTAAGGTGTAAGCCTGACTCTGCATCTGGTTTTGTAATGACGTTTCTAAGCTGGTCTTAAACGCGCTATACAGCATTAGCGAACCTACAATCATAAACGCAGGTAAGACGAGCAGAGAGGTAAGCAACAGTCGATTTACTAGCGAATAGTTACCGGTGAGATGCAATTTGGATTTCGAGGGGGTTGTTTTAGTCATTGATGACAAACTTATATCCTTGCCCACGAACGGTTGCGATGGGCATTAACTGATTAGTGGGATCGAGTTTTTTTCTCAATCGACCTATAAACACTTCAATCACATTGGAATCTCGGTCGAAATCTTGATCGTATAGATGTTCGGTTAATTCAGTTTTTGACACAACCTGCTGCGGCTTTAACATTAGGTATTCCAGCGTGCGATATTCGTAACTGGTGAGCTCGATAGGTTGATTATCAAGTTCGACAGTTTTTGCTGATAGATCGAGACGAATCGGCCCTTTTTTTAGCTCTTTAGTTGCACTGCCATTGGCTCGTCTTAACAAAGCATCGACTCTTGCTTTGAGTTCTTCAAAATGAAACGGTTTGGTTAGATAATCATCGGCTCCAGCTTCTAGCCCTTCGACTTTTTCATGCCACAAGCCACGCGCCGTAAGGATTAGAATAGGAAAATTAATTCCGTGACCTCGTAACTTATTCGTAAGTTGAATTCCATCTAGTTTGGGTAAACCGACATCGATAATCGCAAGATCATAGTTGATCTCTGACCCCAAAAACCAACCCTGTTCGCCATCTTGCGCAGAATCCACCGCATAGTTTTGTTCTGAGAAGAAGGTAGTAATATGGTCAAGCATTAAAGGCTCATCTTCAACAATCAGAATTCGCATACTTACTTACCTTTCCGTTTACGCGAGTTCGATTTAATAGTCACGATTTTTACTGAGCCTTTATCAGTCAAGAGTTTCACTCTATATTCTGCTGGTTGTTTTTTCGTGAGGCGTTCAACCTTTAGAACCTTGCCGCCATAGTTTCTTTGTGCGATTTGTGCAGCTTCAGACTGATTCGATGCGGTTAGAGGCCGATCTTTCGCATTAGCCATGGAAAAGCATGAAAGCGTAATCGAAATCAACAAAACGTGGAAAATGGTTCGCATAAGTGGCCTCAAAATTGTGTTCTTGGGTTCGTACTAGATTAATCTTATGCGAACTCACTAAAGTTGACAGCTTAAATTTTCGTTCCGAACACGAAATTGCCATTATCTAGCTCGATGCTGATCGTGTTTTTGTTTAAAGACCAACTCACTTGAGTGTCTTCGCATTTGCTTGTGATGGCGCTTTTGAAATGGTACCTGAATACGTTTTCCAGGATGGTGTTTGGTATGGGTATGGTAGCGATGTCCATTGTATCGATACGTCACATCATACCCAACTAATACGCGTTCATGGTTGACTTGAAATGATGTTGAACAATGGCGGGTCGGGCTATGGTGCCCATTGCCGTGACTTATGTTTGCGCCAATGGTCGCGCCGATGATCGAGCCTGCAATTAGGCCAACTTGTTTATTTGCTCGGTTTGAACCAATTGCATGACCCACGGTGCCACCAATGACGCCTCCTACAATTGCTGGACCAACTGACGTATGTTTTGGGTTTGAAAGATGGCGAGAGCCCCCATTTTTACGACACGTTTCAACCGGTACACGATGACGAATATGCTCGTATACAGGTGTTGCTTTAACCACTCGCGCGTAATCATAATGGGATGAGCGCTTAGCCATAACAGTTGGACTTAAGCAAATGGTTATGAGTGCTGTTGTTACAGTAAAAGCTGTGGTTAATGTTTTCATCTCTGTTCTCCAAATGAGTATCGACCTTGAAATTCATAATAAGGAGTAGAAGCTGAACATAACCTGAATGAAAATTATTTTATGAAGGATTAACCATCAATGTTGATTATTAGTGATCTAAGGTTAACTATTTCTACTGGTTTATTTGCTTTTCAAAGCGTTACTCAGTCAGTAAAGTTATATTAAACAGCTGCGAGACATTAATTTAAGCCTCATGGAGAGAGCATGATCATTCGAGAAGTCACCGTATTAGATGCTGAGCGAATCGCCGAGATCTATAATTATTACATCGCCTCAACCACTATTTCCTTTGAAGAAGCGCCAATATCTGCTCAAGATATGATGCAACGTATCGAGACCATTACGGCATCAGGGTTTCCTTGGATCGTTGCGTTAGTTGACAATGAGATCGTTGGATATGCCTATGCGAATCATTGGAAAATGCGCTCAGCGTACCGGTATTCCGTCGAGTCTTCGGTCTATCTTGTCCATGACTCGACGGGTAGCGGAGTTGGGCGAGCACTCTATGGTGAGCTTTTAACACAATTACGAACACGTGGCTTCTCGACAGCGATTGGTGGAATTGCTTTGCCAAATCCAGCGAGTATTGGATTACATGAGAGTCTAGGTTTTAAAAAGGTCGGTGAATTTTCGAATGTCGGTGTTAAGTTTGGTGAGAAAAAATCGGTCGGTTACTGGCAGTTAGAACTCTAACACCAATAGTGCGATTTATAATTCTGGGTCACCAATATCAAAGGTAAATTTTATGATCGATTGCAATGAGTACGATTATATTGAACTAAGCTGCTTATATCGTTTTCCAGTGCGGTTAACGATGAAAGAGGGTGACTGTATAGAAGGAATTGCACGTGATACAGTTCGTAATGCAAGCCGTCACGAATGCATCAAGCTTAGTTCGAATAACGATGATATTCTGATTGAATTAGAGTCGATATTAAAGTTAGAAGTGTTGATTGATAATCCACATTTTTCACAAGTTACTTTTAAATAAGCTCAAGGAATTGATATGAAAATACTTAATGTACTTTTACTCGCTATGTCTTTGGTGGCTTGTGCTGGAATTCCAGAAACTATTGAGCCTGTTACCGATTTTGATGTAAATAAATATTCTGGAAAATGGTATGAAATTGCCAGGTTAGATCATCACTTTGAAAGGGGGCTAGAGAAAGTCACTGCGACTTACTCAATAAATGATGATGGCGGTGTGCGGGTTGTAAATAGAGGATTTTCAACCGAAGCTAACGAGTGGAAAGAGGCGATAGGTAAGGCTAAATTCGCTGGAGATGAAAATATCGGTCACTTAAAAGTGTCATTTTTTGGTCCGTTTTATGGCTCTTATGTGATTTTCGATCTAGATAAAGAGAGTTATCAATACGCTTTTATCACCGGTAGCGACGATTCACTTTGGTTTTTATCAAGAACTCCAGTTGTAAGTGACGAGCTGAAAGAAAAGTTCGTTACTATGGTCAAAGAAGCTGGGTATAACGTTGATGAACTGATTTTCGTTAATCAGGAATGATGTTACTTTTCAGGACATTTCGTAGGGACGACCCTATGAGATCTTTATTCAAACGGGGACGACCCCATTTCAAGGTGTCGTAATGAGCTGGTTAGTTCTTATATTTGCTGGGTTACTTGAGGTTGCTTGGGCGGTTGGACTCAAGTACACAGATGGTTTCACTAAGCCTTTCCCTTCTATTGCAACTGTCACAGCGATGGTCGCAAGTTTTTATTGCCTCAGCATTGCAATGCGTACACTGCCGTTAAGTATTGCGTATACCGTATGGGTTGGAATAGGTATGGTTGGCGCAGTTATCTTTGGTACTGTCTTTCTTAAAGAGCCTTTGAGCACGTTAAAAATGATCAGCTTACTGCTCATTATTATAGGTATATTAGGACTGAAAATATCGTCGGCCGGATGACCAGTAAACATTAATTTCATACAATCACTATCTTAAATATGTATAGTGTTTTATTCGATGTACCCATTGGTGGCCAACACGTCACGAAGAACTATTTAGGAGAAGATATGGATATCGCGATACTCACTTTTGATGGATTTAACGAGCTGGATTCCTTTATTGCAGCGGGTATTCTGAACCGAATGAAAGATGCCGGTTGGAACGTACAAATTACAAGTCCGTCAGAATACGTCACGTCGATGAATGGCGTTACTATTCAGTCTCAACAAACTCTAGAATTTGCGAACCATGCAGACGCCGTATTGTTTGGGAGTGGTATGCTAACCCGAGACATTGCCCAAGACAGTAATTTACTATCAAAGTTAAAGCTTGATCCTCAATCTCAAATAATTGGTGCTCAATGTTCAGGTACGTTGCTGATGTCTGTACTTGGTTTATTGCATGATGTGCCAGCCTGCACAGATTTAACAACGAAGCCTTGGGTTGTCGAATCAGGAATTAATGTTTTGGACCAGCCTTTTTACGCGAAAGGGAATCTTGCGACAGCAGGAGGATGTATGGCGTCACAGTATTTGGCTGCGTGGGTGATTTGTAAACTATCCGGAAAGGCTGACGCAGAATCGGCCATTCATTATGTTGCGCCAGTCGGTGAAAAAGAAACTACAGTCGAACACAGTATGTCAGTTGTCGGAGCGTATTTATAAATCCGATCATCAAGCCGATCTACGTGTCATCTAAAGTTGGGTTCACACCAAAGGAGTTCAATCTTGTCTAAGGTTATATTGCAAGGGTATATCGTGGTACCAGACTCGGATCTTGCGGTGGTGAAAACGGAATTAGTCAATCACAAAAGGCTGACGTTAGAAGAGGCAGGGTGTTTAACCTTTACTGTTACACAAGATGTTGCCGATGTGCATCAATTTCATGTGTACGAAGAGTTCGTCGACCAAACCGCGTTTGATCATCACCAAGCCAGAGTAAAGTCCTCTACGTGGGGAAAAGTGACCAAAAATGTTGAAAGGCATTACCAAATAAGTCGCACTGAATAAGCGTATTCTAAATAAGAATGGCGCGTGCAGACGCCATCTTATATTAGTGTTCAACGATGTTTAGCATTGCCCCATTGCTTTTCTGGTCGTCATTTGAAGCACGCCGAAAAGTCCTACCAGAGCAGCAACAGCACTGGCAACTACAATGCCGCTTGTGGTTGTGATCCAACATCCTGAGATGATTAGCACTAATGATGCAATAACCCAAATATAGTCACCCCCAGAAAAATACAATACCAGTGCCTTTTTGGGTACTGGGATTCTTGACGCCCAAATTAGGTGAAGACCATTCACTATCAGTAGAACGCCTAAAGTGAATATTGCGAGTGCTGGAGCGGGGAAGTCACCACCTAAGAAGGTCGCTACCAAACTCGGTTGCAGCGCAAATAACGCTCCGAAACCTAAACAGCTCGTCGCGTTTGCGCGCATGATATTTTTTAGACTTAACATAATCACTTTCTCTATGTACACTTGGTTTACATGCAGAATAATGAATGAGTATTATTGTGTCAACTAGGTTTACAAAAAAAGGTACTCCATTGGTGGAGTCTCAGTCACTACAGCTGATCCAAAGCGCATCAATGCTAAACACTGTAATTACAAAATATCTTTCTCAGCGTTTGGTGGAAAAGGGGTATGTCTCACTTACTCCTGCACTTCTTTCATTTCTTGGAGTTCTTGAGTGTGGTGTGAACTACGGTTCTGAAATAGCGAGAAATTTAGACGTCACAAGGCAGATGGTCGCGAAAACCGTGAAACATCTGTGCCAGCTAGGGTATCTTGAGCAGAAAGATGGCGTTGGGAAACAGAAGGAAATTCATTTTACAGAGACCGGTGAATGCCTAATGGCAGACGCAAGGCAATTACTAGCCGAAATGGATAACATCTTATTTGACGATAAAGGTGCGGAAAAACCGCAGACGATAATTAGCGATCTTAATACTATGATTTGTGCCGTTAAGGAAAGCGAACATAAATAATCAATTACAAATTGGTAGACTCGTCATAACGTTCCCAACTTTTGGTAAGTCAGGTGGAAGGCGTTTTTTATAGTTAGATTTAACCTCGTTTTGTTTATATGGGAGTTATTGATTTATGGAGTGTGCGATGAAGAAAATAGCAATCGTAACGGGTGGTGGTCGAGGGATAGGAGCGGCAACTTCGATGTTACTGGCCTCTCAAGGATATTCAGTGTGTGTTAACTACCGTACGAATGAAGTACAAGCTCAAGCGGTTGTTGACGCAATTTCAAGTGCTGGAGGGACTGCATTTAGTGTTCAGGCCGATGTGTCCAAAGAGGCAGATGTACAGAACTTATTTGCAGAAGTGAATGATACGGTTGGGATAGTCACTCATTTGGTGAACAATGTCGGTGTACTCTTTTCCCAATCCACATTATCAGATATTAGCTTCGAACGTTTTAATCAAGTTATGGCCGTGAATGTTGGTAGCTGCTTTTTATGCTCAAAGGCATTTGTGAACCAGTCGACAGGGCCTGGAGCGATTGTCAATGTATCTTCGACTGCGGCTAGAAGTGGTGCTCCATTCGAATATATTGACTATGCCGCATCTAAGGGCGCAATGGATTCATTAACAAAAGGGCTCTCATTGGAACTCGCGCCTAAGGGAATTAGAGTTAATGCCGTTAAACCAGGTTTTATTTATACGGATATACACGCTGATGGTGGCGAACCCAACCGAGTTGAGCGGCTGTCATCACAAATTCCTCTCCAACGTGGTGGTACGGCAGACGAGGTTGCGAATGCCATCGCTTGGCTACTCTCAGATGAAGCGTCCTATATAACTGGTTCGTTTGTTGATGTAACGGGTGGAAAATAGCACACGTGAGATTCCGCTGCTTTCACATTCGGAATGGAGGTTTATTTGATTCAATATAGAGAAATTTCTAGTGATAGTGTACCGATAAGTTTGTTGCTTATTGCCGATCCTCAAGAATCTAAAATTCGAGACTATTTACATCAGGCGACTTGCTTTGGTGCTTTTGTAAAAGATGAGTTGGTATGTGTCTGTGTTTTAAATTCAAATCCTCATGGTGAAATAGAACTGTTTAATATTGCTTGTTTGGAAGCAAAGCAGGGCCAAGGCATCGGCACTATGCTGCTTGAGTTTGTTATTGGAGAACTCAAGAATCGAAATGTCACTAAATTGGTATTGGGGACCGGTAAATTTGGTCATCAGTTAGCGTTTTATCAACGACTGGGTTTTCGAGCTGAAGAGGTTTGGAAGAACTTTTTCATTGATTATTATGATGAGCCAATCTACGAAAATGGAATACAACACTACGATATGCTGAGATTTACTTTAGATATGTAGATAAAGTATGACTAATAACTCAGATGCAATAAACCTAAATACATCTAAGTTATACCACTAGGTACTATTGACCTTGTTGCTACACATCATCTAATCCACATATAAAAATACTTAAATATCAACCACAAAATTAATATGCTTTGTAGAGTTATGATCTCTGCCACTTTTTTAACGTAATGGCATCGAGTCGATCTTTATTTTCGTGCTAGTCGAACCTACGCTCAACTTACGGAATCGAATTGACAACAATACGATGTACCAGTGTCGCTGAATGTCAGTGCCAATAAGCCGATAAACAGCATAGTTAGTTAAAAATTTTGTTAGGTAGTTAGTCAATGTCAAACTCTAAAATATTAGTTGAATCCGGGACCAATGAGCTTGAAATAGCCGAATTTCAAATAATTAAAGAACTGCCAGACGGATCAACAAAGCATAATAGTTACGGTATCAACGTCGCTAAAGTACGTGAGATCATCAGAATTCCTGAAATGACTGATTACCCAAAAGGGGACGATAATGTTGTCGGGGTATTTAAATCTAGAGATACAGTCACCCCCTTGATTCATCTTGGTAAATGGTTAGGGCTATCTAAAAAACCGCCCACAGACAATCAATACGTTATCGTTACTGATTTCAATGGCGTAACGAACGGCTTTTTAATTGACTCTATTAATCGTATACATCGAGTTTCTTGGAACGATTTAGCGGCGGCGGGGGAAATATCACTCGCAGGTGAAGACAACTGTATCGTCGCATCAGTCACCATCGAAGATCGATTAGTTTTTATTTTAGATTTTGAAATGATCATTGCTGAAATGAACTCTGATATCAACATGAGTCAATATAATCTTTCGGCAGACAGTAGTGTCGATTTGTCGGTCGAGAAAAAGAGAGTGCGAGCACAACATACTGTGTTAATTGCCGATGACTCTAAATTTATACTAGAACAACTGAGTAACGTCGTCTCTCAGGCAGGATATCGTGTTGAAACAGTGACCGATGGTGCTCAGGCTCTAGAGTATTTTGAATCAAACCGTAAAGACATCAGTGCGATTGTGTCTGATGTAGAGATGCCTAAAGTTGACGGGTTATTCTTATGTAAAACGGTCACTGGTCAGCCGAACCCACCGCCAGTACTTATTTTCTCCTCGACAATGACAACAGAAAATAAGGTCAAAGCAATGGATGTTGGCGCGTCAGAAACACTCACCAAGCCAGAAATCCACCGATTGGTTCCTTGGCTCGACGAAACATTACTTTAGGTCTTAACTTACATGCTAATTTAGACCATCGAAATCCATAGTTATATAAAGCAATTGAGGTTATTTTATATGGCTATGGAAGTAATCAATTCATTATCTAAGCCCAATATCTAAACGATAAATCGCTCTAGACACCAATCACTACTGCCTTATTTCGCTCCCACATCTCCAAGTTTCAAGTTCTTCGTAATCTTTGATACATATAACCTTTGATACATATAACAAAGATCGCTTCTTTACTATTAATGTGTGTATTATCTTGTACCAAGTTTATAAACACTCGCGAGGACCATATTGATATGGGAAACAAATTTGAACCAACTAACAGCGATCAATTCTCAAGCGGACTTCAAATTGTAGAGCCAGACGACATTAACCGTCGTATCGCCTCGGGTGATACTTTCGTCGTCAATGTTGTTACGGCATGGTGTCCTGATTGCACAGAGAGACAAGCGTTACATATAGGTCGTTTTACTCAGGAAATGCATTCTCACGGCATTGATGTGTTGCAGGTGACAGTGCAATTATCTAAAGGCAACTTTATTAGCGTTGCACATGAAAAATTAACTGAGTTATTTGGTGGCCACGGGTATCCAAGAACGGTGTTGATTAATCATGGAAAAATAGCGGATCAAGATAACGTTGAGGTAATCACCGAAACCACGTTGTTAGAGTTAGCGAAGAAATTTGTTCAAATCACTGTTCAGTCTTAATTCTGTAATTGGGAGAACGTGAGTGTTAAAAGGAAAGTTTATGTCAAACCTGTTGATTCAATCAGTCATTGCCTTCGTATGCTAATGAATAACCTCAATCATTTTATATTGATGGCAGAGTATAACCATCGTATGAATAACCAGATCATAAATGTGATATCAGATTTATCAGATGAAAAGCTTAATCAGGACTTAGGAGCATATTTTTCTTCCATATTGGGGACGTTAAATCATATTTTGGTTGGTGATATTATATGGTTGTCGAGGTTTTGTTCCCACTCAGCTGAATACGTGACGCTTAGAAAAATTTTAGATCTTCCTAAACCGAGTGGATTAAATGATGTACTCTGTTCCGATCTTGTTTCTTTCAAGCTGCTACGAAACAACGTTGATACTTTAATTTCCGACTGGCTCAAGAATGAGGTCAATGTGAATGATTTCTTGAAAAACGTAAAATACTCAAATACAAAGGGTGTTGTTAGCGTTCGAAATTTTGGTGAACTGTTATCCCATTTGTTTAATCACCAAACGCATCACCGTGGTCAATTGTCGACCTTGTTATATCAACAAGGGATAGATGTTGGCGTGACTGATTTTTTGTTAGAGATTCCAGAAGCGTCGGTGTGACAGCTGGGTTTATTATTTAGATAAGAGATTATGCGTAAAACAGATAAGAAAATTGAAAATCAACTTCGAGAGAGTTTAACGGACATTTGTGATGCTGCGACACGAGATCTAAACGGATTTCAATGGATAACACATAACGTTAATTATTCTAACTTTCCGCAAAGCCTGAAGGTGATATGTGTTTTCGATACTAATGATAATCTCGACGATTATTTACAATCGGACCAAAGTTCAACATTGGCATCACTTGTTCAGGCCGAATTCAACAACCTCAGCATCAAAGTTAAGAATATTAATAACCATATTTCTTACGACACCGAAGAGAATTGCGACAACCAGAACAACGGAAATTGGGCGAATAGGCTCGGGTAACAGATTACCAACGCGCTAATTAAACGTTTTAATGTAATTTTCTTTGCGGTGTATTTCTGTTGCGCGGTTTGAATTATCGTCATGCCACTAGGAAAAAATATGAAACCTTTGATCGTTACATTATGTGGAAGTATTAAATTTGAGCAGGCGTTTATTGATGCCAATTTGAATGAAACGATGGCTGGCCGAATTGTTTTGAGCGTGGGCGGGTTAGGTTCAGCAAAAGCCGCGACACTTACTGAACAAGAAAAGCTAATGCTAGGTGAACTTCATAAACGTAAGATAGAAATATCAGATGAAATTCTCGTCATTAATGTTGGTGGTTATATTGGAAAGAGTACCCAATCTGAAATTGAATTTGCGACTCAATTAGGTAAAACGGTTCGATATCTAGAAGCACATTAGAACCATGAAATTGTATCGTAAGAATGAGCCTTAGATTGAATACTACACTATAAAATAGATATACCGGAGCAATAATGATAACGGTTGAAAAGCTTAATAATTCGCACTTGGAGCAAGTGCGTTCAATTCGGCTAGCGGATGAACAAGTAAAGTTTGCATGTACAGCAGACGAGTTTCTACGAGATGATTGTAAAACGATTCACTTACACGTAATTAAGTCTGACGATGCTGTTGTGGGTTTCTTTAAGCTCGATATTGCCTATTCGTCTCACTACGAGTTTTGTCCAGAAAATAGTATCGGTCTTAGGTCATTTGCACTGGATAAAAACCAGCAAGGTAAAGGGTTAGGGGCTGGTTCTGTAAAAGCGTTATTTGCTTATCTAAAATCTTTCTATTCGGACTACCACTCAATTTATCTTACCGTAAACTGCAAAAATCCGATTGCATTTAGTTGCTATCAAAAAGGTGGTTTCGAATACACCAATGAAAAATATCTTGGTGGAGCCGCTGGGCCTCAGTTCATAATGTGTCGGAAGATTTAACCCCAAACTCTTGTTTTTATCTAAAGCGAAAACGTTACTTCTGCCTTGTAATTAAAGGAGCAAATAGTGGAAAAGGTTTTAGTCAGTTCATGTTTAGTTGGAAACAACGTTCGATATAACGGCAGTTGTTTGAATATATCAGAATTAGATCTTAACTGGCTCCGTACTCATGTTGATATGGTTGTTTTCTGTCCAGAAGTATCGTCTGGTTTGCCGATTCCGAGGCCGCCCGCTGAAATAATCGATGGTCAAGGTGGCGATGTTATCTTTGGTGCCGCTCGTGTTGTCGCAAATGATGGCGTAGACGTAACAGAACCGTTTCTCGCAGGCGCTAAAAATGCATTGAAAGCATGCCAAAATAACGATATTAAATATGCGATACTCGCCGAAGCAAGTCCGTCGTGTGGTAGTTCAAAAATCTATGACGGTACGTTTGGTGGAGTTAAAATCGACGGTATCGGAGTGACGACTGCGCTATTAGAACGTGAAGGGATCAAAGTATTCAGCCAGTATACTATTGCTATTCTTAGGTCGGAATTGGAGTCAGATAAGTAAACCAGCTAAAGGAAATCTATCGATGATCAAAACAGTCGGAGTAACACAAATACAAGAAAAGCATATCGCAACATGTCACTGTGGTGCGGTCAAATTGGAATTGTCGTTACCAAACGGAATTGAAAAACCTCGACGTTGTGATTGTTCTATCTGTCGAAGAAAGGGCGCAATGGTTGCTTCTGTCGCTTTGGATGGGATAAAGATTCTAAAAGGGAAAGACGTTCTAAAGCTCTATCAATTTAATACCAATACCGCGAAGCACTATTTCTGCTCAAATTGCGGCATCTATACTCACCATCAACGCCGTTCGAGTCCGAATGAATATGGGTACAATATTGGGTGCTTAGAAGGGGTTAACCCTTTTGATTTAGGTGACGTGGTCACTAATGATGGAGTCAATCACCCAGCAGATAGATAACGGATAACGCTACAAATATCTGATCATCAAAAATTTCAATCGATGGAGATTTTAATGTTAATTCGATTTATGCAAAGTTCTGACCTTGAACAAACCGCTCAAGTACACAGTGAAGTATTCACGAGACAGACAAAGTCACGTGAATGGCTACAGTGTAACTTTAATGCAAGCCCCCGGTTCTTAAGCTTTGTCGCGGTGATTAGTGACGAAGTAGTCGGCTATATTATTTGGGCGCAGAAAAGTGGTTTTAGGCCCGAAGCGGTTGTTGAATTGGAGCAATTGGCTGTGGCACCTTCGTTTCAAGGACAAGGGATTGGGCGTCAGTTGATTGTAAAATCGTTGCCATTGGTGAATCAAACGCTAGCCGAAAACGGATCGACGTTAAAACATATTATGGTAACCACACGAGCGGATAACTTTGCTCAGAAACTCTACAAAGAGACATTAGGCGCAGAAGTTGAAACGACGATCTCAAATCTCTATTCTGCCGATGAAGTATTAATGATTGCACGTAACGTAAATTAACCAATCGAGCTAGCCAGAGCAAAAATTGCACTATGGCAAAGGAGGGGTGATGTCTAAACTCGATATTAGAGAAGCAGTAAAAAGTGATGCTGGTGTATTGTCAGGGTTGCTGGTTCAGCTTGGCTATGACACTGACGCCTCGACAATCGACGCATTTCTATCATCATCTACAAATGATCACAGTAATGTGTATGTGGGCGTTTTGGAAGGTCACGTTGTTGCGGTGATGTCGATATTGTTTTTTGATTACTTTCCTTCTGGCAAAAGGTTTTGTCGAATTACTGCACTCGTTGTCGATGATTCGATGCGAGGAAAAGGCGTTGGTTCAACACTCATTGAGTATGCAAAGTCGAAGGCAATTGCCGAAAAGTGCAGCATACTTGAGTTAACCACATCGCTTAGTCGCGTGCAGACACAGCGATACTATGAGCGAATCGGCTTTGAAAAAACATCGTATAAATATGTGCAAAAGTTAGACAGGAATGGGTAAGATGAAAATATGGGATTCGTGTCCCTGTTTTGTTGGTTTAATCCGCCAACCATTAAACAGCTTTTATTGGGTAACACTATGATTGATCAAGCAACACTCATCACCTATTTAGCCGTGTTACTCGGCTTTGTATTCATTCCGGGGCCAGCGGTACTTCTTACCTTAGCGAAGGCAACGAGCTCTGGATCTCGAGCGGGAATCGCCACTGGGTTAGGTATCGCGCTAGGCGATTTAGTTCATACATTTATGGCCGTGGTTGGGATTTCTGCGGTGATCATGACGTCAGCGCTTTTGTTCAATATCGTTAAGTTTATCGGTGTTGCTTACTTAGTGTATTTAGGTGTGCGTGAAATATTCTCTAAGTCAGAGGGGTCATTGGTTCGAACCACATGCAAAACAACCTCGAAGCAAGCGTTCAAACAAGCGGTGATTCTAGAGGTATTCAACCCCAAATCGGCGATGTTCTTTCTCGCGTTTCTGCCTCAATTCGTCAATCCAGCAAACGGGTCGGTTTCATCACAGGTTTTCATCCTCGGCGTGCTATTTATCTTGATGGGGCTGTTGAGTACGATCACGGTCTCTATTAGCGCAGGTAAGGTGAGTGCTTATCTGAAAAGTAAGCCGACCATTATGAAGTGGCAAAACAAGGTGATTGGTTCGATTTACTGTTCTCTTGGTTTACGTTTGGCACTGCAAGACCGAACGTGATATTGGTGGCGTTCTTTCTTGTTGATGGAGCACTGAATATCAGGGCGTGCCATTGTGCGCCTTGATAAATTTGTCTGCAAAAGTACCGAATTAACCAAAACCGAAGCGCTTCAGCGTATCCACAGTGGTGACTTGAGTGTTAACGGTGACATACTCACCGACGAAGCGACTCAAGTACACGAAAATAATACCGTTCAGCTTAATGGCGTCACGTTAACCGCGCGCCCGTTTCGTTATATCCTGATGCACAAATCCGCCGGTACCGTCTGTTCCAATATCGATGAAGTCTACCCATCGGTATTCAATTGCTTGAAAACAAACATTTCAGACATAGAAAGCACATCAGAATTACACATCGCCGGTCGTTTGGACGCTGATACCACAGGCATGGTGTTAATCACAGATGATGGTCGCTGGTCTTTTGCTATCACCAATCCCAAGCACAAATGCAGCAAGGTCTACCGTGTTGGGTTGTCCCGAGCAATCTCCGGCGATGTTGCCGCTCTGTTTCAGGCTGGCATCTTATTGCAAGGCGAACAACAAATCACTCGTCCCGCAACGTTAGAAGTGATTAGTACGAAAGAGGTGCTGTTAACCATTACTGAAGGCAAGTTCCATCAGGTAAAACGCATGTTTGCGGCGGTCGGCAATCGTGTTACATCACTTCACCGTGAAGCGATTGGCAGTGTTCATCTTGATGTGGAAGTCGGTCAATGGCGCTATTTAACCGATGATGAAGTTCGGTCATTATCGACGTAGATCAACGCACAAATAGGCGATTATGAAGCAAGCGATTGTTGGCTATCACAAAGACGAAGAAGATGACTGGGTTGCAGAACTGCAATGCGGTCATTTTCAGCATGTGCGGCATAATCCACCGTTCGTATGCCGTCCTTGGGTCGTTACCAAAACTGGTCGAGATTCAAAGTTGGGCTTTGAGTTAAATTGTAAAAAATGCGATCGGGATGAACCCATCGATACTATTGGATGAAATAAACGTGTTTAGCTTTTTGTTTCTTGTATTTGCGAGTGCGGCGGTTCTTTTATTGAATCAGCCAACGTATCTTATATTTCTGTATTTAGGCTCATCTGTTGTTACTTACGCAATGTTTGCCAAGGATAAAAGGGCAGCTCAAAACGGGCGTTGGCGTACACCGGAAAATACGTTGTTAACTCTGTCACTGATTGGCGGCTGGCCGGGTGCTTTATTTGCTCAACGTCGGTTACGTCATAAGACCAAAAAGCAGCCCTTTAAAATGTTGTTGTGGTTAATGGCCATCATCAACATTGGTACATTTGTCTGGACATTCACGCCAAAAGGCAGTGTTTTTGTTCACTATTGTTTAGATGTATTCAAAAGCCTTGTCGGTCATTTAGGTGCTTTTTAAGGAGTGGTTTTAATGAAATTTATTTGGTTAAAAATAGCGATAACCGTTTTAGTTTTCGCTGGGTTGTTTGGTGTTGTGTATTACAAAGTCGCGAGTGGGAGTATGTGATTATGAATGTCTCTTTATTAATTATGACTTAACTGGTTTACGCCACATTGTGTGTTAATTCGCACATCACTCAAATTAACACACGTCAATAAATATGCATTAAGTCTAGTATTTTGATGCACAGTTAATCGAAATAGAATACGATTCTGACTTATAACAACATTGTCGTCATTTTTCGACATTCAGACTCACTAAGTTGTTGTGATACAGAACTTTAGTGGTTCTGCTTTCTAATTATATGGACATTGTCACGTGGACAATGTCCATATAACAACTGTTATATGCTAGGGCTAAAAATCAGGTCAGGGGATGAAAAGAATCAATGTAATAGGCACTAGTGGTAGTGGAAAAAGTACTTTCAGCCGTATGCTCGCGAGTGAGCTAAAGTACCCTTATGTTGAAATGGATGCCTTATTTTGGAAAGCTAATTGGCAAGAATCTTCAGATGAAGAGTTCTTTGCAAATTTGGCTGACAGGTTAAACTCCGAACACTGGGTTCTTGATGGTAACTACAATCGAACTGCTGAAATTAAATGGAGTAGGGTAGATACTATTGTTTGGGTTGATTACTCCTTTGCAAGAACACTGTTTCAAGCTGTGAAAAGGGCTCTAGTACGTACAGTGACCAAGCAAGAATTATGGGATAAAACGGGTAATGTTGAGTCGTTCAGAAAGTCTTTTCTTAGCAAAGATTCTATTATCCTTTGGACGCTGAAAACGTACAGTAAAAATAGGTCTCGCTACACAGAATTGCTTAACGATCCAAAGTATAGTCATATCGAGTTTATAAGAATCACAAGCCCTAAAAAGGCAAAGGCGTTCATGGGTGAGATACGCACATAACAGCGTTTAAGACTGATTCCCAACGATTGGCACTTTTAGTGCTATCGTTGGGTTTTGTGTTTAAGGTGGTATGGATAGGTTTCGTGGTGGCGTTGCTCACTACTTAACGCGGCTACATGGATTCCCCCGGTTGTCAAACATCCGCTAAACTAACAGTGATGAGTTTTGGACTGCCGCTCTACATTCGGCCTACTTATCGGCAATTTTATGTTTACCGTGGCCCTGTTGACTTACGCGACTGCGGTGCCTTATTCGTTAGATGACATCTAGTGTGTCCGCCGCATTAACAGGCTCTCCGCAAGTGGTCTTAACCTATCTCCATCATTAGCATCTGCAATGACCCGGTGGGTTCAACTCTTAATGATGCAGCTTAACCGCTTTAATGGTTAAGCAGCATAGTTTTCATATTCAGTTTGGTTGTGTAAAAGAGACCAGATGATGCGAGCATTTGGCAGCAAGTGCCACAATTGCGCGTTATTTAACCCTCGTCTTTCTTTAATTTGTCGGCACCACTGGCTCAGGCGGTCTTGTTTGTCACCAATCGTGGTAACAACGGCTCGTGCCCCGTGAACTAGCAAAGTACGAATATACTTGTTACTATGCTTCGTTATCCTCCCTAAGCGATTCTTCCCTCCAGTAGAGAACTGTTTGGGGACAAGACCTAACCAAGCAGCTAAATCTCGACTCTTATCGAACTGACTACCATCGCCAATCGCGGCAATGATGGCAGTAGCCGTTTGTGGGCCAATACCTCGAACCTTAAGAAGACGTTTGGTGTTTTCATGTTGTTTGGCCATAGATGCAAAGGTTTTTTCAGTATCATCAATTTGCTGGTTGAGGCTTTGAAGGTGTGAGTAGGCGTCATTAATAATGTGTCTTGCCTGGTGGGGTAGCAAGTTTTCGGCATCCTCTAAAAGAAGAGGGACTTCTCTCATGAGAGTTGCTTTCCCTGTCGCCATGACAAATCCAAATTCGGATAAAATGGCTCTGATACGATTCATTAACGCCGTTCTTTCGCGAACCCAATGTTCACGCATTCGATGAGTAGCAAGAACGGCTTGTTGCTCAGGAGACTTAATAGGAACAAATCGAGTAGATGGTCGTTGAACCGCTTCGCATATAGCAGCGGCATCATTAAGGTCGTTTTTCCCCTTCATTCGGTAAGGTGCAACATATTTAGCAGCCATAATACGGCAGTCATGACCGAGTTGATTGAATGTTCTTGCCCAATAATGGGCGCCACCGCAAGCTTCTATACCTATACGCATGGGGGCAGTTTTGCTATGGTATTAAGCAATTTAGAGCGGGTGACATTCTTGTGAAGAACGACTTTGCCATGCTGGTCAATAGCATGAACACTGAAGTGATTTTTAGCGAGATCAATACCGCAATAAGATAGATTAGACATGGTGCCTCCAGTAATAGTGTTGACCACTTAAGTGTGGCAGATCCTTGGGAGGGGGGAATCCATGTCATTCGTTATGTTTTTTCTTAGGGAGCCAATATTGACTAAAAGTGTATTATTAGTTGGGCTAGATTATTCAGGTCCAAATATTAAAGATGTAGAGATTGAAACACTAGGACTTTGTCGTCCAGAAATTGATGAAGGTCGTGCTGCTTATGCTCTATATGAGTATGATTTAATAATAATCAATCCTCAAAGCTATTCTCATTTTATATTTGGTTCTGAGGGGCAGTTTAGCAATTCGGAATATGAACTCTCTTCGTTGAAAAGTGAAAATAACTCTTATGATCTTGATTCAGTTTTTGATTACCACGACAGGTCAGAAGAATTAAAGGCTGCTTTAAAGAATGGTTGCCGTGTAATTTGGCTTCTAGCTGAAGAAAAAAGAGAGCAATTTTTTGGGTATAGAAAAGTTTGGATATCATACTTAAATGAACAAGTTGAAAAGCTAGTATCTAGAAATGATCTTTACAGAAAAAAATCACGACAGTTAAAGATTACTCCAGACGGGATTAAGTTAAAAGCATATTTTGACCAAGTGGCCAAAGATGGATGGAGGTTGTGTTTGGATCCTCCTTCGGGATCACATAAAAGTCTGGCCAAAACTCCCGAAAATTATGAATTGGGTATGGAAATTGATTTAGGTGGGAATGTTGGGTGGTTACTAACTCCACCAAGATCTACCGAAGCAATAACAGCTTTGCTCAAGTGCGCTTTAGAATTAGATGAAGATGATGTGATACATCATAAATATGACGGTGTTTTTCTTAGCCATACCAGTGAAGATAAGCCTTTTGTCAGAAAGTTAAAAACTAGCTTAGAAGAGCATGGCGTAAAAAATGTTTGGTTGGACGAGGCTGAAATTCAAATTGGTGATTCATTAATTAAAAAGATTGATGAGGGGTTAAGGATGACTAAGTATATAGGTGTCATTCTGTCTCCTAGGTCAATCAAATCTAGTTGGGTTGAAAAGGAATTAGATATTGCAATGAATAAAGAAATAGGAACTGGAGAGGTAGTTGTACTCCCCTTAGTTATGGAAGAGTGTGAATTACCGACTTTTTTACAAGGTAAACTATATGCCGATTTTTATACACCAGAAAAGTATGAAGAATCACTACAAAAATTGCTAAGGCGTTTACGTAAGTAAGCACCAAAAATATAACAAGATAATTGGACTCCCGCTCTAATACGAAGCTAACCTTAAAGGTGGCAAATGAGTCTGGGAGAAGACGATGA
>NZ_JBSQDJ010000017.1:0-54487 GCF_053850235.1 Vibrio phycocola | reverse complement strand
ACGGATTCGAACCATCGAAGGCGGAGCCGGCAGATTTACAGTCTGCTCCCTTTGGCCACTCGGGAACCCCTCCAGGGTGTTTTTTATACTCTAAAAGTATAACTTCGTCTGACGTTTTCCCAACATGTCAGTAAAGTGCGGGTCGCATCATAACAAACTCGAACCGGGTGTAAAGTCTTTTTGATATGAAAATGGTTCGAATGGCGTCTTTTTCAGCAACGCGGTGCGAAAGGGTGTTTTTACGTCTTTTTATGGCTGATAAATAGGCGCGCTTTTCAAAGAAAAAGCGCTTGATAATTCAGCGCTTTAATCAATGGTAAAATAGTATTGAAATAGGTCTTAACCGTATTTAACGCTATAGCGTGATGGCTTATGGTTCATCGCTAAAATACAATTGAGAATGACCGCACCAAAGACCGATATTAAGATAGCATTAGTCGGTAAGTGAAATAGTGACGCTATCACTATCCCAGAGTCTAATATTACCTGAGTTTTACCGACAGAAATTCCCCATCTATCTTGGATCCATAAGCAAAGTACATTAAACCCACCTAAACTCGCCCTGTGACGAAATAGAATTAACATGCCAATTCCCATTAGAACACCGCCAGTCGTGGCGCTATAGATAGGGTTAATGGTCCCGAGTTCGACTACTCTAGGCAACATGTCGCTAAACAATGATACTAAGAAACAAGCGAATAAGGTATTAAGCGCAAATGCCGAGCCAAATCGCTTCCAAGCCATGATATAGAACGGTACATTGACCGAGAAATATATCCAACCAAAAGATACGGGTAAAACTTGACTTAATAACAGAGCCAGCCCAGCTGTGCCTCCGGTGATGAGTTCAGCTTGATGGAGAAACATAATACCTTGAGCGACTAAAAAGGTGCCCGTTAGTAACGCGATGAAATCTTCTTTGATCGAATGTTTGTTCATTTTTCAATAATCTAAGGTCTGGAGTACTCACTTTATGGTAGGAAAAATTGCTGATTAGATATAGAGGTAAGGAGTAAATTGCGTAGGGCTTGTGTACGTTTTCTTATACGCACTGTAAAGTCTCGGATTGACAGCTAGACATGCATTGCGCATTTTTATAAATGCTATGACCTTAACTAATGAACATTATGAAAGAACTGCATGTTTGTTTACGTAAAATAGGCTTTATGATCACGACCTATTTATGTAGAATACGCGCCAACACTATGACGAAAACGTTTGCGTTTTTGTCGAACCAGAGCCTTTGAACACAATTCAGTTTTATCTGAAGCAGGAGATACTGATGCTTAAGCGTGATATGAATATCGCTGATTACGATGCGGAATTATTCGCAGCTATCCAAGAAGAAACTCTTCGTCAAGAAGAGCACATTGAACTTATCGCTTCTGAGAACTACACCAGTCCTCGTGTAATGGAAGCTCAAGGGACTCAGCTAACGAACAAGTACGCTGAAGGTTACCCTGGCAAACGTTATTACGGCGGCTGTGAATACGTAGATAAGGCAGAATCTCTAGCCATTGAACGTGCATGTCAGCTATTCGGTTGTGAATACGCAAATGTTCAGCCTCACTCTGGCTCTCAAGCAAACAGCGCTGTTTACATGGCTCTATTGAATCCAGGTGATACTGTATTAGGTATGAGCTTGGCTCATGGTGGTCACTTAACGCACGGTTCACCAGTAAACTTCTCTGGTAAGCACTACAATGTTATCCCTTATGGTATCGATGAAGCTGGTCAAATTGATTACCAAGAGATGGAAGAACTTGCTGTTGAACACAAGCCAAAAATGATTATTGGTGGTTTTTCTGCGTATTCTCAAATTGTTGATTGGGCACGCATGCGTGAGATTGCCGATAAAGTAGGTGCTTACCTATTTGTTGATATGGCTCACGTTGCTGGTTTGATTGCGGCTGGTGTTTATCCAACTCCAGTTCCTCATGCGCACGTCGTTACCACAACAACGCACAAAACACTGGCTGGCCCTCGTGGTGGATTGATTCTGTCAAATGATGGCGAAGCAATGTACAAGAAGCTGAACTCTGCGGTATTCCCTGGCGGTCAAGGTGGTCCTTTGATGCACGTTATCGCTGCTAAAGCGGTTGCGTTCAAAGAAGCGATGGAACCAGAATTTAAGGCCTACCAAGCTCGCGTTGTTGAAAATGCAAAAGCGATGGCAGCACAGTTCCAAGCTCGTGGCTACAAAATTGTTTCTAACGGTACTGAAAACCACTTGTTCCTAGTCGATTTAATTGAAAAAGGAATCACTGGTAAAGCTGCTGATGCCGCTTTAGGTTCAGCAAACATTACTGTGAACAAAAACTCAGTGCCAAATGATCCACAAAGCCCGTTTGTAACATCTGGTATTCGTGTTGGTGCTCCAGCTATTACGCGTCGTGGCTTTACTGCTGATGATGCGAAAGAGCTAGCAGACTGGATGTGTGACGTACTTGATAACGTAGATGATTCGGCGAAAATCGAAGAGACAAAACAGAAAGTATTGACGATTTGTAAGCGTCTGCCTGTTTACGCGTAACTTACGTTCAGCTCTAAAAATGTTAAAAAGCCCTCGATATCGAGGGCTTTTTTTTATACGTTTCTATAGGTAAAGCAAAGGCCAGTTTAGCGATTTGCTTTCCCTTTCTGTGTTACTTAATTTCCATACCTTTGGCTTGAAGATCTGCGTGATATGAAGAACGTACAAACGGCCCACAAGCTGCGTGAGTGAAACCAAGTTCCAGTGCTATGTCTTTTAGCTCATCAAACTCTTCTGGTGGTACATAACGTTCTACCGGAAGATGATGGCGACTTGGTGCGAGGTATTGTCCAAGTGTCAGCATTGTCACTCCGTGAGCTCGAAGGTCTTTTAATACTTCGATAATTTCTTCTTTGGTTTCTCCTAAGCCCATCATCAAGCCAGACTTAGTAGGGACATCTGGATGCTGTTCTTTGAACTTCTTCAATAGAGTGAGAGACCACTTGTAATTTGCACCCGGGCGAGCTTTACGATAAAGACGAGGCGACGTTTCTAAGTTGTGGTTAAACACATCTGGTGGATTGTCTTTTAATAGCTCTAACGCGGTATCCATTCGGCCACGAAAATCAGGAACAAGGGTTTCGATTCGAATATCTGGGTTCTGCGCGCGAATTTCGCGATTACAGTCAGCAAAATGTTGTGCACCACCATCACGCAGATCATCTCGGTCAACGGACGTGACAACGACATATTTCAACTTCATATCTTTGATGGTTTGCGCCAGCTTTTTGGGTTCATTTGCTTCAGGAGCAACAGGGCGACCATGGGCTACATCACAAAATGGACAACGACGAGTACAAATGGCACCTAATATCATAAATGTTGCCGTGCCGTGGTTGAAACATTCAGCTAGGTTAGGGCAAGAGGCTTCTTCACATACAGAATGGAGATCATTTTTACGCATCGCGTTTTTGATCTCTTTAATTCTTTTGCTATCAGATGGCAGTTTTATTTTCATCCATGCAGGCTTGCGCAGAACTTCTTTTTGTTCCGCAGGCATGTTTTTCACTGGAATTAGTGCCATCTTATCGGCGTCACGATATTTAACGCCTTTTTCCATCTCAATAGGTTTACTCATGATTCGCTGCTTCTGTAAGAAATTCGACATGCTTGTAATTTAGAATGACTACAAGCTCATTTACAAGTTGTTGTGCGACTGATTCTACATCATCGGGGCCGCCTAATTGACTCACTTGAATCATCTCCATTCCTTGGTACCCACAGGGATTAATTTGAAGGAATGGGTTTAGGTCCATATTGATGTTTAAGGCCAACCCATGAAATGAGCAACCTTTGCGGATCCTAAGTCCTAGTGAGCATATTTTTTTTCCTTCGACATACACACCAGGCGCATCAGGGCGAGCGGCAGATTCAATCGCGTACGCGTCTAAGGTTTTAATGACTATATTTTCAATATCAGTAACTAACTCTCGTACCCCGAGTTCTTTTCGTCGCAAATTTATCAAGAAGTAAGCAACTAATTGGCCTGGACCATGATAGGTCACTTGTCCACCTCGATCACTTTGAATCACGGGGATATCACCTGTATTTAACAAGTGCTCAGACTTTCCTGCCTGACCTTGTGTGAATACTGGGTTATGTTCTACCAACCATACTTCATCGGTGGTGGTGTTATCACGGTTGTTAGTGAAATCATGCATCGCTTGCCATACAGGTTGGTAATCCTGAAGGCCGAGATTTCTCACAACAAGAGAGTGGGGCATGAGTTAGCTCAATATAGATAGTTATGTAAAGCGATTATAAACTGTTTTACTACTATTGAACCACATTGGTGATGAAAACATTGAGTAAAAAAGCAGCTTATTTTTCTAACGGTATGTAATCAAAAGAAAATTAACATTATCATTCAATCAAAAAAAATTGATAAATTAAAATTTAATTACATAATTAGTACGCATATTGGCGAATTCAATTATAAAACCATGCGTACAATATCGATATCGCCTAATTCTTTGTACAAGGTTTCAACTTGTTCTATCGATGTTGCGGTGATACGAATCGATACCGAGTTATAGGTACCTTTTGAGCTTGGCTTGATGACTGGACTGTAATCTCCAGGGGCGTGACGTTGAATAACTTCCAGTACTTTCTCTGGCAGTTCAGGCTTTGCTTGACCCATGATCTTAAATGTAAACGGGCAAGGGAACTCGAGAAGATCTTTTAATTTAGCATCTGAGTTTATAGTCAACATAGTAGTAAACTCCTAATGGAAGTGGTTAGCTGGCTGAGAATAGTACTGATTTATATCCACGATCTCAAGATAAACAAAAAGCCACTAAAAGTGGCTTTTTGTTGTGTCATTCTTTGCGATGGAAAAAGCGTTAGAAAAAGCTTTGAACCAGCAGAACAATGTAGTCCCATAGTCGACTGAAAACACTACCTTTATCGACGTTTTCTAGCGCTAACAATGGATATTGAGCCACATCTTTTCCATCCAATTGATAGTATAAAGTACCGACTTTCGTACCCTCAATAATTGGAGCTTCAAGTGATTCGTCAAGAACAAAGCTTGCTTTTAGGCTGTTAGCTTGACCTCGAGGTAACGTGACATAGGTGTCTTGATCAACACCCAATGAGACTGTGCTTTTGTTACCCATCCACACGCGCTCATTGATAAATGTTTCGCCCGCTTTATGAGGGGAAACGGTTTCAAAGAAACGGAATCCATAACTTAACAGCTTTTTGCTTTCCGCTTTACGTGCATTTTCATTTTTGGTTCCCATCACAACAGAGATCAATCGCATGTTGCCTTCTGAAGCTGAACTAACCAAACTATAACCGGCGTTACTTGTATGACCGGTTTTTATACCGTCGACGTTCATACTTTTGTCCCAAAGCAATCCATTTCGGTTGTATTGAGTGATGCCGTTGTAAGAAAATTTTTGCTCAGAATAGATCTTGTATTCGTTAGGTACATCACGGATGAGTGCTTTACCTAACTGTGCCATATCATAAGGTGTTGAATACAAACGATCGTCATCAAGGCCATGTACGTTGGTAAAGTTAGTGTTCGTCATGCCGATACTGCTGGCCCACGCATTCATTAAATCGACAAATGCATCTTCCGAACCGGCAACATGTTCAGCCATTGCTACACACGCATCATTCCCTGATTGGACAATAATGCCGCGGTTGAGATCTTTAACTTTTACAGTAGTCCCGACTTCGATAAACATTTTTGAAGATTCTGGGAAGTTTTTTGCCCACGCGTTTTCACTGATAACAACGTCATCTTCGAGAGTAATATTACCTCGTCTAAGCTCTTGGCCAATGACGTAACTGGTCATCATTTTGGTTAAACTAGCAGGAGATAACTTAGTGTTCATCTCTTTTTCGGCTAAGACTTTTCCTGAATGATAGTCAATTAAGACGAAGCCTTTCGCTGAAATTTGCGGTGCATCAGGAATCACAATTGGTGATGATGCAATTGAAGAAGAAACTGGCGCTGCGATAGCGACAGAAGAAATAATGAGCGATGTAAATAGTCTATTTTTTTTCATAATTACTGCGAAATCTTACAATAAGTGGCGTTATCTTATCAGAAACTAAAAACTAAGGTAGCGATGAATTAATTCTTATCGAAATTCGCTATTTAGCGGCAATATACTTTCTAATAAAAGCGGTGTTGTAGCCTAATTTTTTCACCCGTTTAAGGGTTTGTTGCATGGTTCGGTCGTCATTAAATGGACCAAGTAGAACGCGGTGGTTGCGTGTATCACTGTCGACAAAACTTTCGGCTGATAACTTATGACCTAGATCTTGCGATAAAGTTCTAGCTTTTTGAAGATGTTGTGAAGCTATCACTTGTATCACGGAATTACCAATGATCGGTTTACCGGTGTTTTTTATGGTTTGTTCTTTACTAATGTTGATAGTTTCAATTTCAACGTTAGCAGTGCCTGTTTTTAGTACGCCGAGTTTATAGGCTGCGGCATAGCTTAAATCTATCACTCTCCCTGCATGGAAAGGACCACGGTCATTGACTCTTACAATTGCGGTTTTACCGTTACCGAGGTTAGTGACTTTGACATAGCTAGGAAGAGGCAAAGTCTTGTGAGCTGCACTCATTGAGTACATATCGTAGGTTTCACCATTAGATGTTAGGTGGCCGTGGAATTTTTGACCATACCATGATGCAATCCCACGCTCTTTAAAGCCGGTCGAATCTTTAATAATTTTATAATGTGAGCCACGTAGAGAATAATCTTTATTTCCCCCACGGCTGTATGGTTCATATTTGGGTTGTGCATCCTCAACATGATCAACCGCTAGTGGCTTGTCGGGTGCAACATCATTTTTTATCGAGTAACGGCTTTTGGTCGCACATCCCGATAAGAGGGTCGTGCTTATGACGATCGTTATTGCAATAAAACGTATGGTTCTCATTCAGTTAGTTTGCCTTTGAAAATGCTTTTCTATGAGTATGTATTGACATCAAAATACCGAACCCAGCCATCAGAGTCACCATTGATGTACCACCATAACTGATTAATGGAAGTGGAACACCAACCACGGGCAAAATGCCGCTAACCATGCCAATGTTTACAAAGACATAAACGAAAAAGCTAAGTACGATACTGCCCGCCATCATTTTTCCGAATGCGGTTTGGGCATTTGTAGCTAAGTATAGACCACGTCCGATAATAAAGAGATAAAGTGACAATAATCCGACGATCCCGATCAGCCCCCATTCTTCAGCAATAACAGCAAAGATAAAGTCGGTATGCCGTTCGGGTAAAAATTCAAGCTGTGACTGTGTTCCAAGCAGCCATCCTTTACCGGAAATGCCGCCCGAGCCAATCGCAATTTTACTTTGAATAATATGGTAACCAGCGCCAAGTGGATCTGATTCTGGATCAAAGAGAGTACGCACCCTGACTTTCTGATATTCGTGCATCAAGAAAAACCATAATATGGGAATAAATGCACCAAGAGCACATGCGGCTGTTAAAATAATATGCCAACCAATCCCAGCGAGAAATATAACGAATATGCCAGATGCAGCAATTAATATAGAGGTACCTAAGTCCGGTTGAATCGCGATTAAGATCGTTGGGATAATAACCATTAACAGACCAATGCATAATGTTCTGAACGTAGGAGGCAATGGCTGCTGACCGATATATCGGGCAATCATCAGTGGAACGGCAAGTTTTAAGAGCTCTGAAGGTTGGAATCGGACAACGCCAATATCGAGCCAACGCTGCGCCCCTTTTGATACTGAGCCAAAAAATAGTACACCGATAAGCAGTGCAATGCCGACAAAGAAAAGAAAGGGCGCTAATGACTCATAGGTTCGCGGAGAAAGTTGAGCCAATACAATCATGACGCATACGGCGATCCCAATTCTCATTGCTTGACGATCCATCATTACCATATTTTGACCACTGGCGCTGTACATCACAATAAGGCCAAAAGCCATCACCAGCAAGATGCCTAAAAGCAATGGTAGATCAATGTGAAGCCTTTCAAATAGGGCACGATTTCGGCCTGTAGACGGGTCGAGTTCCATTACGGTTGAGCCTCTTTATCGTTCGTTTCTTCAACAATCGTTTCTTTATCGAGAATGACTTTGGAGAAAATATCGTGCACAACAGGTGCACCATTGCGAGAGCCGCCACCGGCATTCTCTAGAACAACTGATACGATAACTTTAGGGTCTTTGACTGGCGCAAACCCAGTGAACAGAGCATGGTCATGCAAGTGTTCTTCTAATTCATCTGCATTGTATTCTTGGTTTTCAGCAAGGCCAAATACTTGGGCTGTGCCTGATTTGCCAGCACTATCAAATGGCTGCCCTTTAAATGCATTTCGGGCCGTGCCGCGTTTACCATGGTTTACAAGATACATTCCATTGATCGCTATATCCCAATATTTCTCTGGTACATTCGTTATCGGGGGGTAAGATTCGATATCAGCCAAAACCTGTTTATTGAAGGGATCGCCATTCTCAAGTGTTGCACGCAATAAATGGGGCGCACGAACTTTACCGTGATGGACTAATACTGATGTTGCTTTGGCCATTTGCATTGGCGTGGCAGTCCAGTAACCCTGGCCGATTCCAACAGGAATAGTATCCCCTTGATACCACGTATCTTTATGGCGAGCTCTTTTCCATTCACGTGTTGGCATGTTGGCTTTGCTTTCTTCAAATATGTCGATACCTGTATATTCACCATAACCAAATTTTTTCATCCAAGTGGAAAGGCGGTCGATACCTAAGTCAAAGGCAATTTGGTAGAAGAAGGTGTCGACAGATTCTTCAATTGCTTTGGTTATGTTGACTTTACCATGGCCCCAGCGTAACCAATCGCGGTAAGGCTTAGTTTTGGAGTTTGGAATTCGCCAATATCCAGGATCAGATCGGGTGGTGCTAGGAGTAATAACACCTTCTTGGAGAGCGGCGATCGAAATAAATGGCTTTACCGTCGATGCTGGGGGATATATCCCTAATGTCGCTCGATTAACTAAGGGGCGGTTGGTATCGTTCAAAAGCTTGCTATAGGCTTTACTTGATATGCCATGAACAAAGGCATTTGGATCGTAACTCGGGCTGGATACCATCGCTAACACGCCATTATCGACAGGGTCGAGCACCACGGCTGAACCGCGTCGGCCTCGGAGCAATTTATTGACGTATTGCTGAAGTTCGATATCAAGATTGAGAACGATGTCTTTTCCAGGGACCGGAGCTACGTATTTTAAGGTACGAATAATACGACCACGACTATTTACTTCGACTTCTTGATATCCAGGAATACCATGAAGAATATCTTCGTAGTAGCGCTCGACACCTAATTTTCCAATATCTCGAGTCGCTTGATAAAGGGTTTCTTTGTCTTCGCGCTTGAGGCGAGCAATATCTTTGTCGTTGATGCGTGAAACGTAACCAATAACATGCGTTAAAACTTCATTAAATGGATAGTGTCGTTTCAGGTTCGCGGTGACAGAAACTCCTGGGAATTTGTGCTGATTTACCGAAAATATTGCCACTTGTTTGGGAGTTAGCTGAGGAAGTAGTGGCACAGAGTTAAAACGTCGGGTATGTCTGCGCTCTTTATTGAATGCGGTAATTCTCTCTTCTGAAATTGGAAGCAGACTTTTTAAACCCGATATAGTGTCATCCATATTCTTTACTTGCTCCGGGATGATTTCTAGATTGAATATGGGTTGGTTTTCAGCAAGTAAAACACCATTTCGGTCGTAAATGAGACCTCGGTTTGGGGCAATTGGGACGATTTTGATGCGATTGTCGTTTGAACGCGTTTTATAGTCCTGATATTGATTAACTTGAATGTTGTAGAGGTTGGCAACGAGCAACGAGACCGAAATAATGATCAGCACAAAGGCAGCTACCGCGCGGTTACGAAATAACCATGCTTCAGCTCGATAATCACGAATAGGGCTACGTCTACGAATCATTTAAATCTACTCGCGATGGTAAGGGTGATTAGTGGTAATGCTCCACGCTCGGTAGAGACTTTCAGCCATCACGACACGGACCAAAGGGTGAGGCAGCGTGAGAGGTGAAAGAGACCAGCTTTGTTCAGCTGCTTGTTTACAGGCCGGTGCCAGCCCTTCAGGACCACCAATTAAGATCGCGACATCTCTACCATCGAGTTTCCATCGGTCTAGTTGGTGTGCTAATTGATGGCTATCCCACGGCTTCCCAGGAATATCCAAGGTGACGATACGACTGCCCTTTACAATGGCATTGAGCATTGCTTCGCCTTCTTTATCAAGAATACGAGCAATATCCGCATTTTTCCCCCGTTTTCCCGCAGGAATCTCAATGAGTTCTAGGGGCATATCATTGGGGAATCGACGCTGATACTCTTTAAACCCAACGTCCACCCAATTGGGCATTTTTGTTCCGACAGCGACGAGCTGGATTTTCACCGTTTAGCTCCAAAGCTTTTCGAGTTGGTATGTGTCTCGAGACTCTTCTTGCATGACATGGAGCATGGAAGAGCCCATATCTAAAATTACCCAATCTCCTTCGGCTTCACCTTCAATCCCAAGAGGTGCAAGTCCATGTTTTTTGGCTTCTAGTGCCACATGAGTAGCGATGGAAGAAACATGCCGCTTTGAGGTGCCAGTACAAATAATTAGGTAATCGGTTAGTGTTGATTTGCCTGTGACGTTTAGAGTGACGATGTTTTCTGCTTTCATATCGTCAGCCTTGTCGGCTAGAAACAGTTTTAAATCTTCGTGTTGCAAAGTTTTACCTCAATCGATCGGGGGGTCTAAAACAGTAAAATCATAGCATGCTTTGTTTTGGTAAGTGTCAAAGTCGTTATGATTTTGAAGCGTTGTAGCTTAAATCTAGGCTTAGTTGCTCTAATGCAAGCCAAGGGGGGTCACTATACTGAGTCTTTACCAAGATTTCTATAGCGGTCAACTGTTTAATAAGATCCTGAATTTTATCTGAATTTAAGCGATTCAAAGCAGCCTGATAAAGCGGTCGTTTATTATTCCAAATACGCAATCGTTCAAATTCGGACGCAAGTTGGTTTTGCGGCTTGCTATTTAGTTGCCATAGGAGCAGCAGCTCTTTTTGAATGGAACGCAACAAAATAGTGGCTTCGACCCCTTCCGCTTTTAATTGACGAAGAATTCTCTGGCCTCGATTGGGTTTTCCTTGAAGTAATGCGTCTGTCCAATGAAAAACGGTATAGTGGTTATGGCGACTTAACGACTCTTCCAACCGGATCAGGGTTAATTGTCCATCTGGGTAAAGCAGAACCAACTTCTCTAAATTTTGAACCAAGGCGAGTAGGTTACCTTCGTGCCATTGCGCTAGCATTTTTAATGATTCTTGATCGGGGACTAACCCCAATTGAGAGCAACGTTGGCGAATAAACTGGGGTAAACGATTAAGATCCGGCGTTAAGCAAGTCACGAGAGTTGCTTCAGAGTTGAGCGCTTTAAACCACTTACTGTTTTCTTGAGCTTTGGTCAGTTTTGAACCATGAACAATAAGCAAAATATCTGGGTTTAAAGATTGGCTCACTTCGATCAAATGATTTGCCGTGGCCGCATTCGCGCCAGTTTCAGGTAGCGCAATTTCTATTATTTGACGAGAAGAGAATAAACTTAATGCTTGGCATTGATCGTAGATCGAATCCCAATCAATGCTGGTATCCACTTGGTAGCGATGAATCTCTTCAAATCCATCCTGTTTCGCTTTGTTCGTTATCTGGGTCAGCGTTTCGTGCACCAGCAATGGTTCGGGCCCAAAGACAAGGTATACCGAGCTTAACCCTTTTTTGAGTTGTTCGGCGACATGTTCTGGGTAAATTCGCATTTACCTATCCCTTACTCTGAGATGAGTGTTGTAGAGACCGTATGAGAATCAGTTTCTATGACCTCATTAGATTCAGTATCATCACTTTCGAGTCGGGCCAATTGACGGATAATTTGAGAAGCGGAAATTTCACGCATTTCGTCTATGATCATCGTTTTTTCGACTGACTTTGCTAACGCTGTTAGAGAGTTATCTAAATAACTTCTGGTGACACTGGTGGATAAAGTTTGCACCCCAACATCTGGAGTGGTGATCTGATAGCTAACTTTTAACGTAATCGCTTTTTCAGCTGCTCGAGTATTTTGATATATTGATATCGTTGTGGTCGAAACACTTTCACTCCTTATTTTTAAATTCGGAATGTTCTCGGCTGGCATCACCAACTGAATATCATTCAGTTTTAATTGGTTCTTTACGAGTCGAGTTAAGGTGCTGTATTGGTCGTGACTGGTTAAGGAAAGCGTTTGCAGTTGTTCAGGAACACTATAATTTCCTCGCATGTGAAATCCGCAACCGGAAAGCAGCGTTACGCAAAGAGTGGTTAATAGAATTTTCGTGTTTATAGCGGAGAGTAATTGCATGATGTTCCTATCACTAAGCGGCTAAGCGCAAGATTGTTAAGAGCTATATCGCCATTAAAACTTCTCTTAGTCACTCTTAAGTAAAAGCGCTAAGAGAAGTAAACAGAGCAGAGGCTCTGTTTACAGACTCGTATTTGTCGATTTAGTTCGCCACTATGTTCAGAAGTTTACCGGGTACGTAGATAACCTTACGAATGGTTAAACCATCGGTGAACTTAGTGACATGTTCGTTCGCCAATCCAAGTTCTTCTACCTGTTCTTTGCTTGCATCAGCAGCAACAGTGATTTTCGCACGAAGCTTGCCGTTGACTTGAACTACGATGAGTTTTTCGTCTTCAACCAAAGCGGCAGGATCGAAGCTTGGCCAATCTGCAAAATCAACATCTTTCTGACCAATGCCTTCCCACATTTCAAAACAGATATGAGGAGTAATTGGGAATAGCATGACGATGATTGCTTTTACGGCTTCATCTAACACTGCACGATCTTGTTCAGAATCTTGAGGTGCTTTTGTGAGCTTATTCATCAATTCCATAATTGCCGCGATCGCGGTATTAAAGGTTTGACGACGAGCGATATCATCACTTACTTTCGCGATAGTTTTATGAATATCACGACGTAGTGCTTTTTGGTCATTGGTTAAGCTACTGACCTCTACGGCTTTGGCTTCACCTTTTTCAGCATGCTCATTCACTAAACGCCATACACGCTTCAAGAAGCGGTTCGCACCTTCAACACCAGACTCTTGCCACTCAAGTGTCATGTCTGCTGGAGAAGCAAACATCATAAACAAACGTACGGTATCAGCACCGTATTTGTCGACCATTTCTTGCGGGTCAATCCCGTTGTTTTTCGACTTAGACATTTTGATCATACCTGAGTGCTCAACAGTACGACCTAGGTTGTCGATTGCGGAAATGATATGACCTTTACCGTCACGTTCTACTTTTACATCTGTAGGCGAAATCCACTCTTTGGTCCCTTTTTCATTGGTCCAATAGAAGGCATCTGCGAGTACCATACCTTGGCAAAGCAATTGCTTAAATGGTTCGTCTGATGTTACAAATCCAGCATCACGAAGCAGTTTGTGGAAGAAGCGCGCGTACAACAGGTGCATACAGGCGTGCTCGATACCTCCTACATATTGATCGACAGGTAGCCAGTAGTTGGCTTTTTCTGGATCAAGAATATCGTCCGCTTGCGGTGAACAGTAACGCGCGTAATACCAAGATGATTCCATAAAGGTATCAAAGGTATCGGTTTCGCGTAGAGCGGGTTCGCCATTAAATGTGGTCTCAGCCCAAGATTTATCGGCTTTAATAGGACTTGTGACGCCATCCATTACCACATCTTCAGGTAAAATAACCGGTAATTGGTCGGCGGGTACAGGATGAACCTCACCATCTTCAGTCGTTACCATTGGGATTGGTGCACCCCAATAACGTTGACGTGATACGCCCCAGTCACGTAGGCGGAAATTAACTGTTTTCTTTCCTTTGTTCTCTGCTTCTAATTTGGCTGCAACAGCATCGAATGCCGCTTTAAATTCTAAACCGTCGAATTCACCAGAATTAAACAGCACACCTTTTTCGGTATAAGCCGCTTCTGAAACATCTAATGCACTACCGTCACTTGGTTGAATGACAGGCACGATATCTAAGCCATATTTTGTCGCAAATTCATAATCACGTTGGTCATGAGCAGGAACGGCCATAACCGCGCCAGTACCGTAATCCATCAGAACGAAATTGGCGACGTAAATCGGAACTTCACGACCGTTTAAGGGATGAATAGCCGTTAAGCCTGTTGCCATCCCTTTTTTCTCCATGGTTGCTAATTCGGCTTCAGCAACTTTGGTGTTTTTACAATCGTCAATAAACTCAGCGAGTTGTGGGTTACTTTTAGCCGCTTCTGCAGCCAATGGGTGTCCGGCTGCGATACCAACATAAGTCACACCCATTAAAGTATCCGGACGGGTTGTATAGACCTCTAGATCATCATTTCCTGCAACTTGAAACGATAATTCGACACCTTCAGAGCGACCAATCCAGTTACGCTGCATGGTTTTTACTGTATCGGGCCAACCTTCAAGGTTATCGAGATCGTCCAGTAACTCTTGTGCGTACGCGGTGATTTTGATTGACCATTGAGGAATTTCTTTTTGTTCAACAGGAGTATCACAACGCCAGCAGCAACCATCTTCAACTTGCTCGTTCGCAAGGACGGTTAGATCGTGTGGGCACCAGTTTACAGACGAGGTTTTCTTATAGACCAAACCTTTCTCATATAGCTTGGTGAAGAACTGTTGTTCCCAACGGTAATATTCAGGGCGGCAGGTCGCAAATTCACGATTCCAATCGTAACCAAAACCCAGAAGCTTAAGCTGGGTTTTCATGTATTCAATGTTTTCGTACGTCCAAGGTGCAGGAGCCGTTTTATTTTTTACGGCAGCATTTTCAGCTGGAAGGCCAAATGCATCCCAACCGATGGGTTGCATGACGTTTTTTCCTTGGAGACGCTGGAAGCGCGCGATAACGTCACCAATGGTGTAATTTCGTACATGTCCCATGTGAAGGCGACCACTTGGGTAAGGAAACATGGATAGACAGTAGAATTTTTCTTTATTTGGGTCTTCACTTACTACAAAGGTCTTGTTGTTGTCCCAATGGGCCTGAACTTTTTTTTCAATTTCTTGAGGGTTGTATTGATCTTGCATCGACGATATCCGGTTATCTTGGAATTTGTGAGTTCAATTAGAACAGCGACTTTTAGATCGACATAGAATACCTAAAGCAGCAGTGCACAACAATAGCCAATCTGGTTTGATGGAGGTAAGTTATGCCAAAACGCAGCGCAGGATACGTTTCTTTGCTTGAAACGGTGATCAATAAACTCAAAATCAACCAAGAAGACCTCGAAGACGTGGTTCAAACGTCAGAAAAGGTTGCCCATGCCGCATCTGATATGACGAAAGATGAACTTTCTTTAATTTCGGCTTATGTCCAGGCGGATTTAAATGAGTTTGCTCAGAGTTATGAAGAAAGTAAAAGTGGGCCGTTTTATTTGATGATTGAAAATTCTATCTGGCAAGGGTTAGCAGAAATTTCGGATAAAACTTTTATTGAGCAAACAGAGTTTTTTCATGAACTCGAAACCCAAGGCACTTATCAGACTGGCGATATCATCGGATTAGGTACGTTGGGTTGTGAGAAGTGTGGTCATCGTGTTGAGTACAATCATCCCACCGCGGTGAGTGATTGTACTGAGTGTGGTAATCATCACTTTCGTCGACTGCCTATCAAGCCTTAGTAGAGCTTGATTTATCTCGTGTGGTTAAACGTGCGAGTATCAATGCAGACAATAGGATCATATAGATGGGCCAACTTCCATATTTAACGTATGGGGTTAGGCCTTGATATGAGCTAATGGTCTTTTTCAATACAGCCACTTCAAACTGAGGGATTTGTTCGATGATTTTTCCTTTTGGATCTGTTATCGCAGTCACTCCAGTATTGGTTGCACGTACTAATGGGCGACCTAATTCGAGAGCTCGCATTCTCGCGATCTCCATATGTTGCAGTGGTCCAACTGAGTCACCAAACCATGCGTCATTGGATAGGGTTAAAATAAAGTCGGTTTGAGTCGTAAAATTATCTCGAAGTTGCTCACCAAAAATGATTTCATAACACAATGCTGCGATAAAATAGCGTTGATTAGCGAAGATATTCTTTTGAATATAGTCACCACGCGAAAACGCTGAGTTTGGCAAATTAAAGATCGGAGCAATAGGGCGAAGCCACTCTTCGAATGGAACAAATTCACCAAACGGCAGTAAGTGATGTTTGTGGTAAAGAGCATCGATGTCATGCTGATACTCACCGCGACCATTTTCCCCAAGCACGAGAATACTGTTATAAAATGTTTGAGCATCAAGTTGATTTAATACTCCAGTCATAATCGCGATATTTTCTTCTTTGCCAAATCGATCAATGATTTCGAAAAAATGGGGTAGTTCAGATTCAAATGCCGGGATAGCCGCTTCGGGCCAAATGATGATATCAGCATCGATATTTTGTTCGGTAAGTTGCGTGTACTTCTCTATTGTCGGCCAGCGTTGCGAAGGTAGCCACTTTATTTCTTGGTCGATATTTCCTTGAATAAGGGCAATCGTTGTATCGGTTCCCTTTTTCAAGGTGACCCATGGAATATTATTGAGTGAGTAGGCGACGATAAATATGGATACGATCGGTAGCAGTGCGATGAGTTTTCGTTGTTGCCAGTAGTAAACGAGTGAGCCAGCGGCCAATGCAACAATCATGTTTATTAATTCAACACCGCCGACAGGAGCATAACTGGCTAAAGGAGAGTCGATTTGACTGTATCCAAGCCATAACCAAGGAAACCCTGTAAATAACCAGCCACGTAACCCCTCAATGCCTAACCAAAATGCGGGGACGGCAATAAGAAATCGATAGGTTGGTTTTTGTTGCCAACAGCCTTGTACCAGCACAGAAAATAACGCTGGAAATAATGCCAAATACGCAGATAGAAAAAATAACAGAATCACACTGACAATTGGTGGGACGCCACCAAAGGTATCGATACTGACATGAACCCAGCTTAACCCTAAGCCAAATAACCCAAGCCCCCAAAGCCAGCCAACAGAAAAAGCACTTTTCCATGACAATTGTTGAGTTGATAGATTTATGAGAAATGCTAGAGAAAGAATGGCAACTGGCCAAATAGAATAGGGAGCAAAAGCGAGAGAAGTTGCTGCACCAACAAATAAGGTTACGCCGGAGCGTAACCAAATAGAGGTTGTAAATTTAACCATTGATATGTGTTCCAAATACCAAAACGTTATGGAGAGTCAGGCTCAGATGATGAGTCATCATCGGGAATGGTGACCTGTAATTGGACAATTCTGCGGTTATCAGAGTTGGTTACTTTGAACTGGAATTCGCCAACGGATACCAACTCACCACGTTCAGGTAGATGACCGAATGCTGTCATTACTAACCCGCCAACGGTATCGATTTCATCATCACTGTACTGAGTGCCAAACGTTTCGTTAAAGTCTTCGATGGTGGTTAAACCACTTAAAGAGAAAGTATGCTTGCTTAACTGACGGATATATCTTTCATCTTCTTCGTCGGTTTCATCTTCGATATCACCGACGATTTCTTCGAGGATATCTTCGATGGTGACAACCCCAGATACTCCGCCAAATTCATCAACAACAATCGCCATGTGGTAGCGCTCTTCTTGAAACTCTTTCAATAAGCGATCGACGCGCTTACTTTCTGGAACGACAACAGCAGGACGAGTCACTTCGGTGATAGTAAACGGTGCGCTTTGAGAGCCTAGATATTTCAGGAGGTCTTTGGCTAGTAGAATACCTTCGACATGATCTTTGTCTTCACTGACGATAGGGTATCGGGAATGTTGTGCATCGGAAATAAGCGTTACGATTTGATCGAGAGAGTCGGTGATATCGACAGTCACCATTTGAGAGCGAGGAATCATAATATCTCTGACTCTCATATCGGCGATTTGAATGACGCCTTCGAGCATATCCCGCGTGTCGTGATCGATTAAATCGTTGACCTCTGAACCCCGGATAACCTCGACGAGATCGTCTTTATCCTTGGGATCACCTTGAAAGATTTGTCCTATACGGTCTAAAAATGTCTTTCGACTGGGACCGTCTGCGCTTTGCGAATTGTCTTCGTTCATTTTATCTCTGTTTACTTAGGCTATCAGATGTGTGATAGCACACATGATAATGATTAAAAATTAGCTGTATTAACAGCGATTTTTTTATCATTAAAGTTATGTATTTTCCTACTACTTTTCTAGTATATAAGGGTCGTTATACCCAATATCAAGCATGATTTCAGCTTCCAGAGCTTCCATCTCTTCGGCTTCATCATCGTCAATATGATCATAACCTAGCAGATGCAAACAGCCATGTACAACCATATGAGCCCAATGTGCTATTGGCGTCTTATTCTGTTCTTTTGCTTCCCGTTCAACTACTGGGCAACAAATGACTAAATCACCCAATAGAGCTAATTCGACTTCTGGCGGAGCCTCAAAGGGAAAAGAGAGCACATTTGTTGGCTTGTTTTTGTGACGATATTGTGAGTTAAGTTGTTGGCTCTCTTGTTCGTCGACAAGCCGTACAGTAAGTTCGGCTTCAGCTTGAAATGGGGTAATGATCTTATCTACCCACTCTTGAATCTGATGGTGAGAAGGCAAATTTTCTGAATGTTCTGTCGCGATCTGTAGATCAAGTTCAATGGCCATTTTCTATCAATTCCAAGCGTGAGTTTAACCGCTAATTCGAGTCTGTTTGTGGAGCCGTGGTCACGGCAAGTGCAGCGCGCGTTAATGCTTCGGCTTGTTGAGTTTCACGTTCTTCACGTCGTTTCCGGTCGATTTCTTTGCGCTCTTTTTGATCTTTAGCTTCCCATTTTTCATAGGCGTTGACGATTCGAGCGACCACTGGGTGTCTTACCACATCTTCAGCAATAAAGAAGTTGAAGCTGATATCATCGACGTCACTAAGGACTTCCACTGCATGACGTAAGCCAGATTTGGCTCCGCGTGGTAAATCGATCTGAGTGACATCTCCAGTGATAACCGCTCTAGAATTGAAGCCAATACGAGTAAGGAACATTTTCATCTGTTCTACCGTGGTGTTTTGGCTTTCATCGAGGATAATAAAGGCGTCGTTTAACGTTCTCCCACGCATATAAGCTAACGGAGCAACTTCGATAACATTGCGTTCGATGAGCTTCTCAACACGTTCAAAGCCAAGCATTTCAAATAATGCATCGTAAAGTGGGCGTAAATATGGGTCGACTTTCTGACTCAGGTCACCAGGGAGAAAACCAAGCTTTTCGCCGGCTTCGACCGCTGGGCGTGTAAGTAGAATACGACGGATTTCTTGACGTTCAAGTGCGTCAACCGCTGCTGCTACCGCGAGGTAAGTTTTACCTGTACCGGCAGGACCAATACCGAACGTGATGTCGTGCGTCACCATATTCATTAGGTATTGCGCTTGATTTGGCGTGCGAGGTTTTATTACCCCTTTCTTTGTCTTAATGGTGACTTCTTTACCATAGACAATCGACGCTTCAGTCGTGTCTTGCTCAAGTACACCCGATTCCTTGACGGCTAAGTGAACTTGTTCGGGTTCGAGGTCTGGAGTATTACCACGAATAGGAGCTGTATTAACATAAAGAGTGCGCAAAATATCGATTGCGGCCGAGGCAGCATGAGGCTTACCAACAACAGTAAAGTGCTCACTGCGGTGATTTATTTCAACCCCTAATCGGCGCTCTAAATGTTTGATATTATCATCGAATGGACCACAAAGACTGGCAAGGCGGCGGTTATCAGAAGGTTCTAAGTCGATCTCTAATGTTACTATTTTCGTACTCAATGTTGCCTCTCAATTCTGTCATAACGCAGTGCCCGATTGCGACCGGGCACTTTGTGACTTGTTATCCGAGATTATGGGGTAAACGTTGCTACTCCAAGCTCATCTTCTTTACGGGTCTTTTCTATCATTGCGGATGGTGATACCGCAATACGCAGGTTCATTTCGCTTTCGGTTCTGACTAACTCACCACGAAGTGAATTTGCAAAGACATCAACAATGTTAACATCAACGAATTGACCAATCAGGTCAGCAGAGCCTTCAAAGTTCACGACACGGTTGTTCTCGGTACGTCCGCGAAGTTCCATCAAGTTCTTTTTCGATGGGCCTTCGACAATAATGCGTTGTTCTGTCCCAAGCATTAGACGTGAATAGCGCATTGCTTGAGTATTGATCGTTTGTTGCAGTTCATACAAACGTTCTTTTTTCGTTTCTTCAGAGAGATCGCATGGGTAATCCGCTGCCGGAGTGCCTGGGCGTGGTGAAAAGATAAAGCTAAAGCTCATATCGAAATCCACATCACGGATTAATTTCATCGTATCTGCGAAATCTTGATCGCTTTCACCTGGGAAGCCTACGATAAAGTCGGAACTAATTTGAATATCAGGGCGAGCTTTACGCAGCTTACGAATAATAGATTTATACTCGATGGCGGTGTGCGGTCGCTTCATCATGGTTAAAATACGATCGGAGCCACTTTGAACAGGCAAGTGCAAAAAGCTCACTAACTCTGGGGTGTCTTCATACACAGCAACGATATCATCGGTAAACTCTAATGGATGACTGGTGGTAAAGCGAAGGCGGTCAATACCATCAATAGAGGCGACAAGTCTTAGTAATTCGGCGAATGAACAGATATCACCGTCATGTGTTAGGCCTCGGTAGGCATTCACGTTTTGGCCTAATAGGTTGACCTCACGTACGCCTTGCTCAGCAAGTTGTGCTACTTCAAATAGAACGTCATCCATTGGGCGACTGACTTCTTCGCCTCGAGTATAAGGCACGACACAGTAAGTACAATATTTTGAGCATCCTTCCATGATAGAGACGAATGCGGTTGCACCTTCTGCTTTGGGTTCAGGCAGGTTATCGAACTTCTCTATCTCTGGGAATGAAATATCCATCACCGGTGCATGATCATCATGAGAGCGTTTAATCATTTCAGGCAAACGGTGCAGCGTTTGAGGGCCAAAAATAACATCGACAAATGAAGCTCGTTCACGAATATGGTCACCTTCTTGAGTGGCAACGCAGCCGCCGACACCGATAACAACGCCCGGTTTTTTATCTTTTAAGGTTTTCCAACGGCCAAGCTGATGAAAGACTTTTTCTTGCGCTTTTTCACGAATAGAACAGGTATTCAGTAGTAGTACATCTGCTTCCTCAGGCACTTCTGTTAACTCATAGCCATTTGTTGCATTGAGTAGGTCGGCCATTTTCGATGAATCGTATTCGTTCATCTGACAGCCCCAAGTTTTAATTAGCAGTTTCTTACTCATTTCTTTCGCTCGTATTATCAATTTTTGGTGTCATTGACCCATTCGGGTAAATACTGGTTGGTTATCCGATTTCGTGGTAGCCGCGTATTGTACTGCTTTAAAAAGTCACTGACTAGTCAATCTCAACAATCAATTTAAACCAAGGTTATATAGCGAGAGAAGCCTTATTTTAAGTAGTGATATAATCGAAATAGATTCGCAATCTGATATGAAGATCGTACAATTAAAAATCAGAATACAAAATCAAATAGTTAGCGATGATGACGATGAAAAAAGTGGAACTAGCCGTAGTCGGTGGTGGAATGGTTGGTGCAGCAACCGCGTTGGGTTTAGCTCAGCAGGGTAGAGAGGTCGTGCTGATTGAACAAACGCCACCGTGTGCTTTTGACGCTGAGCAACCTATGGATCTTAGAGTGTCGGCAATATCGATGGCTTCGGTTGAGTTTCTGCAGCAGCTAGGAGTGTGGCCTGCGATTGAGAAGATGAGAATATGTCCGTATAAGGGCTTGGAAACGTGGGAACATGAAAATTGTAAGACATCGTTTTTCGCAGAAGAAATAGCACTTGATCAATTGGGGTATATGGTAGAAAACCGCGTTATACAGCTAGGCTTGTGGCAACAGTTTTCACTTTATCCAAACCTAACCGTGTTGTGTCCAGATGAGATCAATTCGATCGAGTTTGCTGATAATTCCATTTTGCATCTGTCGTCTGGGGAAAAGGTTGCGACTGATTGGGTGGTTGGCGCTGATGGGGCCAATTCTAAAGTGCGCACATTTGCTAATATCGGAGTCACTGCGTGGGATTATCGTCATCACTGCATGTTGATTAATGTTAAGACTACGCTAGTGCAAGAAGACGTTACTTGGCAGCAGTTTTTTCCTTCAGGACCGAGATCGTATTTACCAATGGGTGGACATCAAGCTTCATTGGTATGGTATGACTCACCACAACGTATTCGCCAGCTATCGGCAATGAACTCAGTTCAGTTAAAAGAAGAAATAGAAAGGCATTTTCCTAATCAATTAGGGGAGGTTGAAGTGAGCGATCATGGTTCATTCCCATTGGTTCGTCGTCATGCGCAACGTTATGTTTCTAAACATTGTGTTCTTGTTGGTGATGCTGCACATACGATAAATCCATTGGCTGGCCAGGGCGTAAATTTGGGATTTAAAGATGTCAGGGAGTTATTGAAACAAACCAGCGAAAGTTCGATGTTAACTGAGCAAATGTTTATGCAGTACCAGAAAAATAGAAAGATTGATAATTTAGCGATGCAAAGTGGGATGGATGTTTTTTACAAACTGTTTAGCAATGACATCATGCCGTTGAAATTGATGCGTAATATTGCTCTGAAAACAGCCCAGCATGCAGGACCTTTAAAAAAGCGAGCGCTTCGCTATGCATTGGGTTACTAGGATCGTTGTTGGTTTCGTTGAATCATAAAAAAACGCCGCTTAGCGGCGTTTTTTTAGACCTAACAAAATATGCGATTATTTCGTTACACGTAAAACTGGCGTTTCTCCAACCACGGCCGCACCAGAAAGTTTATTCAACTCTTTGATTTCATCCATGTTCGAGATAACGACAGGTGTTAAAGTCGATTTCGCATTTTCAAGTAGATAAGCCAAATCAAACTCAAGCACTGTATCGCCTGCTTTAACGGATTGACCTTCTTCAGCGATACGAGTAAACCCTTCGCCTTTAAGTTCTACAGTATCAATACCGAAGTGGACAAAAAGCTCTACACCTTCATCTGATTCAATAGAAAATGCGTGGTTTGTTTCAAAAATCTTACCAATGGTACCATTAACTGGCGCGACAATTTTGTCGCCATTTGGTTTAATCGCAATACCATCACCAACGATTTTCTCTGCGAAAACAACGTCTGGCACGTCTTCAATATTTACAATGTCACCTGAAAGAGGGGCGATTATTTCGATTGCTCCAACTTCTGTTCGGTCATCGGACACTAATTTTTTTAGTTTATCAAACAGACCCATGTGCTGTGCTCCTAGGATTTAATCATTCAATTTTCGGTATAATATACCAAGCATAGACATTAGACGACATATTTGTCATCTAATGTCTATTAGAATGAAGCGATTACTGAGTTTTTTCTGCGATAAATTTATCAACACAAGCTTGAATTTCTTCTGCCGTTGGTAAAGAAAGTGCTTCTTCCGCCATTGCTTTAACTTCTGCAAAGTTAGAGTTACGGATTGTTTTCTTAACGACAGGAATAGAAATACCACTCATAGAGAATTCATCTAAACCCATACCTAGTAATAAAAGAGTCGCTCTTTCATCGCCCGCAAGCTCACCACACATGCCTGTCCACTTGCCTTCAGCATGAGATGCATCAATCACTTGCTTAATCACAGTTAATACAGCAGGAGATAGTGGGTTGTAAAGGTGTGAGATCATCTCGTTACCACGGTCAACCGCCAATGTATATTGGGTCAGGTCGTTAGTTCCGATTGAGAAGAACTCAACTTCTTTAGCAAGGTGATGGGCAATTGCAGCAGCTGCTGGAGTTTCAACCATCACACCGACTTCGATGTTTTTGTCGAAAGCATAGCCTTCTGATTGAAGCTCTACTTTGTACTCTTCAAGTGCAGCTTTTAGCTCACGAATTTCTTCAACTGAGATAATCATTGGGAACATGATACGAAGTTTACCGTGCGCTGATGCACGCAGAATACCGCGTAATTGTGCACGAAGGATATCGCGACGATCTAAGCTGATGCGAATCGCACGCCAGCCAAGAAATGGGTTCATCTCTTGTGGAAGATCCATATACGGAAGGTCTTTATCTCCACCGATATCCATGGTACGAATAATCACGGATTCGCCATGCATTGATTCCGCAACTTCTTTATATGCTTCGTACTGCTCTTGCTCAGTTGGTAAAGCCGTTCGATCCATGAAAAGAAACTCAGTGCGGTATAGACCAACACCTTCACCACCGTTGCGTAAAATACCATCACAGTCTTTAACTGTACCAATATTTCCGCATACTTCGACACGATGTCCATCAAGCGTTTCTGCTGGTAGATCTTTTAGTTTTGCCAGTTCTGCTTTTTCTGCAAGAACATCTTCTTTAATTTTTTTCGCTTCTTCAATTTCAGCATCAGAAGGGTTAATGATGATTTTATTGTTGATCGCGTCAACAACTAACATATCACCATGTTTTACCTTTTGAGTGATGTCATTAGTACCAACAATCGCTGGAAGTTCAAGAGAACGAGCCATGATTGAGGTGTGCGATGTACGACCACCAATGTCAGTAATAAAACCTAAAACGTAATTTAAATTGATTTGTGCGGTTTCTGACGGAGTTAAATCGTAAGCGACTAGAATGACTTCTTCGTTAATGGCTGCAAGATTAACGATAGTAATACCAAGAGCATTTTTTACGAAACGAGCGCCGATATCACGAACATCAGTTGCTCGTTCTTTTAAGTACTCATCATCTAACGACTCAAGCGCAACAGCTTGTTCTTCGATAACAGTATGAATAGCGTTATCGGCATAAAGTTTGTCGTTCTTGATAAGAGCTAAGATTTCTTCTTCTAGCTCTTCATCTTCAAGCAACATTATGTGACCTTCAAAGATGGCTTCTTTTTCTTCACCGAAGGTTTCTAACGCTTTTTGCTTGATGAGTTCAAGTTGCTCTTTTGATTTATTACGTGCGGTGTAGAAAGCTTCAACTTGCGCTTCTACTTGGTCATCGGAAATGGTGTTGGTGTTTAGGACAATTTCATCTTCTTGAAGTAGTAGTGCTTTACCGATAGCAATACCAGGAGATGCTAGGATACCTGAAATCATAGCTTTACCTTAAACTGGTTAACATTAGACGGGATTGAAAATAGCTGCGAAATAAAAATGTGTTGGATAGACATGAGTAAATACCAACAGAGCCGTTGCTTAATAACGGCTCTGTTGAAAGTATGATTACTCTAGGTGATCCATTAGGGCAACTAGATGATCAACCGCTTGTTTTTCTTGAGCGCCAGTTGCAGAGATAGTTACTTCAGTTCCTTTAACTAGTCCAAGAGTTTGAAGTTTGAACAGGCTTTTAGCACTTGCACTTTTACCGTTTGAAGTAACAGTAATATCGGCATCGAAAGTTTTCGCTTCTTTAACGAATTGTGCAGCAGGTCGAGTGTGTAAACCGTTTTCAGCAGTGATTTTTACTTGCTTCTCGTACATGTTGTATACCCCAATTTAATATATTATTTTAGTTTCGTTATAGAGGTCGTCGTAGCTTAACAATTTTCAACAATTAGCATGTGCTGTTTGCTGAGTCTTCGTTGCTGACAATCGACTCCTCTCTAATAAGTTAACATCAGTGATGATGACAACTTCATAACTCTAGGTTTGATCTTTATTTTGAAGCTTAAAATAAAGTAAGCCCGATATTACCAAAGGTGGCGCTAGGATCAACAAAAAAGCCCCTATAAGGGGCTTTTTTATGCGAAAATTTGATTTCACTACATATTATTGTTGGTTCTCTTTTTCAGAGAATATACCTGCAAACAGTGCTGTACTTAGGTAACGTTCACCTGAACTAGGAAGAATAACAACGATAGTTTTATCAGCAAATTCAGGGAGTTCTGCAATTCTATTTGCTGCTACAACGGCTGCACCAGATGATATTCCAGCTAGAATACCTTCTTCTTTCATTAGTCGTTGTGTCATTTCGATCGCATCGTCAGATGATACGGCTTCAACGCGGTCAATCAGTGATAAATCTAAGTTTCCTGGAATAAAGCCCGCTCCAATCCCTTGAATCTTATGCGGTGCTGGTTTGATTTCTTCGCCTGCGATTGCTTGCGCGATCACTGGTGATTCCGTTGGTTCTACCGCTACTGATGTAATTGCTTTACCTTGAGTATTCTTAAGGTAGCGACTTGTACCACTAATGGTTCCGCCTGTTCCGACACCTGCAACTAGAACATCTACTTCGCCATCAGTAGCATCCCAGATTTCAGGTCCCGTTGTTTTTTCGTGAATCTCTGGGTTTGCTGGGTTATTAAATTGTTGAAGCAGCAGGTACTTGCTTGGATCGCTTGCAACGATTTCTTCAGCTTTTGCAATTGCTCCTTTCATGCCTTTAGCAGCTTCTGTTAACTCTAGGTTTGCTCCTAATGCTTTAAGAAGTTTACGACGCTCCAAGCTCATTGACTCAGGCATGGTTAACGTTAATTTGTAACCACGAGCTGCAGCAACGAAAGCAAGTGCAATACCGGTGTTTCCACTGGTTGGTTCAACAAGTTCAATACCTGCTTTTAGTTTGCCAGATTTTTCAGCATCCCAAATCAAATTTGCACCGATACGACATTTTACGCTGAAGCTAGGGTTACGAGCTTCAACTTTAGCCAATACATTGCCTTTACTAACTTTGTTAAGACGAACAAGAGGAGTGTTACCAATTGCAAGTGAGTTATCTTCGTAGATTTTGCTCATAGTTAATATATCCTTGAATTCACGTTTGGGCGTTTCAAACGATGGAAACGTCGTTGTTTGTTAATGTTAATTAAGAATAGAACGTCAGATTGAAACGGAAAAGGATTAAAAAGTTATAACATATAGGGAGTAACGATAGTGGTTATCGTTACTCCAATATAATTATCGCAGTGATGCTTGGCGAAATTCTGTTACCCACATAGCCGTTGCTCCACAGACAGCGATTGGAAGAACGAACATATTTACAACAGGGACGGTTGTAAATAGGGTAACCATAACCCCAAACCCATAAGCACAGCCTTTTTTCTGCTTTAGTTGGTCTCTCATTGTGATGAAGTCGACCTTATTATTGTCAAAAGGGTAGTCACAATATTGGATAGCAAACATCCACGAGGTAAAAATAAACCATGCAAATGGCCCAACAGTTTGTCCGATTACTGGAATGAATAGGAGTATAAATAGCCCAATCATTTTGGGGATCGTATAAACCAGTTTTCGCCATTCACGTGCCAAAATTCGAGGGATATCTTTAAAAAAAGCCGTAAGACTTTCTTGTTTAGGTTCGATTCCAAGTAACTTTTGTTCTACTTTTTCAGCAAGTAGACCACTAAACGGTGCCGCAATAATATTTGCTAGAGTGCTGAAGTAGTACATGAATATAACAACGATAACCAAAGAAATTAGCGGCCATAATACATAGCTTAACCATGAAAGCATGTCAGGCAACAGACCTATAACACCATCGATCCACCCTCCCATTTGATTAAACAGAAAGGCGAGTGCGCCACCAATTAAAATAAAATTTATTAACAAGGGAAACATAACGTATCGACGAAGCCCCGGAGCCATTGCAAGCTTGGCTCCGTAGAAGAAGTAGCCAAAACCGGAGTGTTTTTCTAAAGTCATGGTAGATTCCTATTTTTTAATACGTAGTTAGGACTAAATTTCCAGTATTCTAACCTAGCTAATTAGAATAATTGTGAAAAAAATTCCTGTTAATTCATAACTTCTCACAATATCCTATTCAAAATCGCCTTTAAAGTTTGTTAAAGTGACCAGATAAGAAAAACTGAGCTATGATAACTAAGCGACACTATGTTAATAGTGGTCGATCTAAGAATTCGAGTAACTGAGAGTTTATAATGCAAGAATTGCGATTCGTACTCATAATTGTAGGTGCACTGGCTATAGCTGCGCTATTGTTTCATGGTCTTTGGACTAGCCGAAAAGATGGAAAGTCAAAATTTGGCAATAAACCTCTAGGTAAGATAGAAAGTGATGATGAGCCGACTTCACCGCCACCCCGTTCTTTTTTTAATACCAAGAAAGATGATGTAGAAGAGAAAAAATCACGTAAAGAACCAGCATTTACGTTTGATGTCCCTGCATCACCCGATGCTGATGATTCATTTACTTCTCGTGAAATTGACCCTTTGATCGATAGTTATGAAAATCATGACGACTTCGCCGATATGTCATCTGAAGAAGCCGAGGCTCGTTTCCAAGAAGCGCTTGCTCAACAGCCTGAACTCACTGAACCTGAAGTCGAAGCACAAACTCCAATTAGTACACCAGAAGTACCCGCTGAACCTGAGCCTGAAGAAGACCCTTTTGAAGTGTTAGTTCTCAATGTTCATTGTGCAACCAGTGAACCGTTTGTCGGCACTAAACTGTTCGATAGCATGAAGCAAAATGGATTGCTCTACGGTGAAATGGATATTTTCCACCGTCACGCCGATTTATCGGGTACAGGAAAGATATTGTTTAGTGTCGCAAACATGATGCAGCCAGGAACATTGAAGCATGATGATCCTAATGAATTTACTACTAAAGGTATTTCATTCTTTATGACGCTCCCTTGTTTTGGTGATTCGGAGCAAAACTTCAAAGTGATGTTGCGTACTGCTCAGCAAATTGCGGATGACATGGGAGGCAATGTTTTAGATGAACGTCGTAATCTAATGACACCAGACCGCCTTGCTCAATACCGACAACAAATCAAAGAGTTTAAAGCCAAGAATGGTTAGAAGTGGTAAAATGAGAGGCTCCTTTGGGGGCCTTTTTTTTGTCGTGGGTAAACGTTATTTAGCGGCAAATTGAAACAATAGCGCAATGATAAATGCCGTACCTCGGCTTTTAAAATCATAAAATACATAAATTGAAATGGTAAATATAATGTCTGAATTTGAGTTTAATGACGCACAGATTTCCTTTATAGAACAGTTAGGAGTAGATGTTGAATTAACAAAACTTGAAGCTGCAATCAGAAGTAATGATGTTGAGAACTTAAGTAATAGTGAGCTTTTGACTTTATTAGAAGTGACGAACGCATTTTATCGTTCAGGAAGCCCAATCTTGAGTGATTCGAATTACGATCAGGCCAGTCGTTTATTTGCGAAAAATAATCCCAACCATCCATTTGTGCTCTCTGTTGAGCCTGAGTCAGTCAATGTTGGAAAGACCGTTGCATTGCCGCAAAAGATGCTTTCAACGGATAAAGCGTATTCAAAGGGCGAAATTCAAAAATGGCTGGATCGAATTTTAAAATCGGCCGAATTATTATCTATTGAGAGTGACACTATTCAGGTTCGAGTAACCCCAAAGCTAGATGGGTACGCGGCATATGATGATGGAGAAAAGCTCTACACGCGAGGCGATGGTGTTAAAGGGCAAGACGTAACTCGTGCATTTGAGCGAGGTCTACAAGTTGCAAATCACGGGCAACGAGGGCTAGGCGCCGGTGAAATCGTTATCAATAAAGATTATTTCGAACATCAGCTGAGTGACCATTTCGAAAATTCGCGCAACATTCAAGCCGCTATTATTGCAGAGAAAAATGTCGATGAACGAGTCTTAAAAGCGATAACCGACGGTGCTTGTGTCTTCTATCCATTTTCATTAATCGATAATTGGACTGGGCATTACCAAACTTTGCTTGATGATTTCGACGTCATTGTCGAACAGATTTGGAATGCGGTTTCTTTTGACGTTGATGGCGTTATTTTAGAAGTCACTGACGAGCGTATCAAAGAGAATATGGGGGCGACTCGCAAGTTTCATCGCTGGCAGATTGCTTTTAAAATCAATGAAGAATCAGCTCAAGTTGAAGTGATAAACGTGATACCACAAACATCTCGGACTGGACGAGTGTCTCCCGTTGCTGAATTGGTGCCGACTAAAATCAGTGGTGCAACCATCAGTCGGGTTACGGTTCACCATTATAATATGGTGAAAACCAATGGTGTTGGTCCTGGGGCAATGGTACAAATTGTACGAAGTGGCCTAGTGATACCGAAGATTGAAAAGGTGATTAAAAGCGTTGAGCCACAACTTCCTGACGCATGTCCAAGTTGCCATTCATCTTTGTTGTGGGAATCGGACCATTTAATTTGTCCAAATAAGAGTGACTGTCCCGCACAGACTGAGAATACTCTGATACATTTCTTTAAAACCTTAGCAAATAATGATGGCTTTGGGCCAAAAGTGATTGAAAAACTGAGCCAATTTGGCGTTAGGCATATTCATGAGATTTATGACTTAACGGTAGAGCAATTCTCGGAGTTCGGCTTTGGTGATAAAACGTCACAAAATCTTTACGATCAGCTTATTGCAAGTCGAGAAATTGAAGTTGAAGATTGGCGTTTTCTATCGGCTTTTGGAGTGAGTCGTTTAGGTGGCGGAAATTGTGAAAAATTGCTTCAAGTCTATTCAATCACTGAGTTATTTGATGTTTCCGCTGAGGCCATCGTCGAAATTGATGGTTTTGCCTTGCTCAGCGCTGAAGCGATTGTTGCAGGGCTTGCGAATATTAGAGATGAGTTTTTCAAGGTCTATGAGCTTGGATTCACCCTCAGTGTGACGGCGAAACAGGCTGACAGTGATACTGCTTCTCCAATCGCGGGCAAAATGATCGTGTTTACGGGTTCAATGCAGCAGGGCTCTCGTGGTGATATGGAAAAACAAGCGAAGTTGCTTGGCGCTAAAGTTGGGAAATCGGTTACTGGAAAAACCAACTATTTAGTCACCGGTGCAAAAGTGGGTGAAACCAAGATCAACGCGGCGCAAGCAAAAGGTGTTGAGGTGTTGACGGAACAAGCTTATCTAAACCTAATTGGTTAGAAATACATCGAGGAAAAATCAAAATGGACGCCCTTTGAGAATGTAATAAAGAGAGCGTCCATTTTTGTGTCTATAAGAAATTAAAAATCGCTTAACTTAGTAAAGCAATGAATAGAGCTGACGACGAAAGCGACTTGCCAGTGGGTTACTTTGACCGAGCGCGTTTAGAATATCCATAAAGACTTTTTTCATTTCACCATCTTGCGCATTGAGATCTTTGCTCAAGAATGTCCATAGTAGCTCGAGAGCATCTTCGTCACGGTTGACACCATGGTATTGACTTGCCAACTCTAAAGCCACTTGTGTGTCGCTTGAATTTGCTGCAAATGTCGCCTCCAATGATGTAATTTCAGGGCTATTCGATGCTTGCTCATGCAGTGTGAGCTTGGCCTGTAATTTGGTGTAGTAGCCGTCCTGGTACTCCATCGTGACCTTTGCTAATAGTGGTTCAACTAAGTCAAATTGTTGGGTTTCTAAATAACAATCCGCTAGTGCTAGTAACACATCACCGCGAGAAGATAGGGGCTCTTGTATCGATGTTAACAAAGGTAATGCTTGTTGGTATTGTTCTTGAGATATTAGCTGTTTAGCCTGCTCAAAGTTACGCTCATCTTGGCTTGGTAGGTGACGTTCGAGTAGGGCATTAATCGCTTCAATTGTTTGTGGCCCGCCAATACCGTCGACCGCTTGTCCTTGTGAAAATAAGGCAAATGTAGGAAGAACTTGGACGCCAAATTGCGCTGCTACCGCTTGTTCTTGTTGACAGTTGAGCAGCGCTAGAGAGAATGCTCCTTGGTACTGCTGGGTGAGCTGTCTTATGGGTTCGATCAACGCGCCACTTTCTGGTTCGGCAGGAGCCCAAAAGTAGACTAATACTGGTGTAGTCATGGATCCTTCAATGACTTCTCGTAAATTATGTTGCGTTATTTCGACTGGGTTTGGCGTTTGCATTTTAATGTCCAACTGTTCATCACTATCAAAGCAAGATATGGGCTAAGCAATCGAAAATCAAGTTAGAGGCATTGGAAAAACGATCTATATTCTCATTAATAATTAATGTTTTATGAGGTGGCAGATTGATTTGCCTTGGTAACTCGTTATTCTTAAGGTTGATGTTAATTGGGCTTACTGAGGTTTCTATGGATTTAGTATTGGAATATGTATTAAGAGTGGAAGTTGTTCTTCTCATACTTGCGATTGTTATTTTAAAATCTTCAATTATTTTTGTTCCACAAAACCGAGCGTATCTTATTGAGCGTTTTGGCAAGTATCAATCAACCCGGGAAGCTGGATTAAATTTCATCGTTCCATTTATTGATCATGTTGGTGCTGATCGCTCGTTGAAAGAACAAGCCGTAGATGTCCCAAGCCAAAGTGCGATCACCCGAGATAACATTTCGCTAAGTGTTGATGGCGTTCTTTACTTCCGAGTATTAGATCCGTACAAAGCCAGCTATGGTGTGGATGATTACGTGTTTGCGGTGACTCAACTTTCGCAAACCACAATGCGTTCTGAGCTCGGAAAAATGGAATTAGATAAAACATTTGAAGAGCGCGATGCACTGAATACCAATATTGTTGCGGCAATCAACGAAGCCGCTAGTCCCTGGGGTATTCAGGTTCTACGTTATGAAATAAAAGATATTGTGCCACCGCAAACCGTTATGGAAGCGATGGAAACACAAATGAAAGCGGAGCGGGTCAAACGAGCTCAAATCCTCGAGTCAGAGGGTGATCGTCAAGCAGCTATTAACGTAGCTGAAGGTCAAAAGCGATCAGTCGTACTTCAAGCTGAAGCGGAAAAAGAAGAGCAAGTTCTTCGTGCGGAAGGTGAAGCAAGAGCCATTATTGCAGTTGCAGATGCACAAGCTCAAGCACTGCAGAAAGTCGGTGAGGCGGCCAATACAGAACAAGGCCAAAAGGCAATTCAACTTGACCTAGCGACTAAGGCTATTGAAGCAAAAGCGGCGATTGCGAAAGAATCATCTGTCGTCTTGTTACCCGATAATGGTAATGATGCGAGTTCGGTGGTTGCTCAGGCGATGACGATTATTAAGAGCTTAAATAAAGGCTAATTATGGACTATATCTTATCGAACTTGGCGCAAAGCTATGTTGTTATCGGATTGCTGTTACTTGCGATAGAAGTGCTCGTTCTTGGTTTCTCGACCTTTGTGCTGATCTTTGTCGGAATTGGAATGATAGCGGTGGGAGTATTGATGTTTTTGGGCGTTTTCCCAGAAACTGTGATGAATTCTTTATTAGCCACTGCCATTATTTCAACGCTCGTTGCGCTCTTTAGCTGGAAGCCGATGAAACGTTTGCAGAATAAAGTCGATTCAACCAAAACGACGAACGACATGATTGGTCATCGCTTTTTCTTAACTGATGAATTACTGGTTGGGCACACGGTGAGGCATCGATATTCAGGTATTGAATGGAAAGTAAAAGCAAAGCAACCTATCGAAGCTGGTACGGAAGTTCAAATTGTTCATATGGAAGTCGGGCTGCTAACGGTAGAGCGAGTTGATTAGCTCTTAACCACTTCTAATATCGATGATTAATGAAAACGTAACCGATGAGACTAACATTGGTTACGTTTTTTGTTTCTAGCGACCCACATCTCACCCTTTCGCAAGCAATTTGTCGAGTAACTTTCCGGGTAATATTCGCTTTAAAACAGCAAACACTTTAGTTGGCTGAGTGATTCTATAACGCAGTTTCGGCGATGGTGCTTCCAAGGCATGATATATCGCAGGCAAACATCCTTCAGCAGGTAATACGAAGCGATTATTGGATGTTTCACTATTGAGCCGATCCATTTGTATTTTATATATTTTTTCATGGTAACTGTTTTTGACGTTAATCCAGCGATTAAATGCCTCTAACGCATTGGTACGAAATTGGGTTTCAATTGGGCCAGGCTCAAGAATCGCTATCTTGATATCAGTGTCGAGCAACTCTAGGCGCAGGGTATCGCTCCATCCTTCAATAGCAAATTTTGATGCATTATAAGCCCCGCGATATTTTAATGCGGCGAACCCAAGTACAGAGCTATTTTGAATGATTCGAGCAGAACCGTGTTGGCGAAAGTGTGGCAATAATTGAGTTGTTAGTTCATGCCAGCCAAATACATTCGTTTCGAATTGTGCTCTTAAGCCATCGGTAGGTAAATCTTCGAGTGCTCCTGGTTGACCATAAGCACCATTATTAAATAAAGCATCAAGTTGACCATTCGCCAGTTCGAGAGTCTGTTTCACCGCAGCGGTAATGCTATCGGTATTCGCAAGATCAAGATGAATACAAGTTAATCCTTCTTCCACAAGGCGGTTTACATCATCAATCTGGCGGCAAGATGCAATGACCTGGTAGCCTCTTTTATGTAATGCGTGAGAGGCGGTATAGCCTATTCCAGAAGAGCAGCCTGTTATTAAAATTGATTTCACTGTATTGATTCCTTGGCGCTATTTTCGATCAGAAGATTCTCTAAAGCTTGGCTAAGTTCCGGAAACTGAAATTGAAACGATGATGCCATTAGTTTTGTTGGTTCGGTGCGAATGCTGTCGGTCAGTAGCTGTGCGGACTCTCCCATTAAAGTATTGATAAACCACGTGGGGGTAAATAGCCAGTGAGGGCGGTGCAGTGTTTTTGCCAGTGTTTCACTAAATACGTAGTTTTGGGCTGCGAGTGGTGCACAAAGGTTGATCGGCCCGTAGAGAGAATCATCGTGTAAGATATGGTTAATCGCGGACACCATATCTGCAATATGAATCCAGGGCATATATTGTTGTCCGTGACCAATTCTTGCGCCGAGCCCGAGTTGATATGGAAGTTTCATTTTCTTTAATGCACCACCATTATTTGCTAAAACAACACTGGTGCGAAGTAAGCAAACACGAGTGGTATTTGATGCTGCAGTTGCGGCAATATCTTCCCATGTCTTACACACATATTGAGTAAATCCGTCGCGTTTTATCCCTTTCTTTTCATCAATGATGTTAGAGCCTTGATCACCATAGTAGCCTACGGCTGAACCACTGATGAACACACTTGGAGGTGTTTTGCTTTGGGCAATAAGTTCGACGATGTTCTGTGTCATTTCCCAACGACTGTTGCAGATTCTCCTTTTTTGAGCAAGTGTCCAGCGACGGTCCGCAATAGGTTCTCCTGCTAGGTTTATCACCGCATCAATATCGTTAAGATCCGTGAGGTCATTTAGGCTATCGAGGTACTCTGCATTGAGACCATCAATCATACTGAGTGCATCTTGAGCATTTTCAATATGACGAGTCACAATTACAAATTGATTATCTTCACTGGCTAATAGTCGCACTAGATGCGTTCCGATTAACCCTGTCGCGCCTGTAATCAATATGCGCATGGCTTCTACCTTTTATTGTAATTGAAGTTTACTAAGCATAAACGACAGCGCCATTTGATCCAATGTCATACTTTTAAATAATTATGCGCTTTGTTGGGCATTCAATAAGGAAAGTCATTATCGACCTGCTACAATTTTGATAACAAACAAAATATTTGGTGGGCATAAAGATGGAGGAAGTATGCAAGCATTAGCGACATTACTTAAATCGATGCTTAATAGTTTTAAAGACCTGCTTCCGATCGTCATTGTTATTTCTTTTTTTCAACTCGCGGTTTTACAGCAACCGATACCTAACTTATTAGAGATTTCTCTTGGTCTTCTTTTAGTGGTCATGGGGCTAACATTTTTTATTTACGGCCTAGAAATGGGGCTTTTCCCAATTGGAGAAACGATGGCTCAGGCCTTCGCTAGAAAGGGAAGTATCGCTTGGTTATTGATATTTTCGTTTTGTTTAGGATTTGGAACGACGATTGCTGAACCTGCACTCACCGCCATTGCTGCAGAAGCGGCCAATGTTGCCGCCAATGGAGGGGTGATTATCCAGTCACAGACGGCTATGGATGGTTATGCGATGGGGTTAAGGTTAACCGTTGCTTTTTCTGTTGGTCTCGCGATTGTGCTTGGGGTTGTCCGGATTCTTAAAGGTTGGTCTATTCAATATATGATTATTGGTGGCTACATTTCAGTTGTATTATTAACGTTATTAGCTCCCGAGTTTATTATTGGCATTGCATACGATAGTGGCGGTGTGACGACTTCAACAATCACCGTGCCGCTAGTGACCGCTTTAGGTGTTGGGCTGGCCTCTTCAATTAAGGGGAGAAATCCGATGCTTGATGGCTTTGGCTTAATTGCTTTTGCTTCTTTACTTCCTATGATGTTTGTCATGGTATTTGGGATGGTGGTGTCATGAGTGAACTTACACACTTTTTCTCCACTTTAATTTCGACAATTCGCGATGTACTCCCCATCGCGGCAATTCTATTTGTGTTTCAATTTGCAGTATTGCGTCGCCCAGTCGCGAACTTAAAAAATGTCATTTTTGGGTTTGGTTATGTCATTTTAGGTTTGTCTTTATTCCTTATGGGGCTGGAATTAGCTTTATTTCCGCTCGGCGAAATGATGGCAGCACAGTTAACCACACCTGAATTTCTCGCCTCAGGCATGTGGGCAAAAGGAAATGGGTATTGGTTCGATTATTATTGGATTTATCTGTTCGCATTTTGTATCGGATTTAGCACCACGATTGCTGAGCCATCTTTGATAGCCGTCGCTTTGAAAGCGAATCAAGTATCAGCAGGAGCTATTGGAGTCACAGGATTAAGGATTGCGGTTGCACTGGGTGTCGCGATTGGTATTTCATTAGGGTGCTATCGTATTGTGGTCGGGGATCCGATTCATTACTTCATTATCGCCGGTTACATTGTTGTGGTTATACAAACATTCTTTGCGCCGAAGTTGATTGTTCCATTGGCGTACGATTCAGGTGGTGTAACGACATCGACAGTTACGGTGCCTATTGTTGCAGCATTAGGTTTAGGGTTAGCATCTACAGTACCGGGTCGAAGCCCGCTTATTGATGGATTTGGATTAATTGCTTTCGCGAGTCTGTTTCCGATTATCTCGGTGATGGGCTACGCACAACTTGTAGAGTGGCTCAACAAGCGAAACTCTGCATCGGAGAATGACAATGCGCTTTAAATTAATTATCGCTTTTGTGGAAGATGGAAAAACAGACAAAGTACTTGATGCCGCTCGTGAGGCTGGGGCAACGGGGGCAACGGTCATAAATAATGCTCGCGGAGAAGGGATTAATCAGAAGAAGACCTTTATGGGGTTGACCCTTGAAGTACAAAAAGATGTTCTGCTTTTTGTTGTCGAGGAACACTTGTCTCGACATATTTTGGAAACCATCAATCGGATTGGTGAGTTTGAAACAGAATCTGGACAAGGCATTGCACTTCAAATTGATGTTGAAGACGTTGTGGGTATCACTCACCAAGTACAAGAATTAACAAAAGTTGTTGAGGATGAGCTATGAGAAAGCAAGATATAATGCGTGTTCGAGACGTGATGAGTAACAGCTATGCCATGGTCGATGGCTTGGCGACAGTATATGAAGCTATAGAAGTTGCACGTAAACATCAGGTTAAAGCGCTTATCGTGGAAAAAAGAAATGAAGAGGATGAATTTGGCATTGTCTTAATGAATGATATCGCTAAGAAAGTCCTGGCGAAAGATCGTTCTCCAAAAAGGGTGAACATCTATGAAATTATGACTAAGCCAGCATTAGCCGTCGAACCTGAGATGAAAGTAAAATATTGCGCCAGATTATTTGAACGTTTTGGTATTAGCCGTGCGCCAGTTATTGAGAATGGCGAACTGATTGGGATGATCAGTTACAACAATATGGTCATGAACGCGATATTTGATGGTGACGATTGATCTTCATCGTTTTACACTAGGCCAATGTTAACATTTTACATTGAGTAGAAAGATGAAACTGTTTATTGCCTCTGATATACATGGTTCAGAAGCGGCGACAAAAGAGCTGATTACTGCCTTTTTAGAATCTGGCTCTAGTCAGCTTATTTTATTGGGAGACTTGTTAAATCATGGCCCCAGAAATCCGATTCCAGAAAGCTATAATCCAGTTGCGGTGTCTGAGATTCTAAATCAGTATGCCGATCGAATTATTGCGGTACGTGGAAATTGCGATAGTGAAGTCGACCAAATGTTACTGAACTTTCCCATTATGAGTGATTTGGCTTGGGTATTACTTGAAGACGGTCGACGTTTGGTTCTAACCCATGGGCATGTCTACCATGCTGCACAACTACCGCCAGTCTCTCGTCAAGATGTTTTGATGCATGGGCATACTCATATCCCTGTTGCTGAGCATATCGAATCTTGCTACTTATTTAATCCCGGCTCTGTGACATTTCCTCGTAACGGATTCAGCCCTTCATACGGAATCCTGAATGGTAAACAGTTGTCAGTTTTAACGTTTGAAGGTGAAGTGTTACGTAGTTTCGATTTAGCATAAATGCCAAACTTCGATTATGCTTTCCGATCGGAATGGCCAAGGTCACGGTCGGGGGCAATAATGTCTCTCACTCGCTGTTTTAGCACTTTTGCCTCAGGAAACCCGTCATCACGTTTTCGTTCCCAAATCGAGTGACCATTGCAAAATACCTCAAATCGGCCTCCGGTATCTGGATGGAGAGATACACGCTCGATTTCTTCACTAAAAGTATGTAGTAGCTCTTGGCACAACCACGTAGAACGCAGCATCCAATTACATTGCCTACAATAGTAGATCTCTATATTCGCTTTAATCATGAGACGTTTCCAATTGAATGAGCGCTAACTAAAGTAGCAGTTTTATTCCAACGGCAAAGGTGAGTATTTCGAATGCAATTTTAATGCTTGAATTACTCAGGCGTTTCATTAAGTACGCACCCAAACTGCCACCAAGGAATGAACCAGCAAGAAGAATAGGTAGCCAAGCCCAATAGATTTCAGCTCCTGCAACAGTAATAGCAGCAGCCCCAATCCCATTCCAACACAATCCGACACTGATCATAGTCAGTGCGATGGCTTGCTTGTAACTGTAACCAAACCAGCGCACTAGAAATATGGTGACTAGTAACCCAGAACCTGCAGCAATCGAGCCATTGATAATACCGATTACGATAAGAAATAATGCACCGAGTATGTAGCCCTTTGTGTCACGTCGCACGGGGATATCTTCTTGTCCCAGCTGTTTTTTAACGCGTGAATAAATACCAAGTGAAAGAATGGTAATTCCAAGTCCTTTTTCTGCAATATCACCTGGTATCAGTAATACCAAATGTGCTCCCGTGATAACCCCAATACTGCCAATAACGATTAGGTAGCTGATAAAACCATAGGATAAACCACCTCGTTTTAAATGGGTGATGGTTGCTCCTAATCCAAGAGCAACACTTGCAAGTTTGTGTGTTGCAAGAGCGATTGAGAAGGGCAGTCCCAAAAAGATTAATAATGGAAATTGAAGCAGGCCTGCTCCGCCACCTGATAGTGATGCCATAGTATTGGAGATTAACGAACCAATGAACAGTGTCGTGGTATTAAACCATTCCATGTAGATATTATTCCTTAGGGAAGATCGTGAGCGTATAGCGTCACTGATTCGTGATTTAGCCCGACCAGTAAAAGTGTATTTTGATTAATGATATCGATGCGGCGACTTTGCTGTGCGTCTATTTTATAGAACTGAGTAACGATGTCGAGCTGATCTTGAGTGAGAGCTTGATTGTGGTTAGTCGACACGTCTTTAAACTCTGTCGGGGATATAAGTAAGTAATCATCGCTTATTTCCCAAGTACCTGTTTCGGAAATATCGATATGAGATTCAGCCGAAGTTATCTCATTGTAAACTTTGATTATCGACATCCTAATGTAGGTATTATTAGGAAGGTATTTTACATTAGAGTTAATTGTTATATGGAGGAACTGAGAGTCCTCTTTTTGATCAGAATCATCATAGTCGATAAAACTATTAATGCGGGATTGCCACTCTCTTGAGGTGAGTAGTTGTTCGGTTTTGACATCGCTTACCCAATAGAGCCAACCACTGAGTCCCAGTGATATTAGTATTAACGCCATCGAAAGCTTAAGTGCAGTCATTCGAATTATTGGCATACACGTATCCATTCAGGTTGTGTTTTCGATATCACAACCGTTCTACTGAGATCAATGTTTTCTTCATTGTAAAGATAATTGAGCATTAATGTACTTTCTTGGCCACCAGTAACAATAACTTTATTTGGCTTAGGCTGATTAGAATGAAATTTGTTGTATATACTGATGCATCGTTCAACTTCTGGCAACCAAAAATCGATATCTGGATGGGAAGCTGGAAATAAGACTTCAATGTCATCAATCTGTTTTACTGGTTGCAAAAATGCATGTTTGGCATCGAATCCATACAGCGTGGTTACTGGAATTAATATAGCGATTAATATTAGAAGCTTAACCAACCATGATTGATTGATTGAACCACTAGGAGCGTATTGAAAAACATTCTGCTTGGCAATGGGTTCTTGTGTACTAGAGTCTATTGGCAAACTGATGAGCTTGGAATCGTTGGTTTGAACTTGATCAATACTTGTCGATGACGCTTCTGTCTCACAATTTTGTTGTGATTTTTCAAAACTGGCGGCTTCCACTTCTGCAATCCATTGATACCCCTGCTTCGGGACCGTGCGAATAAACATGGGTGATTTTATCGAGTCGTTAAGTGTTTTACGTAATGTCGATATTGCTTGAGTTAAACTGGAGTCGTCCACTTCAAACCCTTGTTGACGCCAAACATAATCATGTAGGTCATCGCGTCGAACAATTTGATTTGGGTGTAAGGCAAAATACTGCAAGATGCGGCTTTCATTGCTTCCAAGGTGTTGTATTTCACTGGGAGAACGATCATCAACTAACGTATTGCTATTAGGAGTGAAGGTATATCGTTTTGCCAAAATGAAATTTAAGTCTATGATATTCATGGATATATTTCGGCTTTAGTTTGATAGGTGAAGAATATGTTCATCATTATCCCATAGACAGAGTTAAGGGAAAGTTCAGGAGATATACTCGGTAATTTTTTGAATTAGAGTCTGACTTTATGGAAATAATTCAAAAAAATATTATTTTAAACTATTTCAAGCCTTGATTTACGAGTCACCACCCACATCTTACTAGCAAAGCAACTTTGTTTGCATAATCTTTCGGTTAGATCAAAGTAAAATAATATATTCATGGAGCTAGTATGAGCGAAGCAACCGCTAATCAAAAAGAAACTCGTGGTTTTCAGTCTGAAGTTAAACAGTTATTGAACTTGATGATTCATTCTCTTTATTCAAATAAAGAGATCTTTTTACGAGAATTGATCTCGAATGCATCGGATGCAGGTGACAAGCTGCGCTTCAAAGCATTGACAGACTCGAGCCTTTACGATGGTGATGCCGATCTTTGTGTTAAGTTATCGTTTGACACGGAAACGAAAACCATCACAGTGTCAGATAACGGCATTGGTATGACTCGAGATGATGTTATTAATAATCTGGGTACAATTGCGAAATCTGGAACAAAAGAGTTCTTCGCCAATCTATCTCAAGACCAAGCGAAAGATTCTCAGTTAATCGGTCAGTTTGGTGTTGGTTTTTACTCTTCGTTTATTGTTGCAGACTCGGTTACGGTACGTACTCGTACTGCAGGAGATGCTCCAGAGCAAGCTGTTCAGTGGAGTTCTCAAGGCGAAGGTGAATATACAATTGAAACCGTGACGAAAGAGTCTCGCGGTACTGATATTATTTTGCACCTGCGTGAAGAAGAAAGTGAGTTTCTTTCTGAGTGGCGCTTGAAGGAATTAATCACTAAATATTCTGATCACATAGGACTTCCTGTTTATATTCAGTCGCATAAGCGCGATGAAGAAGGAAATGAAACCGGTGAGACAGAATGGGAAAAAATCAATAAAGCAGAGGCTCTTTGGACTCGTTCTAAGTCTGATGTTAGCGATGAAGAGTACAAAGAATTTTACTCTCATATTTCTCATGATTTTGCAGAACCAGCGGTGTGGAGCCATAACAAGGTAGAAGGTAAAAACGACTACACTAGCTTACTATATGTTCCATCGAAAGCACCTTGGGACATGATGAATCGTGACCATAAACGTGGCTTGAAACTGTATGTTCAACGCGTCTTTATTATGGATGATGCTGAGCAATTCATGCCATCTTATCTGCGTTTTATCCGTGGTTTGATTGATTCAAATGATTTGCCACTAAACGTTTCTCGTGAAATTCTTCAAGACAATAAAGTGACGCAATCTCTTCGTAGCGCTTGTACTAAGCGTGTATTGACGATGCTAGAGCGTATGTCAAATAACGATGAAGAGAAATATCAGGCATTTTGGAAAGAATTTGGCATGGTGATGAAAGAAGGCCCTGCTGAAGATATGTCAAATAAAGAGAAAATTGCAGGGCTGCTGCGTTTTGCCTCTACCCATGTTGATTCGTCTGAACAAACGATTGGCCTAAAAAGCTACATCGAGCGTATGAAAGAAGATCAAGATGTTATTTATTACCTGACTGCCGATAGTTATGCTGCTGCGAAAAACAGCCCTCACTTAGAGCAATTCAAAGCCAAAGGTATTGAAGTGGTCTTGATGTATGACCGTATCGATGAATGGCTAATGAATTACTTAACTGAATTTGATGGCAAGTCTTTCCAATCGATTACAAAAGCGGGGCTAGACCTTAGCAAGTTTGATGACGAAGAAGCGAAGGAAAAGCAAAAAGAGACTGAAGAAGAGTTTAAGTCTGTTGTTGAGCGTACCAAGAGCTACCTAGGTGACCGTGTTAAAGAGGTACGCACAACATTTAAGTTAGCTTCGACGCCAGCTGTTGTCGTAACTGATGATATGGAAATGGGTACGCAAATGGCTAAGCTGCTTGAAGCTGCAGGTCAGGCTGCACCAGAAGTGAAGTACATTCTTGAGCTTAACCCAGAGCATGCGATGGTGAAGATGATGGCCGATGAACCAGATGAAGAGCTGTTTGGTCGTTGGGTTGAAATCTTACTTGGACAGTCGATGTTAGCTGAGCGAGGCTCGATGGAAGACCCTTCACAGTTCTTGTCAGCGGTAAATCAGCTTTTGACTAAGGTTTAATTGCTGCGGTTACTTAAAAGGCTCACCGTGGTGAGCCTTTTGTGTTTTTGAAAATAAAATAACGGTTATTCAATAGCTTAACAGCAATTAAATTCTTAAATCACACGTGTGTCGTGTTTCTTTAGTCGTAGAAGCCATTATGAAAAAGCTTTTATGTTAGACTTCTGTTCTTGAATGTATTGGCTAAGGCGTGTATTTTGCACGCCTATTTATGCAGTAATACTGACATTATGTCGATATTTTTGGTGTTAATACAAGATTCATGGGTGATGATTACTACTTTTGAATCACATTGTATTGTGATTATCGATATAATAAATCACTTGATTAAAGAGGATTAAACATGCGCATCATTCTACTAGGTGCTCCTGGTGCAGGGAAAGGTACACAAGCTCAATTCATTATGGAGAAATATGGAATTCCACAGATCTCTACCGGTGATATGCTACGTGCTGCGATTAAAGCAGGTACTGAGCTAGGTAAAAAAGCGAAGTCTGTCATTGATGCAGGACAACTAGTTTCTGATGACATTATTCTTGGTCTAATCAAAGAGCGCATCGCTCAAGCAGACTGTGAAAAAGGTTTTCTACTCGATGGTTTCCCACGTACCATTCCTCAAGCTGATGGCTTGAAATTAATGGGTGTCGAAGTTGATTACGTGATTGAATTCGATGTAGCAGATGACGTGATTGTTGAACGAATGGCTGGGCGACGTGCTCACCTAGCTTCAGGTCGTACGTATCATCAAGTTTACAATCCACCTAAAGTGGAAGGAAAAGATGATGTTACTGGCGAAGATCTGGTCGTTCGTGATGACGATAAAGAAGAAACCGTTCGCGCCCGTTTAGGTGTTTATCATGAGCAAACGGCACCATTGATCGAATACTATGGTAAAGCGGCTCAAACAAGTGCGACTGAGTACTTGAAGTTTGACGGTACTAAGCAAGTTTCTGAAGTCAGTGCAGACATTGAAAAATCACTTGGCTAAAACTCGAACGTTATCGTGATTTGAATATATGAAAGGCGGCCTTATGGCCGCTTTTTTCATTTTAAAATGTTAATATTCATATAGATTTTTCTTTTGATCATTCATAATAGATTTCAATTGAAGAGAATATAAGCACTTGTCTTAGTATGATGGGTAGAAGGGATAGTATGACTTCAGTGAAAAAATTCGGTGTGTTATTAGTGAACTTGGGTACACCTGACGAAGCTTCGGTGCCATCGATAAAACGTTTTTTAAGTCAGTTCTTACATGACAAACGTGTCGTTGATTTGAGTCGCTGGATCTGGTGCCCATTGCTTCATGGAATTATATTGCCTATTCGAGCCCCTAAAGTGACAAAATTGTACCAACAAGTGTGGATGGAAGAAGGGTCTCCGTTGTTGGTGTATTCGAAACGCCAACGTGAAGCATTAGAGCGGATGCTAGATATACCTGTTGAATTGGGTATGGCATACGGAAACCCTAGTTTGCCCGATGGCCTAGAGCGCCTTAGAGAACGTGGTGCCGACTCGATAGTGATACTCCCTCTTTATCCTCAATATTCTGCGACCACCACTGCAGCCGTTTATGACGGAATCGCGAAAGCTCTAGCCTCTACTCGAGTCGTTCCTGAGATTTCGTATATTCGTGACTATTGTCAGCATCCACTTTATATCAAGGCACTTGCAAATAGTGTTCGTCAGTTTTGGGAAGAGAATGGTCAAGGTGATTATTTGCTTTGCTCGTATCATGGTATCCCTAAGCGTTTTGCAGACAATGGAGATATTTATCCAGAGCATTGTGAGATAACAACACGACTTCTCGGTGAAGAGCTAGGCCTAACTGAAGATCAGCTTGGAATGACGTACCAATCTCGTTTTGGAAGGGAAGAGTGGTTACAACCCTATACGGATAAAACGTTGGAAAAACTGCCGTCTCAGGGAGTAAAACGGTTGGATATTATGGCTCCAGCATTTTCTGTTGACTGCTTGGAAACCCTTGAAGAACTTGCTGAAGAATGCAAAACAATTTATTTAGAAGCGGGTGGCGAATCATTCCAATATATACCTTGTTTGAATGACAATTTAGATCATATAGAAATGATGGCTGACATGATTAAATTAAAAATTAAAAATTAAAAATTAAAAATTAAAAATTAAAAATTAAAAATTAAAAGTTAAGATTAATAATTTACTGATAGTTATAGTGAGTGCATATGAAACAGTGGTATTTGGTATATTGTAAGCGCGGTGAGCAGCCACGAGCAAGAATGCACCTAGAAAATCAGGGTGTGGAATGCTTTTACCCTGAAATTGAAGTCGAAAAAATAGTACGCGGGAAAAAGAAGAAGACGAGTGAACCACTTTTTCCATCTTATGTTTTTGTTTACTTTGATTTTGAGAAAGGACCAACGTTTACGACAGTGCGTTCCACTAGAGGGGTAACCGACTTTATCCGATTTGGCTCTCATCCTACAGTTATCGATTCGTCACTAATTGATGAATTGCGTAGTTTTCTCCCTGAGTTTGAATCTACACCCACCAATTTGCCAAAACATGGTGATGTAGTTCAGATTAAATCAGGTCAGTTCGCAGGAATAGAAGCGATCTATCAAGAATCAGATGGTGAAAAACGCTCATTTATGCTGGTGAAGATGATTAATCAAGATGTTTCGATGAGTATTGATAATCGTGATTTGCATTTGAACTAATTGATAAAATATTTTATATAAAAATAAAAGAGGCGCTTTAAAGCGCCTCTTTTTAATGGATGAAAGGTCAAACGATAACGAAATTAATATGCTTCGTTATGTACCGTTTTCACTGCGCGTCCTGATGGATCAGCACAGTTTTTAAATGACTCATCCCATTCAATCGCTTTTGCAGAAGAACAAGCTACTGATGGACCACCTGGGACACATTCTGCTGCTGATGCCAGAGGGAAGAGCTCTTCAAAAATTTCACGATAAACATAGCCTTCTTTGGTGGTCGGCGTGTTGTATGGGAAACGGAATTCCGCTGCTTCCATTTGCTCATCGGTTACTTTCGCTTCAGCGGTTTCTTTTAGTGTATCGATCCAACTATAGCCGACACCATCAGAGAATTGCTCTTTTTGACGCCAAGCAATAGAGTCTGGTAGGTAATGTTCAAAACATTCACGTAGAATGTGTTTTTCCATTTTACCATTACCACACATCTTGTCTTTTGGATTCAAGCGCATTGCTACGTCGATAAATTCTTTATCTAAGAAAGGAACGCGACCTTCGATTCCCCAAGCTGCTAACGATTTGTTTGCTCGTGCGCAATCAAACATATTCAATGCAAGCAGTTTACGAACGGTTTCTTCGTGGAACTCTTGTGGGTTTGGCGCTTTGTGGAAGTATAGGTAACCCCCGAAAATCTCATCAGCACCTTCGCCAGAAAGTACCATTTTGATGCCCATAGCTTTGATCTTACGGCCTAGCAGATACATAGGTGTAGACGCACGGATTGTGGTGACATCGTAAGTTTCAATATGGTAAATAACATCACGGATAGCATCCAAGCCTTCTTGGATTGTATAGGTCATTTCGTGGTGAACTGTACCCAATTTGTCAGCTACTTCACGAGCGGCTTTTAGATCTGGTGCACCTTCAAGTCCGATTGCAAACGAGTGCAATTGTGGCCACCATGCCTGAGATTGTTCATCATCTTCAATGCGCATTGCTGCGAAACGTTTAGCAACGGCTGATGTGATAGAAGAATCCAGTCCGCCAGAAAGAAGTACGCCGTATGGCACGTCGGTCATCAACTGACGCTTAACCGCCGCTTCTAATGCGTCTGTGAGTTCTTCTTTACTACTTGAGTTGTCTTTTACTGCATCAAAGCTGTTCCAATCACGCGTGTAATAACGAACTGGCTCTGCATCTTCAGAACCATAGTAAGAACCAGGAGGAAATTCACTGATAGTTTTACACACTGGTACGAGTGCTTTCATTTCTGATGCAATGTAATAGTTACCTTTATCGTCATAACCTTGATACATTGGGATGATACCAATGTGGTCACGACCTACTAGGTACTGGTCTTTCTCTTCATCATAAAGAACAAATGCGAAAATGCCGTTTAGTTCTTCTAAAAGTTCATTGCCTAACTCTTGATACAAAGCAAGAATAACTTCACAGTCTGAATCAGTTTGGAATTCATACTTATCTTTGTAGCGTTCACGAATCTCTTTATGGTTATAGATTTCACCGTTTACCGCTAGGATGTGTTTTCCATTTGGGCTAACTAAAGGCTGAGCGCCACTATTTACACCAACAATAGCTAAGCGCTCGTGCGCAAGAATGGCACGCTCACTAGAGTAAATTCCAGACCAGTCAGGTCCACGGTGGCGAAGTTTTTTAGACATTTCTAGAGCGATTGGACGCAGTGCCTCTGCGCCTGATTTGATGTCCAGAATGCTAAATATTGAACACATACTCATTCCTTTTTAGTTGTTCTATAACGATTTGGGTTAAATTTGCCATCTTGGTTAAAAAAATCAACCCAAAAGTATGTTTATTATTAAATAAACATTAGCTAGTTAAATAATATTCACCAAATCTTGATGTTTTATAAATAAAATTTAATTGCTGTATAAAATAGCAACGCCACATCAATCTTAGGTCAGTGGCTCTCTGCTGGACACACACATAACGAGCAAAGTCGAGGTGGTGTAAAATACGTATTTATCTAATCCATTAACTTTTGCAGTAACACGCCATTGAGCATTGCACGTTTAATCATAGCGAATGCAGCAATGGTGGGTTTGGCGTAAATTTGTGATTCTACAATTGGAAGGTCTTTATGGAATGCCTTTAAAGACTGATTCTGCACATTCCGTTCAAGAGCGGGAAAGATAAGCTCTTGAGCATTGGTAATTTGACCGGCAATAATAATTTTTTGTGGGTTGAATAAGTTCACTGTGATAGCAACTGCCTTGCCTAATTGATTGCCGACCTTGATTAAGGTTTGGCGAGCGAGTTCATCACCTTGGTTGGCATGACGGCAAATATCATCAATCGTGATATTTTCAACGTCAGACAGTGTTGAAGAATACCCTTGCTGCAATAATTGATTCACTCGGCGAACAATCGCTGGGTTTGATGCCACGGTTTCCAAACATCCAAAATTACCACACTGGCATTGAGCGCCGAGTGGATCGATTTGAATGTGTCCTATCTCACCGACATTTCGATTATACCCTAGGAATATTTCTCCATTGACGATTAAGCCAGCCCCTGTACCACGACCAACACTAATCAGAATGGAGTCCTGACTGTCACGACTCGCTCCAAAGTAGTGCTCGGCGAGTGCAAGGCCTCGAATATCGTTACCAATAAAGCACTCCACACCAAAGTGATCCCCAATAATGTCACCCAGAGATAACGCATCAACATCGATGTTATGCATATATTCAACGACGCCAGTCTCGGGATTCACTAAACCAGGAAGAACAACACCAATCGCGATGAGTTTGTCGATGAGATGATCGGCTTGAATGAGAAACTCTTTGATGTAGTGGAGCAAACCATCAGTTAAATCTTCTTGGCGTAAGTAAAGGAACTCGTAGTAATTTGAAAACAGTTCATTGCCACCGAGATCGTAGAGACTAAGTTGAATGTAATCACGTCCTAAACGTACAGCAACGGAATGAAATGGTGTCACATCGGTTTCAAGTGAGATAGCTCTACGGCCACCGGTTGAAGCTTGATGTGCAACTTCTTTAATGAGCCCTCGTTCCAATAATTGGCGTGTTATTTTAGTGACACTGGCTGGCGCAAGTTGACTCACTTCAGCGACTTGAATTCGAGAAATTGGAGCGTATTGGTCGATTAAACGGTATACCGCTGCACCATTGAGCTGCTTAACTAAATCTACATTACCTTTTTGAGTACCATTCATTATTTATTTTGCTCGTAATGCCCATTAACGACTGTGGCTAAGACGTTATATTGATTATCAAAAATTGTGAGGTTGGCGAATTTTCCTACTTCAATAGTAGCAAAGTCTGTATCAATGCTGATCGCCATCGCTGGATAAAGAGTTGCCATCCTTAATGCTTCATCCAAAGGGATACCAACCTGTTCAACACAATTCTGCACTGCTTCAATCATTGTAAGTGCAGAACCACCGAGAGTGCCATTTTCATCAATACACTTGCCATCTTTGTAATATACTTTCTTCCCTACAAAAAGAAAGTTATCGATCTCCGAGCCTGCAGGAGCTGTGGCATCGGTCACTAATATCAAGCGGTCAGTCATGATTTTATGGCTAACTCTAATGCTAGCATAGTCTACGTGATGACCATCTGCGATTATTCCAGCGTAAACACTGGGTGTATCAAATGCAGCACCAACTAAGCCCGGTTCGCGTCCACTCCATTGACTCATTGCATTAAAAAGATGGGTGACAAAGCTAGCTCCATTGCTAAATGCTTCCTTAGCTTGAGAAAAAGAACAGTTGCTGTGTCCGAGTGATACGATAATTCCACAATCAGAAAGAGTTTTAATGGTGGATAAGTTATTTTCCGGATCTAAAGTAATCTTTTTTATAACATCACGGTTTTCAAGTAGAAATTCAAGCATTTCAGGATCGACTTTACGAATATGCTCAGAATTGTGTATGCCTCTTTTTTCTATTGAGATATATGGCCCTTCGAGATGAATGCCGGGAATGTGGTTAGGGAATTGTTGTTGATAGTCTCTTACACAGTTGATTGCTGCAACCATGTCTTGGTTCGTCGATGTGATTAGAGTTGGTAGAAACTGGCAACATCCTGAGTGCAAATTGGCATTATGCATTATACGAAGTGTGTCGACGCTAATGTTGTCGTTAAACATAACCCCACCACAGCCATTAAGCTGGAGGTCGATAAACCCTGGAGATATGGTTGCTCCGTCGAGATCGATCGTGTCGATCTGGTTGTCCAGTTTTTCAATTGGAACAATATCAAGAATTTTGTCACCACTAACGATAATGGCTGAATGTTCAAAAACCTGTTCACCTGTATAGATTACGCCATTCACTAGAGCATAAGTCATACCATGTCCTGCCTTAAATTCTTGGTGTTTTTACTGAATTGTTTCAACGTATTCATTAGGTTAATGCCACATTTTTACGCTTGCCAGATAGTGTAGCATGGAAGACAAGATAGCAGTAATATCAGAAATTAATCCGCTATTTGGGGCGGATATCTCTGAGTGGAAATGAGTCATAGATTGCGCTTGTTTGGTTAGGTCAAATCGGAGTAGTGCATCGAATCGAAACTATAATAGAAACTAAGATTGATGGAGAGAATAAAATAATTTCAATTTATCCTGATATTGTGTTGAGAATTAATAAATAATTGTGGATCATAGTCCTATACTAACCGATTCAGTCGGCCATTAAGTTACTATATTGAGGTGTTATAGATGAGTGAAGCTGAGGCTCGTCCATCGAATTTTATTCGTCAAATTATTGATAAAGATTTGGCGGAAGGCAAACACACAAGTGTGCATACGCGTTTCCCACCAGAGCCAAATGGTTATCTGCACATTGGGCACGCTAAGTCTATTTGTTTGAATTTCGGAATTGCTCAGGACTATCAAGGCGAGTGTAATTTACGCTTTGATGATACTAATCCTGAAAAAGAAGACTTAGAGTACGTAGAATCGATTAAAAAAGATGTGCAATGGTTAGGTTTCCAGTGGGCTGGCGATATTTGCTATTCGTCAGATTATTTTGATCGCCTTTATGGTTTTGCTGTTGAACTGATTGAAAAAGGACTCGCTTACGTCGAAGAGCTGACTCCTGATGAGATTCGTGAATATCGCGGTACGTTAACTCGGCCAGGAAAACCAAGTCCATACCGTGAACGTTCGGTTGAAGAAAACTTAGCGTTGTTCGAAAAGATGCGTGATGGTGGTTTCCAAGAAGGGAAAGCGTGCTTACGTGCGAAAATTGATATGGCGTCGTCATTTATGGTACTGCGTGACCCAGTATTATACCGCGTTCGTTTTGCTACTCATCATCAAACGGGTGATAAGTGGTGTATCTATCCAATGTACGATTTCACGCACTGTATTTCCGATGCATTGGAAGGAATCACTCATTCATTATGTACTCTAGAATTCCAAGATAACCGTCGTTTATACGATTGGGTATTGGAGAACATAACGATTGAATGCCAACCACATCAATATGAGTTTAGTCGCCTTAACCTTGAATATACGGTAATGTCTAAGCGTCTGCTAAATCAGCTTGTCACTGAAAAGTTAGTCGATGGCTGGGATGATCCACGTATGCCAACGGTTTCTGGACTGAGACGTCGAGGTTTTACACCAGCGTCCATCCGTGAATTTTGTAAGCGCATTGGGGTAACCAAACAGGACAACATGATTGAGTATGGTTCACTTGAATCTTGTATTCGTGATGACCTTAACGAAAATTCACCAAGAGCAATGGCTGTGCTTGATCCGGTAAAGGTTGTGATTGAAAACTACCCAGCAGATCAAGTCGAAATGTTAACCGTTGCAAATCATCCGAATAAGCCAGAGATGGGCGAGAGACAAGTTCCATTTAGTTGTGAAGTTTGGATTGAAGGTGAAGATTTCCGCGAAGAAGCGAATAAAAAATACAAACGCTTAGTGTTAGGAAAAGAGGTGCGCTTACGTGGTGCCTACGTGATTAAAGCTGAGCGAATTGAAAAAGATGAGCAAGGGAATATCACGACGATTTTCTGTACTTACGATAGTGAGACGTTGGGGAAAAACCCAGCTGACGGTCGTAAAGTAAAAGGGGTGATTCATTGGGTCTCGGTTTCTGAAAGTGTGCCTGCAGAAGTTCGATTGTATGACCGGCTTTTCACTATTCCTAATCCCGCATCGGCAGAGTTTGGAGAAACATTAAACCCTGATTCCTTAATTAAGGTTTCCGGTTATGTTGAAAAAAGCTTACTCAATGCCAAACCGGAAGAAGGTTACCAGTTTGAACGCATAGGCTATTTTTGCCTAGATAATAAAGACTCAAGTGCTGAATCTTTGGTGTTTAATCGCACGGTTGGGTTGCGAGATACATGGGCAAAAATTAGTAATGGTTAAACATTTCTAAGCATTTCGATTAAAAGCCAGCGAATTCGCTGGCTTTTTACTATTCTTTATATGGGAAGCGCTGAATTTTTTGCTGTAAGAAATAATGTGAGCTTTAGTCAATTATTGTTGGTAAGCCTATTTTTTTCTTTTTAGTCTATAGTTTTGCGTCATTATTTCGATATAGTAACGAGACTATATTTTTCACTTATATTTTATAAGCACAATAGCAGAGCCTTTTATGCGTCTTAGTTTTACACGTCTGTTGCTGCCTCTCACGATTATGATCGTGACTCATGTTTCTTTTGTTAGTGCCGACACTGTTCGGATTACTGGCACAAATCAATCAAGCTTATCTACACAGAATAGCCAGATCACTGAGCCTTCAAGATTTTACGGTCCGACCGATAACCGAGATACGCTTTGGTCAGTTGCGTCTACATTGCGCCCTTCACCAGAATTTACCGTCCAGCAAATGCTACTGGCTATATTCCAACTAAACCCTCAAGCATTTGAAGATCAGAATATTCATAGTTTGATTCCCGGTAGTGTACTGCGTGTGCCTTCAACCGCACAGGTTGCTCGAGTATCTACGGCAAGCGCAGTTCAAATTATGAAAGCGCATCAAGCAAAATTGGATGCTCAATCGAAACCGCGAATAAAAGCCGCCCCGGTTGTGGTTGAAACCATCGCGATAGAAACGACAACGAAGACGGTTACTCCGGAAAAAGAAGTTGCATCAACGCCGCCAATTCCACCTAAACCGGACGTTCCAGTTGAGCCAGCACCGATTGCAACACCGATCGCAACACCGATCGTTATTCCTGACCTGACAAAAGAAGCGCCCAAGCTAGCATTGGATAAGACACCAGATATGTCTGAGTTAGAAGAAAAGCTCAATTTATCGGCATCGGAGCTTTCTGAACTTGAAGAAAAAAATCATCGCTTACTTGTTTTACTAACAAAAGTACAAAACGAAGTGGATGCGTTAAAAAGTGCGCTTGATGATGAAGGAAGAATTCGTGAAGAAGTAGAGCGCGCATTAAGTGAAGAGAGAGCACAGAAGGAAGAGGTTGAACGTGTCACACCAACTTCGTTGGATATGTTACTCGATAACTGGTGGATAGTTGGTGGTCTCGCACTCGTTCCTGGTTTATTGATCGCGTTAATCTTGGTGTTACTACTTGGTCGTAAAGGCAAGAAAACGGAAGAAGAGGTTGTTGCTGAAGCTCAGCCGCTAGCACCTGAGGCTGTTGCCGTTGGCTCAGCTGCGGCGACAGACGACGGTGAGTTAGATGATCTTAAACTCGATGATGATCTTTTCGCCGTCACGGAAGATGCTGAAGAAGAGGAAAGCGACGAAGTTGCTGTTGACGATGCGCAAGAAGAAGATGATGTTTTTGCCGCACTTGATGATGTAGATCTTGATTTAAATCTTGATCCCGACGAAGACGATATTTTTGCAGGGATTGACGATGATGGTGATTTAGACACAACCAGTCTTGATGACTTCGATGATTTACCTGAAAGTACTAACGGTATAAGCGTTAATGGTGATGATAAGGCTCTCGGCCTAGAAGAAATGGAGAGAGCTCTTGAAGACGCGTCGATAGCATCAGATGAAGACGATGATTCAGTTGACGATTTGTTTGACCTATCAGATGACGAAGATGATAGCAATGATGCCATTGTGAGTGATGATGACATCGAAGCTTTATTGGCACAAGAGGGCACAGATCAAGCTACAGAAAGTGAGCCAGAAAGCAGTATCGACCAAGCAATGATTGATGAGTTGATGGGCGGTGGAGACGATGAGAGCTTTAATCTCGACGATGACGAAGGGGAGTCAGATTCGGTTACCGACGAACTCGATACCGCACTGCTTGATGAAATCGTTGACTTAGACAGCGATGGCGATACGGATCTAGAGGATGATTTTGGTTTCGATCTGTCAGACGATGAAGGTTCAGAAACAGAAGCCGTAGCCGACGATCTTGATAGCGCATTGCTTGATGAAATCGTTGATTTAGACAGCGATGATGACACGGATCTAGAGGATGATTTTGGTTTCGATCTGTCAGACGATGAAGGTTCAGAAACAGAAACCGTAGCCGACGATCTTGATAGTGCATTGCTTGATGAAATCGTTGATTTAGACAGCGATGGTGATACGGATTTAGAGGATGATTTTGGTTTCGATCTGTCAGACGATGAAGGTTCAGAAACAGAAGCCGTTGCCGACGATCTTGATAGTGCATTACTTGATGAAATCGTTGATTTAGACAGCGATGGTGATACGGATTTAGAGGATGATTTTGGTTTCGATCTGTCAGACGA
>NZ_JBSQDJ010000016.1:0-1347 GCF_053850235.1 Vibrio phycocola | reverse complement strand
TGAAGGTTTAGAAACAGAATCAGTTGCCGACGACCTTGATGCGGGACTGCTTGATGAAAGCATCGATTTAGACAGTGACGACGAAACTTCTGTCGAAGGTGACCTTGACTTATCTGATGATGAAGAGGCAGAGCCAGAATCAGTTGCCGAAGACCTCGATGCGGGACTGCTTGATGAAAGCATCGATTTAGACAGTGACGACGAAACTTCTGTCGAAGATGACCTTAATTTTGACTTATCTGATGAAGAGGCAGAGTCAGAATCAGTTGCCGACGACCTTGATACGGGACTGCTTGATGAAAGTGTTGATCTAGATAGTGAAGCCGATTTCTCTTTAGAGGATGTCGCGGATTTAGCAAGTGCCGAAGAAACGAATCTAGATGAAGAGATTGAACTTGAGATATCAGATGATGAAAGCTTAGATCCTGAATTGGAATCTGGTGAAGTTGATTCTGAATTACGTGATGACATAACTGATCTAAGCAGTGAAGACGAATCCAACTTAGATGCAGAACTTGCTCGTGACCCAGAACAAGGTGAGAGTTTAGAAGAGGAAACGGAACTAAAAGTTGATGATCTCGATACCACGCATCGCGATGATATTATTGATACAGTCGTTGCAGAGTCAGTTGATGAAGAAGAAGTCGAAACTGCATTAGATGTAGAAGACCCAACAGCAATAGAAGAGCTTGAACCTGTTGCTGACGATCTTGAGGAAAAGTCGGATAGTGAAGAGCAGCAGTCGGATGAGGCCCCATCGACGAATGAAAGTCAATTCGATGAACCCACAGAGCTAGAGGCGACCGCTGACGAATTTGATAGTGATGAATTTGTTAAGGATTTAGAGAATAGCTATCCTGACGCGGACCCGTTACTTGATGAGATTGATTTTGAAGCCGAGCCTGATGAACCTGAAGTTATTGGCGATGCGATTGATATTGACGATGTCACTGAACTTAGTTCCGATATTCAACCTTCTGAAATCGTAGAGAAAAGTGGTCAAGGCAGTATACCTGAAGCCGTTGAAAATGAGTTTGGTGTACCACAAGACGATGATTGGGGTAGTGTTGAACCCGAGCTGTCGATTGATTCAGAAGAAAGCGTTCAAGCAGATTCTAGTCAAGCATCGTTAGGTCATGAAGATGAGGCTTCATCACAAACAACCACCAATTTGGATGTTGAAGAAACCACAGAAACTTCAGATGATCACCAAGATTCTTTAGATACATCGCTTGACGAAGTGTCTGAGTCAACATTTGATGGTACAGAAACAGAAACAGAAACAGAAACAGAAACAGAAACAGAAACAGAAACAGAAACAGAAACAGAAACAGAAACAGAAACAGA
>NZ_JBSQDJ010000015.1:0-16577 GCF_053850235.1 Vibrio phycocola | reverse complement strand
AACACTGAATGATGAGCCTGATTACATTAGTGATGATCAGTTGCCAGAGTTCGGTGAAGACGATGCTTTAGAGTCTGCTGGGTTTAATGCTAACGATTTGGATCTTGGTGAAAGCGAAGATGAAAGTGCATTTACTTCAGAATCGAATCAAGCTGAATTTCTTGAACTAGAAGATGGTGATTTACCAGAATTCAACGAAGATGATGCCAATGCATTATTTGGTGACTTGCCGAGAACCGAATTTGATGAATCTGAACTCGAACGATTATTGGATGATGATGCGGATTCAGGGCCGTTCGCAAAAATAGACTCTCCTAGCGATGAGATGGTCGCAAGCAGTGGTATCGATATGGATGCCATGTTTGATGTAAGCGGAGAAGACTGGAACGGATTTACGCTATCTGAAGAGCAAAAGCTAGCCATTGATGATGATATTGATGTTGAAGAAAAAGCAGTATGGCAAAGCGAGCAAAATCTCGATCCTGAAATCGAAAATGAAAATTGGGATGAGCAAGACGACATCGATAGTGGCGTTGAACTGGAGAAGTATAAAACCATCGGAGAATTGATGTCGCACCTTGAAGAGGGTGATGAATCTGTGCCGGAGGAGTTAAAGCTTGATGTGGGGTTAGATGAATTCCCTGATGTGATTGGTGAGATTCATGATGTCGACGTAGATAGTAATTCTGAAGCGGCCGGAAAATTGGATCTCGCCAAGATTTATTTAGAGATGAATGACGAGAAAGGAGCTATTCAGCTGCTCGAGAAGGCAATCGTGGATGGTGATGAAGATATTCGACGTGAAGCTAAGCATTTGATTGACTCTATGAAAAATCGTTAATTCATCGAGACCTAGTCAATATAAACGGATTAGAAATTTGGTCAATAAGCGTTTATACTGCTGCGCCAAATTTGGCAAAAGATAGTAAAAATGAAAATAGCGTTAGGCGTTGAATATAATGGTTCAGCCTATTATGGTTGGCAGCGTCAAAAAGAAGTGAATAGCGTGCAACAGGAGCTTGAGAAAGCGCTTTCTGTTGTCGCAAACAGCCCAATCGACGTGCTTTGTGCCGGGCGCACTGATGCTGGAGTCCATGGAACTGGTCAGGTGGTTCACTTTGAAACTAACGTCGAACGAAAATTAGTGGCTTGGACTATGGGTGCTAACGCCAACTTGCCATTAGATATTGCAGTTCGTTGGGCAACCGAAGTTTCAGATGAATTTCACGCTCGTTTTTCAGCAACCGCACGCCGCTATCGCTATATCATTTATAACCATAAGCTGCGACCTGGAATTTTATCGACTGGTGTCAGTCACTACCATGTTGAGTTAGATGAGCAAAAAATGCATCAAGCAGGGCAATACTTGCTAGGAGAGAATGACTTTTCTTCTTTTCGCGCGGCGCATTGTCAATCTCGTTCACCTTGGCGCAATGTTATTCACTTAAATGTTACACGACATGGTGACTATGTCGTGATTGATGTAAAAGCAAACGCCTTCGTACATCATATGGTAAGAAATATTGTTGGCAGTTTGATGGTGGTTGGGAGAGGGGAACAACCGATAGAGTGGATTGATTGGTTGCTAAAAGCAAAAGATAGAAAGCTCGCTGGTGCCACTGCAAAAGCAGAAGGGTTGTATTTAGTGGATGTCGATTATCCTGAGTCCTTTGGTATTCCACAGCACGCCATTGGTCCTCTGTTTTTACCCGAAAATTTATAGTCGAGTTGACTTACCTTTAACTAAAAATACTAAGTATTGTTAGCTAAAAATAGAATAATTGTTATAGGTACAACCAGTTTTTTATCTACAGATTGAGGTTTATGTGGTTTAATCCACAGCGAATCATTTCCGAAACATTATCTTTCGCGTAATGCGAAAGAGCTACTAAATAAAGGTCTTTCATGAGTTGGCTCGAAAAGATTTTAGAAAAAAGTAATATTGTTAATTCACGTAAAGCAAGCATTCCAGAAGGTGTGTGGACTAAATGTACGTCATGTGATCAAGTTCTTTATAACGCGGAACTTGCACGTAATTTAGATGTTTGTCCTAAGTGCGGCCATCATATGCGTATGAAAGCTCGCCCGCGTATTGATGCTTTCTTGGATCAACAAAACCGTGTCGAGATTGGTTCTGAATTAGAGCCACAAGATAAGTTAAAGTTTAAAGATTCTAAGCGCTATAAGGATCGTATTTCTGCCGCTCAGAAAGCAAGTGGAGAGAGCGATGGCTTGATCGTAATGAAAGGCGAAGTGTATGGAATGCCGATCGTAGTCTCAGCATTCGAATTCACTTTCATGGCGGGTTCAATGGGATCGGTCGTTGGTGCTCGTTTTGTGAAAGCTGTTGAAGCGGCTATCGAAGCAAATTGTGGACTGGTTTGTTTCTCTGCTAGTGGTGGGGCTCGAATGCAAGAAGCGTTAATGTCGCTGATGCAAATGGCAAAAACCAGTGCGGCACTCGAGCGTTTATCCGAAAAAGGATTACCGTTTGTTTCTGTTATGACCGACCCAACGTTAGGTGGTGTGTCAGCAAGCTTGGCTATGCTAGGAGACATCAACATCGGTGAACCTAAAGCATTGATTGGTTTTGCGGGACGTCGAGTTATCGAGCAAACCGTGAGAGAAGAATTGCCTGAAGGTTTTCAACGTAGTGAATTTCTTTTAGAGCATGGTGCAATTGATATGATTGTTGATCGCCGTGAAATGAAAGAGCGCATTGCGGGCATTGTGGCGAAATTGACTAACTTTGATCTCACGATTGAGGAAAATGAACCACAAGAGGTTTCAGAAGTATCAGAAACCGACGAAAAAGAGTAAAGTAATCGCTAACCAAACCACCTTACATATATGGTTCTAGTTAGATGACTACTCATTCTATCCCACAAGCCACATCTCCTTTATCGGTGTGGCTTGATTATCTATCTACTATTCATACCTCTGCCATTGATCTTGGGCTCGAACGAGTCGAGAAAGTTGCCCAGCATGCAAAATTAACCAAACCTGCTCCAGTTGTTATCACCGTTGCCGGAACAAATGGTAAGGGATCGACCTGTGCGATTATCGAAGCTATTCTGATTGATGCTGGGTATCGTGTCGGTGTCTACAGTTCACCTCATTTAATTCAATATAGCGAACGTGTGCGAATTAATGGCGCAGAGCTGGATGACGATGAGCATAGCCAAGCTTTTGCGGCGATAGAGAAACAACGTCAAACTATATCATTGAGTTTTTTTGAGTTTGGAACGCTAGCGGCACTGTGGTTATTCAAGCAACATAAGGTTGATGTTGTTTTGCTTGAAGTAGGGCTAGGTGGACGCTTAGATGCGACGAATGTTGTTGATCATGATGTCTCTATCATTACCAGTTTGGCTGTCGATCATGTTGATTGGTTAGGCAGCGATATCAATGTTATCGGCTATGAAAAGGCGGGGATTTATCGTTCTGGTCGTCCCGCCATATGTGGTCAACCCAAACCACCTGCTACTGTCGTCGCTCATGCTGATGAGATTGGCGCTGAGTTTTTTCAAGTTGGGATTCAGTACACTTATCAAGATAATGGCGACACTTGGCAGTGGCAAAGTGGTGCTTATGAATTAACTGAATTACCAAAACCTAATCTGCCGTTAGCCAATGCCGCAACAGCATTAATGGCGTTAGGGGTTAGTGGGTTAGAACTGTCGGATCTCAATATTATCAAGGGAATGCAAAACGTTGAATTAAAAGGGCGTATGCAAGTTCTCTCTCAACTCCCTTTGATTCTCTTGGATGTGGCGCATAATCCACACTCAGCAAGCTACCTTGTCGAGCAGTTGCAGACACAATATCGAGGCAAAACAATTCATGCTGTTATTGGTATGCTGCATGATAAAGATATTGAAGAGACGATTAACGTTTTATTACCAGCGATTAATCAATGGTACCCAGCCTCGTTACAGGGACCTAGAGCTGCAACAGCGGATGAGTTAAGTAAGTACATACCTGATGAACATAATCATTACTCTGATCCCGTATCGGCATTTCAAGCTGCAAAAGATAACGCGGATGATCAAGATATCATCGTTGTTGTAGGATCATTCCATACCGTTGGTGAAGTATTGCACCATTGGCAAGATCAAGGAGAAATGTAATAGATGGCAAGTCGATTCCAAAGCCGATTAGTAGGAACTGTGATTCTTGTAGCGCTAGGAGCTATTTTCCTGCCCGATTTACTCGATGGTAAGAAAACGCATTATCAGGATGAAATCTCGCCAATTCCAATTCGTCCTGAGTCACAAGCCAATATTGCTGTAATGGATGTACCAGAGCCTGAATTTGATCAAACTGCATTGCCTCAAGCTCCCGTTACTGCTGTGGTCGGAGAGGAAGTGCAACCGCAAGCCATCTCGTCTAATGAAGGTGTTGAAAAAATTGAAGTCGTGAAAACCAAAGTTGTAGAAACGCAGCCTAAGAATGACTATCAAGATGCAGCCTGGATCATTCAGTTGATGGCGTTAAAAAATGCCGACAATGCCGCTCGTTTAATCAGCGACTTAAAAAAACGAGGGTTTACTGCGACGAGCAAAAAAGAGAATGGCTTTACTCGTATATTGATTGGCCCTGATGTTTCGAAGGAAAAATTAGAGAATCAGTTGGTAGAGTTAGAAAAAATAACGGGCGCAAAAGGTCAATTGATTAAATTTAGACCACTAAATCCATAAGAAAACGTTTGCGTCAGCATTTTTTCTGATAAAATGCGCGCCAACTTAAGATAAGAAATTTAATTATGAACTGGTTAGATTATACAATTCTTGCGGTGATTGGCTTCTCAGCAGTGATTAGCTTAATCAGAGGCTTCTCTAAAGAAGCTTTTTCGTTAATTACCTGGATTGGTGCATTTTTTATTGCTAGCCGTTTCTATGAGAAATTGGCGCAGTACTTCACCAATATACAAGATGATATTGTTAGAAATGGTGCTGCGATTGCCGCATTGTTTATTGCAACATTGATTGTTGGCGCCATCGTAAACTACGTGATCGGTCAATTGGTCGAGAAAACCGGTTTATCGGGAACAGACCGCCTGCTTGGTGTCGTATTTGGCGCATTGCGAGGTGTGTTATTAGTGGCCGCGTTGTTATTTGCTCTTGATGCGTTTACATCGTTTTCGAGTTCTGATTGGTGGACACAATCTACATTAGTGCCACAGTTTCGTTGGATAATCGCGTTCTTTTTTGAACATCTAAAAGCAACTTCAAGTTTTCTTACTGACGCCGTGTAGGCGCCAGTATTTGTCGCAAATCGAGGATTAACACATGTGTGGTATTGTTGGAATCGTTGGCTCAACGCTAGTAAATCAGTCAATTTATGATGCATTGACGGTATTACAGCACCGTGGCCAAGATGCCGCTGGTATTTGTACCATAGAAAGCAATCGTTTCCGTCTAAGAAAGGCGAACGGTTTGGTAAAAGATGTTTTTGCAGCGAAACATATGCAACGTCTTCAAGGAACCGTAGGTATTGGACACGTACGTTACCCGACTGCGGGAAGCTCAAGTGCTTCTGAAGCTCAACCATTCTACGTTAACTCTCCTTTTGGTATTACGCTTGCTCACAACGGCAACCTCACTAATGCTCATGAAATTAGGGAGAAGTTGTTCGAAAAAGATCGCCGTCACCTCAATACAACATCTGACTCTGAAGTGTTGCTTAACGTTTTAGCGCATGAAATTGATACTGTTAAAGGCAATGTGACAAGTGATGATGTTTTTCGCGCGGTTGCAAATGTTCATCGAACCATTAAAGGTGCATATGCTGTAGTTGGAATGATAATCGGCCATGGCATGGTTGCATTTAGAGACCCGTTTGGCGTTCGCCCTTTGTGTATCGGACAGCGTGTCGATAAAACAGGGCGTATCGAGTACATGGTGGCTTCGGAATCTGTTGCACTTGATGCGGTTGGTTTTGAATTTATGCGAGACGTTGCACCAGGCGAAGCGGTTTATGTTACGTTTGATGGTCAATTATCTACCAAGCAGTGTGCTGATAACCCAAGTTTGAACCCATGTATTTTTGAATATGTGTACTTTGCACGTCCAGATTCGTTTATCGATGACATCTCGGTATACAGCGCTCGTGTCGAAATGGGTAAAAAATTAGGTGAACGGATTAAGGATGAGTACTCAAATCTTGATGTGGATGTTGTCATTCCAATTCCTGAGACATCTAACGATATCGCGCTTCAAATAGCACAGGCGATCGATAAGCCTTATCGTCAAGGGTTTGTGAAAAACCGTTATGTGGGCCGAACATTTATCATGCCGGGTCAAGAGCAACGTGTGAAATCAGTACGTCGTAAACTCAATGCCATTCGTTCGGAGTTTAAAGGCAAGAACGTATTATTGGTCGATGATTCAATTGTACGTGGAACAACCTCTGAGCAGATCGTTGAAATGGCTCGTGAGTCAGGAGCCGCGAAAGTATTCATGGTCTCTGCTGCACCAGAAATTCGCTTCCCGAACGTTTATGGTATTGATATGCCAAGCGTGCATGAGTTGATTGCTCATGGGCGTGACAACGATGCTATCTGTAAGCAAATAGGGGCTGATGCGCTTATTTTCCAAACGCTTGACGATCTTGTCGATGCTGTCGGTCTAGGAAATAAAACCATTAAGAATTTTGAAACATCGGTATTCGATGGAGAATACGTCACTGGTGACATTGATCATGCGTACTTAGATTTGATTGAAGCAATGCGTAATGATGATTCAAAAACTATTCGCGAAATTCAGCAAGATCTTGCAAATTTAGAGCTACATAACGAAGACGCCTAGAGTCTCGTTATTGGATTTATAGCGAAAGCCTGAATAAGGAAACTTATTCAGGCTTTTTTACTTTTGGGGATAGTAAGAGAGTATTCACTTTCTAATATGGGGTGTTAGATGTTTGCGGTTATTTTCAAGGCGAAGGTTGGAGTACAGGACGAACAATACTCTGAAACGGTCACTATCATGCGTGACTTAGCGTTCAATAAATATGGTTGTCTGGACTTTATTGCGGTATCGGAAGGTGAACAAGAAATTGCAATTTCATATTGGGATAGCGAAGACGATATACGCCGCTGGCATATGGATGCCGAACACAGTGTTGCTCAACAATTAGGACGTGATCAATGGTATAAGTCCTATATTGTTGAAGTCGTTGAAATTCATCGACGATACACATTTGGTGAAAAGTAAAAAATTAAACCTCGTGATCGATAGCAAATATAAAGGTGGTTGTGTTTTCTTCTGAGTGGACAGTAACATGACCACCATGTGCTTGGGCAATGGATTGAGTGATGGCTAAACCCAGCCCGACGCCTTCTTGTGAACTGTCTGTTCTTGCCTCATCAGCACGATAAAAACGCGTAAACAGGTGGGGTAATACATCCTTTGGAATCGTGTTGCCGGAATTAATAAACTCTAGAATGGTTCTTTTATTTCGTTTGTAGATTTTGACCTTGATTTCACTCGCTTCAAAACAATGGTTGATTGCATTGGACAGTAAATTGCTAAAAGCACGACGTAGCATTAGTTTGTCGCCGTCTATTTCAGCTTCTCCTTCCAGCTTTAGAGAGATATTTCGATCTTCAGCAAGTGCTTCGTAAAATTCAAATAGGTCGTTGATTTCTTGATCTAAGTGTATGGACTCAGGCGAAAGCAATATCTGTTTATTATCTGCTTTCGCTAAAAAGAGCATATCTGAAATCATTCTTGCTAGGCGTTCAAACTCTTCAATATTTGTTCCAAGCGCTACGATATATTCTTGCTTTTGACGTGGTTTAGATAAGACTACTTGTGTCTGCATCATCAGTTTATTGATAGGTGTTCTTAACTCGTGAGCAATATCTGATGAAAAGTTCTCTAACTGTTTAAACGCATCTTCGAGGCGCTCGAGCATATTGTTAAGCGTTTCAGACAACCCCGCAATTTCAATAGGGAGATCATCAACAGGCATGCGTTGTTTGATATCTTTGGCAGAAACTAATTGAGCTTTGACGGATAATTTTTTTAATGGTTGTAAGCCATAATAGGTCACAAACCCATACAGTAGCGCACTGAGTAGGCCCGCAATAGTCGCGAATTTGATTAACACCGATTGAAAGTGATCAAGAAAATTGACGCGGTGATCGATATTCATCGCTAATGTTATCAATACAGCATGAGTCTTCGGATCGTTTATTGAGAAATAAAACTGTATGCCACGATAGAGACTGCCACCATCTGACCATTCAAATAGTTCATCCTGTAGAGATTCTACAGGAGGGGGAGGTGTATTTTGATGCGTACGAAAATCTGGCACAATGCTATCAGTATTATAATCGACAGCATTTTCTAGTTGTTTATTGAGTATATCTTCAGGAAAGTGAATTTTATCGGAAGTATAAAGTACGATCTGTTTATCTTTATTATCAACTTTAATGGCGACTCCCTCAACTGATTCCATCTTACTGATAATATTGGAAAACTCCTTGTTGAAGTTATTTTTTCCAATGATGTCTTTTATCCTAAGTGCTTTCGTTCTTAAGGTATGTGTATCTTCTGCAATAAAGTAATTGCTCATTTCGTTATGAAGAAATAGCGATAAAAGGAAAATAGTAATAATAGCTGATGCTGAAAATAGACAGGTTAGCCGTAGAGTTAGAGAACGTTTTAGTCGCATAGCTGTATCCAAGACAAATCGTTGGTTCGTTATCTAGCATAAAACAGATGATTAATAAGCGGACTGTCTTTGATAGATAATAGATGAGTAATGTCGCCTCACCAGAGAAAACAAAGCAGTATTATCTACTTATATGGCAAAAATATCATCTCTATGTTGCTTTATTAATTTATAATAGCCGTCCACCTGTTTTCCTGAAATGAAATCGGATGTTACTAATCAATAGTGAAATATAACGGGCAGAATATGAGATTATTAATTGTTGAAGATGAACGAGATACCGGAGAATATTTAAAAAAAGGGCTGACAGAATCGAGCTATACAGTGGATTTAGCCGTTAATGGTATTGATGGTCTGCATCAGGCAATGAGTGAAGAGTATGATCTTATTATTCTCGATGTTATGTTACCCAAACTCAATGGGTGGCAAATTCTGCAAACTTTACGCAGTAGCGATATTGATATTCCTGTTCTTATGCTAACGGCACGTGATCAGATAGAAGATCGGGTAAAAGGCTTAGAGCTTGGCGCTGATGATTACTTAGTCAAGCCTTTTGCTTTCGTGGAGTTACTGGCGCGTATTCGTAACATTCTTAAGAGAAATAGTAAGTCAGTGAATAGCAACTCGACTATTCAAATAGAAAACTTGCAGCTGGATTTACTGCGTCGGCGAGCATTTCGTGGTAATGAATCCATTAATTTAACAGCAAAAGAGTTCTCTTTATTAGAACTTTTTATGCAGCGAAGAGGAGAGATTTTAAGTCGTTCTCTGATTGCTTCTCAGGTCTGGGATATGAATTTTGATAGTGATACCAATGTTATTGATGTGGCGATAAGACGGCTGCGTAATAAAGTGGATAAGTCATTTGAACCTAAGCTTATTCACACTATTCGTGGTATGGGTTATGTTTTGGATGTTCTTGAAGAAGAATAAACGAGCGGTAAAAAAAGACTCTGTGTCAGTGGTTAGTTGAGACAGAGCCAAAATAACAGAATTGCAGGGGGAATAAAAAAGTCTTTCGTTAGCTGAGCTTAGCGGTCATAGGTTACATTAGCATTCACTTGACCGGTGTACAGGATGTTGCCATTCTCATCCATCTTTTCCGAAATAGTTATATATGAACCATCATTTAGTTTTACGCTGTTTGAGTATGCAGTGATATTGCCTAGGTCTTTGTTTAATTCAACAGCAGTATCATTTTTTAAAACTTCTAGCTTATCAAGAGCCAATTCGTAAGCTGCTTCTTTGCTGCTCATATCAGAAGTCTTAACAACACGAACTTCTTGGAATGAGTCTGAGGCAAATACTTGAGAACTCAGCAGTACCATTGTAGTAGCGATTAAAGTGTTTTTGATTGCTTTCATTTTGTTGTCCTCTATATGATTTATCTAATTTGGTTTCAGCGAAAGGCGAATCTGATGTCGTGCCTCGTTGCTATGAATACATAATAGATCAGGGGAGATGACTTAAACCCAACACAAAAATGACAGTTTTGTCATGTTGTAAAAATTAAGAATAAATACTGATGGCAGTTGATAACGTGAATATACAAAAAAGCCCTGTTCCAGTTATAAAATGGAACAGGGCGAACTATTTGGTTGGGAAATGTTGCTCGTAGTTATTGGGTGTTATCGTTCATAGGTCACATTGGCGTTAACAACACCGGTGTATTGCATAGTCCCATTTTCATCCATTTTTTCAGCCACTGTTATATATGAGCCGCTGTTTAGCGATACACTGTTTGCGTAAGCTGATACATGGCCAAGATCGCGATTTAATTCGACCGCTGTATCACCTTGTAATGTCTCTAACTTATCGAGCGCCAACTCATAAGCTGCGGCTTTAGTACTGGTGTCAGCAGTTTGAACAACACGTATTTCTTGGAATGAATCTGAAGCGAATGCTTGAGAGCTTAACAAAGCTAGTGTTGTCACGATTAGTGCATTTTTTATTGTTTTCATGATGTTGTCCTCTATATGATTCGGCTAATTATGGTTTAGCGAGAGGTGAATGTATTCTTTAACCTCGTTGCTATGGATACATAATAGCTTGGGATAGATGACCTAAAACCAACACAAAAATGACAGTTTTGTCATGGTGAAAAATTCAACTTTCACCATGTCGATATATTAGATAGTGCTCTTCTATGGGAGGAGATCTATTCTACACTCAGCGGCCAGCCACCTAACTGTTTCCATTTGTTCACAATGCCACAGAATAACTCTGCGGTTTTTTGAGTATCATATAGGGCAGAGTGCGCTTCCTTGTTGTCAAACGCGATTCCGGCTGTCTTACATGCTTTAGCTAACACGGTTTGCCCATAGGCTAAACCACTTAATGTAGCGGTATCAAATGTGGCAAAAGGGTGGAACGGGACTCTTTTCAACTTAGAACGCTCGCTTGCAGCCAAAACAAAACTATGATCGAATTGAGCGTTATGCGCGACAATAATCGCCCGGCTACAATTTTGTTCTTTTTGCTCTTTTCGTATTTGACGATAAATTTCTTTTAATGCTTCGGACTCACTAATTGCTCCACGTAAGGGGCTAAAAGGGTCGCGCATTCCAATAAATTCGAGAGCCTCTTTCTCTAGGTTTGCTCCTTCAAAAGGCTCAATATGAAAATGCATGGTGGTGGCGGGTTGTAAGTTGCCTTCTTCATCCATTGCCAATGTTATGGCACATATTTCCAAAAGTGCATCGGTTTTTGCATTGAATCCTGCAGTTTCAACGTCAATAACGACAGGAAAGTAACCTCGGAAGCGATCACATAAGTTATTTGATTGTGCCAAATCAGTCATGAGTAACCTAAACGAAAAAATAGGACGTGCATTATTACAGATTATTCGCGTAAGACAAAATCATAACGCATTAATAATCCTCATTATAAAGTGGGTCGTCGCAAAGGAAGGCTAGGCATCGTGGCTATTTTGGCGAGATTATTGCATTAGTTAATTCAGGAAATAGTAAGCGCATGTTTTATGGCGGCTAAGTGGCAATTTTGTGCCACTTAACTTCAATCAGAAAGAGTAGTATACGGTATGAAAAATTGGCTTGTGAGTCTCTGTGGTTTAACTAGTCTGTTGTTGACAACCAATGCTGTAGCGATGGAAATGCGTTATGTAGCAAAGCCTACCCAATCACAGTGGGAGCTGGTTAAGGATTCTCCACTTGAATGTAAGTTGATTCACGATATACCAAACTTTGGTGATGCGGAATTTACGGTAAGGGCGAGCAAGAAAATCAATATGGATTTTGAGCTCAAGATGTTTCGTCCTATGGGAAAAACGAGAGATGTTTCACTTGTTTCAATGCCCCCAGTTTGGCGCCCTGGGGAAGGGGCCAAAACTATTACTAAACTTCAATTTTTTCAACAGTTTGATGGCTATGTGGGTGGTCAAATCGCTTGGTCGATATTGAGTGAGTTGGAGAAAGGGCGCTATCCTACTTTTAGCTATAATGAATGGCAGAGCCGTGATCAGCGAATAGAAGTGGCATTATCCTCTGTGTTATTTAAGCAACCATATCAAGATTTTAGCCATTGTATCGGTCGTTTACTGCCTTATAGTTTTGAAGATATTTCATTTACCATTCTTCACTATGACCGTGACCGTGTTCAGGTGAATAAAGCGTCCTTAAAGCGTTTGACTCAAATTGCTGAGTATATTCGTTACAATCAAGATATTGATTTAGTTCTAGTTTCAACTTATACCGCAAGTGACGTCGAGGTGAGTAAAAGTGAAAACCAGAGCTTATCGGACCGACGAGCTAAGGTCCTGCAAGATTATTTTGAATCGCTAGGTTTACCTAAAGATCGAATTGATGTGCAGGGTTATGGCCAACGTAGAGCTGTTGCCGATGATGGAACACCGATAGGAAAAGATAAAAACCGTCGAGTTGTCATTTCTTTAGGGCGCTCACAAATATAGACTACGACACTTAGAAAAAAAGAGCTGCGTTTCGAAACGCAGCTCTTTTTATTTGTCCGTCTATTGTGTGATTTCGATTAACCAGTAAGACCAGAATTTGCTTGCTTGTTTTGAATTAATTCAATCATATAGCCATCAGGATCTTTGACAAATGCAATCTCTGTCGAGCCACCCTTCACGGGCCCTGGCTCACGAGTGACATTTCCGCCCGCAGCTTGTATTGCGTCACAGGTCGCATAGATATCATCAAACCCAATCGCGATATGCCCAAAAGCAGATCCAAGATCATACTCTTCTGTCCCCCAGTTGTATGTGAGCTCAATGGTGGCACCTTGAGTTTCATCCCCATAACCTACAAATGCTAAGGTGTATTTGTATTCGCTGTTTTCATTTTTTCTGAGTAGGTTCATTCCCATAATATCGGTGTAAAAGGCGATAGAACGCTCTAAATTTCCAACACGTAACATGGTGTGTAAGATTCGACTGTTTGACATGTAATGCTCCTAGCTTTCTGGGTCAATGATTTCTTTATAGGTCTACTTTTTCTTTGAATTCACAAAGGTCTTCTATGATACAGCTCCCGCAACGTGGCTTACGCGCAATGCAGGTATAACGACCGTGGAGAATAAGCCAGTGGTGAATATCGAGTTTGAACTCCTTAGGAACCACTTTGAGTAGCTTCTCTTCTACTTCGTCGACGTTCTTCCCCATTGCAAATTTTGTCCGGTTAGAGACCCTGAAAATATGAGTATCAACCGCAATGGTTGGCCAGCCAAATGCCGTATTGAGAACCACGTTAGCGGTCTTTCTACCAACCCCTGGTAAGGCTTCAAGAGCTTCTCTATTTTCTGGTACTTCGCCATTATGTTGATCAAGTAAAATACGACAGGTTTTTATAACGTTTTCAGCTTTGGAGTTAAATAGGCCAATGGTTTTGATGTATTCTTTAACGCCATCAACGCCTAAGTCATAAATCGCCTGAGGAGTATTGGCTATGGGGTAGAGTTTGTCCGTTGCCTTGTTTACGCTTACATCGGTTGCTTGCGCCGAAAGTAACACGGCAATAAGGAGTTCAAAGGGTGAATCCCAATTTAATTCTGTTTGTGGCTTTGGGTTGTTTTCCCGTAAACGCTGAAGTATTTCTAACCGTTTTGTTTTATTCATAATTTTTTCACTTGCTCACATTTGTCACACGGGCTCGTTCAATTGTTGGTTGCTCTTTTGCTGGTTGGCGGTTTTCATTCCAACTATCGATACTATTTTTGGCCGCGATAAGTAGGCCAACGAAAATAAATGCACCGGGAGGAAGTACAGCGAGTAAGAAATGACTATCGAAGTGAAAAACCTCTATCGTGAGCACCTGTGCCCAACTGCCGAGTAGTAAGTCTGCGCCATCGAAAAGAGTCCCGTTACCTAAGATTTCTCTAATTGCACCAAGCACGACTAAAGCACTTGTCATTCCAAGTCCCATCCAAAGACCATCGAGCGCAGAAGATAAAACAGAATTCTTAGATGCAAATGCCTCAGCTCGACCAATGATAATGCAGTTAGTCACGATTAATGGAATAAAAATACCTAACGAAAGAAATAACCCGTATGCGTAGGCGTTCATTAAAAGCTGTACACAAGTGACCAGCGCAGCAATGATCATGACATAAATAGGAATGCGAATTTCACGTGGTACAAAATTTCTAACTAAGCTCACGACAATGTTCGACCCCATTAGTACGAGCAATGTGGCGATGCCGAGTCCAAGCGCGTTTGTGACGGTAGCGGAAACCGCGAGCAATGGACACAAACCAAGTAACTGAACTAGAGCTGGGTTGTTTTTCCACATCCCATTAGTCATTAACTCTTTTTGTTCTGCATTCATTCTCGTTACTCCTCACAATTGAATGGTTGAGCGTAGAGCGCATCATGATTTACTTGGACATAATTAACCACATTTTTAACCGCTTTAACGACAGCTCTTGGCGTAATTGTCGCGCCAGTAAATTGGTCGAACTGCCCACCATCTTTACGTACTGCCCATTGCGATTGATTTTCTGCAGTGAGGGTTTTGCCAGTAAATCCTAATATCCAATCGGTCACGCGGAGATCAATTTTGTCCCCGAGGCCTGGTGTTTCGTTATGTGAAAGGACGCGAGTGCCGGTAATGATTCCAGATGTATCGATTCCGACAATCAGTTTAATTTGACCAGTGTAACCATCTGGCGCAATGGTTTCTATTGCGATACCAGTGATGTCTTGGTCTTTTTTAGCGATATACGCATGCAACGATGCTTCATTGGGTAAGTTAGGTAAGGTTATTTTCGTACACGCTTTGGCCAAGTCGTTATTATGGCTGGTCTCGGGTACAACTTGGTTTAAGGTACGCAACAGCTGTGCCTTTTGTTGATCCGCAATGGTGTGCTGGGTAAAACTGTGAGTAATGGCAACGAAACCAGTGGTTAAGCTAGCAAATAACGCTAGTATCATGCCATTTTTACTTACTGCAGTTAACATGATACTCCTTAATGCCCATATGTACGTGGTTTAGTGTAGTAGTCAATAAGTGGTACACACATATTCGCGATGACGACTGCAAAGGCCACACCATCAGGAAAACCACCCCAACTGCGAATGATAAATATGGTGACACCAATAAATGCGCCATAAATTAATCGGCCTTTTACTGTCGTAGAAGCTGTAACTGGGTCGGTAGCAATAAAGAAAGCTCCAAGCATTGTTGCCCCTGAAAATAGCTGAATTAGAGGTGATGCTGTCGTCCCGGGTGAAAATAGTAGTGCGAGTGTACTGATGACAAAAAGTGCGACTAACATTGCTACTGGAATGTACCACTGAATTACGCGCGCTCTGATTAATGCAAGCCCGCCTATTAGATAAGCTAAGTTGACCCATTGCCAACCAATGCCAGCGAAGCTCGAGAATTGCGTTTTATCTAGAGTTTCGGCCATCGTTAGCCCTGCATTAAGAGATGTTCGTATAGTATCGAGTGGCGTTGCCATGGTAATACCGTCAAATACGAGTCGAACTTGCTGAACGGATAATCCGTCTCTATCGAATCCGGTAAAAATAAGGGATAGAGTATCAATGAGTGAACCGGGTTCTTGGATAAAGTCACGTGGTGGAAGCCAGCTGGTCATTTCAAGTGGGAATGAAATAAGGAGAACAACGTAACCGATCATGGCTGGATTGAAGGGGTTTTGTCCTAGTCCACCGTATAACTGCTTGGCGACCACAATCGAAAAAATCAGTCCGATACAAATAACCCACCACGGTGCAAGGGGAGGTATGGCGACGGCAAGTAGCCATGCTGTCACAAATGCACTGTAATCCTGTAATGCCCGTTTACCTGAGCGTTTACGAAATGTCATGACCGCTGCTTCGAGGCATGAAGCTACGAATAGACCAAGGATCAGCTGAATTACTGTTCCCCAACCAAAATAGTACGCTTGCACAATTAACCCAGGAATCGCAGCTAACATAACCCACTTCATTAGATCCGTCGTGCTGCGTCGATTGTGCGCATGTGGAGAGCTAGAAATAAAAAAGGCCATTAGTTGTTTTTCTCGCTATTGATTTGAGTTACTGCTTGTTCTGCTTTGCGAGCTTTGGCTCGTGCAATCGCAGCGGCGACGGCGGCTTTTCTCGGGTCAACTTCCGCAGCTGGTTCTTCTGTATCAGTGTTAACGGTGTCGTCTTTATCCGGTTGTGATTGAGATTGCTGCTCGGCTTTGCGTGCTTTGGCTCGCGCAATTGCAGCGGCGACGGCAGCTTTCTTCGGATCGACTTCTGCAGTTGGCTCGGTCGTGTTGGTGTTAACGGTGTCGTCTTTATCCGGTTGTGATTGAGCTTGCTGCTCAGCTTTGCGTGCTTTGGCTCGCGCAATCGCAGCGGCGACGGCAGCTTTCTTCGGATCGACTTCTGCAGTTGGCTCGGTCGTGTTGGTGTTAACGGTGTCGTCTTT
>NZ_JBSQDJ010000014.1:0-231 GCF_053850235.1 Vibrio phycocola | reverse complement strand
ATCCGGTTGTGATTGAGCTTGCTGCTCAGCTTTGCGTGCTTTGGCTCGCGCAATCGCAGCGGCGACGGCAGCTTTTCTTGGATCGACTTCTGCAGTTGGCTCGGTCGTATCGATGTTAACGGTGTCGTCTTGATCCGGTTGTGATTGAGCTTGCTGCTCAGCTTTGCGTGCTTTGGCTCGCGCAATCGCAGCGGCGACGGCGGCTTTTTTCGGATCGACTTCTGCAGTTGG
>NZ_JBSQDJ010000013.1:0-80712 GCF_053850235.1 Vibrio phycocola | reverse complement strand
TGCTCAGCTTTGCGTGCTTTGGCTCGCGCAATCGCAGCGGCGACGGCGGCTTTTTTCGGATCGACTTCTGCAGTTGGTTCGGTCGTATCGATGTTAACGGTGTCGTCTTGATCTGGCTGTGACTGAGCTTGTTGAGCAGCTTTACGTTGCCTTGCAAGCTGCTTTCGCTCTTCTCTAAGACGAATCATTTCTTGGTTATTTGGCTCTGCTTCACCCGCTTTTAAAGCTGCTTGTTGTTTGGCTTTTGCTTTGGCAATTGCGGCAGCAACGGCTGGTTTAACGGGGGTGTCAGCTGGTGAGCTTGAACTCTCTTTTTGCGCTTTCACCCGCGCAATCGCTGCAGCAATCGCATCATCGCCACCACTTTGTTGTTTCATTTCGCTTCGGCGAGCATCTGCTGCTTTCTTAAAGCGATTTTCACGTTCTGCTTTATCCCGCTCTAAACGCGCTTTTTTCTCTTCGAAGCGTTGCTTGGCGCGTTCTGATGCCTGAGCCTCTCGTTTTTGCGTATTAATTTCCGCTTTCGCTTGGCGGTAATATTGGACTAGAGGTATCTCACTTGGGCAGACATAAGCGCAAGCTCCGCATTCAATGCAATCTTTTAAATGTAATTCTTCACACTTCTGATGTTCTTGTGCTTTCGCATGCCATAGCAATTGTTGAGGCAGCAAAGAAGCTGGGCACACTTCAGCACATTGCCCACAGCGAATACACGCCATTTCTACTGAGTCGGTGGCGAGCTCATTACTCTTGGGCGCTAAAATACAATTCGACGTTTTGGTAATCGGGACGTTCGCATGAGGGAGGGTAAAGCCCATCATTGGGCCGCCCATAATTAATCTAGGATGACGTTTATCCTCTTGATAATTGAACTCTTCGAGCAATGCGCTAACGGGCGTACCTAACTTAGCCCATACATTTCGTTGCTCTTGAAAACAGTTGCCAGTTAGAGTAACTAATCGTTGAATTAGAGGTTCGTTGTCAATAATGGCGCGTTTAATCGCAAAGAGAGACCCGACATTTTGTACCACGACACCAATATCTGCTGGCAAGCGACCATTCGGTACTTCTTTATTTGTGAGTACCTTGATCAGTTGTTTTTCACCACCTGACGGGTATTTTGTTGGTATAACGCGAATCACGTAATCTTTATCGGCCGCAGCTTTTGCCATGGCTTCAACGGCTTGTGGTTTATTATCTTCGATTGCGATTAATACAAGTTCAGGTTGAAGGATGTGTTTGACCACTTCAATACCTGTAACGATCTCCTGCGCATAGTGTTGCATCAATACATCGTCCGCAGTGATATACGGTTCGCACTCCGCACCATTGATAATTAATATTTCAGTGCGCGCTATCCCAGATTGGATTTTCTTGGCAGTCGGGAAGCCAGCGCCGCCTAAACCTGAAATCCCGGCATCGCGAATTTCTTCAATTAGCGATTCTGGGCTATGAAGCTGAAAGTTTGTCGTACATTGCCGCTCAATCCACCTGTCTTCGCCATCAGGTTCGAGAACAATACATAGATCCTCTAATCCAGAAGGGTGAGAAATAGTACGCTTTTCAATAGCAGAAATAACGCCAGATGTAGGCGCATGAATCGGAAGCATAAAGCTTGAAGTATAGTGTGTTAACGTTTGACCTTTGAGGACTTTATCACCGACTGAAACCGATAAATCTCCCGATTTCCCAATGTGTTGCTTTAGGGGCAAAACCAATTGTGATGGCAGTGACGCCTCTACAGGATGCGCCTGATTTGACTGTCGTTTATTTTCAGGTGGGTGGACACCGCCTGGAAAGTCCCAAAGTCGTCCTGTTTTTATTTGCTCAATCAAAGACAACATAATTAGCTTTGCTTCTCTTCAAGGTTAACGCCGTGCGCAGGAGTATCAACATTGACAACAGGGATTGCATTTAGCTGCCATTTCCAGGTTTCGGGAGTGTCGTGAACTGGAATCATTTCAATGCAATCGGTAGGACAAGGCACAACACATAAATCACACCCGGTACATTCATCTTTTATTACTGTATGCAATGCTTTAGTACCACCAATAATCGCATCTACTGGGCACGCCTGAATGCACTTAGTACAGCCGATACACATATCTTCATGAATAAAGGCAACGGTCTTGATGTTTTCTGCTGTATCTTGTGTTGAGTCAGGAACATCCACGCCCAATAAATCGGCAAGCTTTTCTATTGCAGCTTGCCCTCCTGGTGGACATTTATTAATGATATCGCCGTTAGCAATGGCTTCAGCGTATGGTCGGCACCCAGGGTAACCACATTGACCGCATTGAGTTTGCGGTAAAATATTGTCAATTTGTTCAACGATCGGATCGCCGGCAACTTTGAATTTTATGGATGCAAACCCCAAGATTGCTCCGAAAATACCGGCAAGCGCTGCAAGGGCAATGATGGCGATAAGAATAGCGTTCATTATAGTTTCACTAACCCGGTAAAGCCCATAAATGCTAAAGACATAAGTCCAGCGGTGATCATGGCGATAGATGCTCCTTTAAAAGGGGTAGGAACATCAGCAACTTGAATGCGTTCACGCATTGACGCGAATAGGATTAACACAAGAGAAAACCCTAAAGCCGCACCAAAACCGTAAATGACTGACTGAATGAAGTTATGGTTTTCATTGATGTTAAGTAAGGCCACACCAAGAACCGCACAATTAGTTGTGATTAACGGCAGAAAAATTCCAAGCAGGCGATATAGAGTTGGGCTGGTCTTATGTACCACCATTTCCGTAAATTGTACCACAACAGCAATAACTAAAATAAAGCTCATGGTTCTGAGGTACTCAATGGCGAATGGTTTTAAAATATAGCTCTCGACTAAATATGAACACACTGACGCGAGAGTCAGTACGAACGTGGTCGCAAACCCCATGCCTATTGCCGTTTCTAATTTTTTTGATACACCCATAAAAGGGCATAAACCAAGGAACTTAACCAGTACAAAGTTATTGACCAGTACAGTGCCTACCAACAACAAAAGATATTCGGTCATAATCAACGCGTTGCTATTTTAATGAGTAGGGTATTATCCGAGTTTATTTGACGAATAACAACCAAGGAAAGGTAAGGTTTTATCTTTGTGATCATATGGTATGTCTAAGATAGTGTTTTACTCGATAAACAGTTGGGACTCGAGAATATGAGTCGTTAATTTTTTAAGGAAAATTTTAAACAACAATCGTTGGAAACGAAAGAAGCCACATCTTTCGACGTGGCTTCTTTTCAAATTTGGCTCCCCCTGCAAGACTTGAACTTGCGACATACGGATTAACAGTCCGCCGTTCTACCAACTGAACTAAGGGGGAATTGCTTTGCGACGCGCATATTACCCATAAGGGCTAGATGTGTCAACGGAATCGAATAGAAAAAAATGATAAAAAAAACTTTACTTTCCTGTATCCCTTGTCGGCTCTTGGGTATATTTACTTATCCACCAAATTTGTGGATAAGTGTGTTAATTAATCTTGATTAACTTATTTTCTGACATTAGAGAAATAATTACATGATTAGAAATATGCTAATTATCTCTGTGTATCTTATTGTTTTTGTTCTATTTAATATTGATATGCACAGGTTGGGATTGTAAAAATGAAAAGTCATGGAATTAGCTAAATGCTAACAATAATTAGCAAGCATGGGGAAAAGCAGTGGATTAAATTATAAAAATAATGATCTGAATCGATCATGAGGGGGAAAGATATTAACAGAAGAAAATTGAAGATACCAGATCAAAATGAATGAAATGATATAAAAGATAGCAAAATAGTTCTTGCATGTTATTTGCTACTCTAGCCACAATAAACTCGCCAGTCCCGGTAGAATGAATTAGCAAAAGAGATGGTGTATGAGTAAAAAATATGAGTTGGTTTCGTCTTATGATCCTGCCGGTGATCAGCCAAGTGCAATAGATACATTATTGGAAGGGTTAGAATCCGGCCTTGCAAGTCAAACATTGTTAGGTGTCACGGGATCAGGCAAAACATTTACTTTGGCAAATGTGATTGCCAAATCACAACGTCCTGCTATTTTACTCGCGCCAAATAAAACACTTGCAGCTCAGCTATACGGAGAGATGAAGGCTTTTTTTCCTAACAATGCAGTAGAATTTTTCGTCTCATACTACGATTATTATCAACCCGAAGCTTATGTTCCCACTACCGATACTTTTATTGAGAAAGATTCGTCCGTTAATGCTCATATAGAACAGATGCGATTGTCAGCGACGAAAGCTTTGCTGGAGCGCAAAGATGCCATTATTGTCGCCTCCGTTTCTGCTATTTATGGTCTTGGCGATCCTGACTCTTATTTAAAGATGATGCTTCATTTACGTCGTGGAGATATTACCGATCAGCGTTCAATGATTCAACGCTTGGCTGAATTGCAATATACCCGCAATGATATGACATTCGAGCGTGGGCAATTTCGTGTTCGTGGGGAAGTTATTGATATTTATCCGGCAGAGTCCGATAGTGAGGCGGTGCGGGTTGAGATGTTTGATGATGAAATTGAAAATATTAGTATCTTCGATCCATTAACAGGCGCCATTCTTCAACGTAATCTTGCTCGTTATACTGTGTACCCTAAAACGCACTACGTCACACCTCGAGAACGCATCTTAGAAGCCATCGAAAATATTAAAGAAGAGCTCGCTTCTCGTAAAACCTATTTTATAGACAACAATAAATTGCTGGAAGAACAGCGCATCTCGCAACGAGTTAATTTTGATGTCGAAATGATGAATGAATTGGGCTTTTGCTCTGGCATAGAAAATTACTCTCGTTTGCTAAGCGGCCGTTTAGAAGGTGAGCCGCCTCCAACGTTGTTTGATTATTTACCGAGTGATGGCATTTTGATCATTGATGAATCACATGTCACGGTCCCACAGATTGGTGCAATGTATAAAGGTGACCGTTCTCGAAAGGAAACCTTAGTCGAATTTGGTTTTCGTTTACCTTCTGCTTTAGATAATCGCCCGCTTAAGTTTGATGAATTTGAATCTCTCGCTCCTCAAACGATATTTGTCTCAGCAACTCCTGGTAATTATGAACTTGAAAAGTCAGACAATGAAATTGCTGAACAAGTTGTTCGCCCAACTGGACTACTTGATCCAGAGCTAGAGGTTCGGCCCGTGGCGACTCAAGTGGATGATTTACTGTCTGAAATTCGAATTCGCTCGGCAAAGAATGAACGAGTATTGGTGACGACATTAACCAAACGGATGGCCGAAGATCTGACTGAATACCTTCATGAGCATAACGTTAAAGTTCGGTACCTTCATTCGGATATAGACACGGTTGAACGAGTGGAAATCATTCGTGATTTACGTTTAGGGGAGTTTGATGTATTGGTCGGTATTAACTTACTTCGAGAGGGGCTCGATATGCCCGAAGTGTCGTTGGTTGCTATCTTGGATGCCGACAAAGAAGGGTTTTTACGTTCAGAGCGTTCACTCATTCAGACCATAGGTCGAGCTGCTCGAAATATTGAAGGGCGAGCGATTTTATATGCAGATAAAATTACAGGCTCGATGAAACGTGCAATGGATGAAACCAATAGACGTCGTGAGAAACAGGTTGATTATAATGAGAAAAATGGCATTACACCGCAGTCATTAAAACGAGATATCAAAGATATAATGGAATTGGGCGAGGCAACGATTGGTAAAAAGTCCACTCAACCATCTCGAGTGAAACAATTATCAAACGTGGCCGAACCTGAAGCAGAATATGCCTTATTTACCGCCAAGGAACTTGATCAGAAGATCAATAAATTAGAAGCCGAAATGTATAAGCATGCTCAAGATTTAGAGTTTGAGATGGCAGCACAGGTACGAGATAAAATTGAGCTACTACGTAAGCAATTTATCGCTAATAGTTAGAGAAGTTTTGACGAAAAAAAAGCCAATAGAAAAAACTCTATTGGCTGTAATATTGTGAATATTGTATTCACTAACAACGTCAGTTGGCTAGGTGACTCTTTCGAGTCTCCTATGCTTTTGCAAGTACCATGCCATCAAATTTGCTCATATTTTAGCCTTAAAAAGCTCTATTTTACCTAAATTTACTGTTTAATTTGCATTTTGCAACTCATAATGCGAAAGTTAACTCATATTGCAAGTGACGTGGTTTAGGAATGTTGAAAGAACAAAGTAAGCCCAAAAAATATCTATTGATGGTAGAAGATACAGCGTCGGTGGCAGTGTTGTATCGCTCTTATTTAACTCCACTGACTATTGATATTAATATCGTATCAACAGGGCATGATGCTTTAGTTAGCTTAGAGCAACGTAAGCCTGATCTTATTTTGCTTGATCTACGATTACCTGATATGACGGGGATGGATGTGTTGAGTGCAGTCAAAGCCACACATCCCGATGTTCCCGTTATTTTTATGACAGCCCATGGTTCCATCGATACTGCAGTACAAGCAATGCGTTATGGCGCACAAGATTTCCTCATTAAGCCATGTGAAGCTGATCTATTGCGGATTACTGTCAATAATGCGCTACGAAAAGCCATTATCGCTAAAAATACTCAGAATGATTCTTTAGGTCAACAATATCAAGGTTTTATAGGTAGTAGCTCAATGATGCAAGCCGTATATCGTACGATAGATTCGGCAGCATCAAGTAAGGCGACGATCTTTATTACAGGCGAAAGTGGAACAGGTAAAGAAGTCTGTGCGGAAGCGATTCATGCGGCGAGCTATCGAAGTGATAAGCCTTTTATTGCTATAAACTGTGCCGCTATCCCTAAAGATTTAATTGAAAGTGAGTTGTTTGGCCATGTAAAAGGCGCTTTTACCGGTGCATCAACCGATCGACAAGGTGCGGCTGAGCTCGCTGATGGTGGCACGCTATTTCTCGATGAATTGTGTGAAATGGATTTAGACCTACAGACTAAGTTGTTGCGTTTTATTCAGACTGGTACATTCCAGAAAGTAGGCTCTTCGAAGATGCGAAGTGTCAATCTTAGATTCGTTTGTGCGACGAATAGAGACCCTTGGAAAGAAGTGGAAGCAGGGCGCTTTCGTGAAGATTTATATTATCGGCTTTATGTCATTCCCCTTCACTTGCCACCACTGCGTCAACGCGGTGATGATGTTATTGAAATTGCCTACTCTTTACTTGGGTTTATGGCAAAGGAAGAGAGAAAAGAATTTGTCCGCTTAACACCAGAAGTCGTGGAGCGTTTTATTCATTACGAATGGCCAGGTAATGTAAGGCAGCTACAAAATGTGCTGAGAAATGTTGTGGTATTAAATCAGGGAAAGGAGATCTCAGTAGAAATGCTACCACCCCCCCTGAATCAACCAATTATAAAGGAAGAAGTAGCACCAGCAGGTGAAGTGGCTCAAGTTCAACAAAGTATTTCCTCAATCGATGACATCGATCCACTTTGGGTAATAGAGAAACGCGCGATAGAAAATGCCATCGATGTGTGTCATGGCAATATTCCCAAAGCAGCCTCTCAACTTGAAGTCAGCCCTTCTACTCTTTATCGTAAGATCCAATCATGGAATCGTTAGAGAATCAGTTTATGGCCTTAATAAACAAAGATACGCTCGACCAGCTCGCTAATGATATTGGTGAGGAAAGTGTGCCAATGTTGTTGGATATTTTTCTCGGTGAAATAGGGGATTATATCAACACACTGTCTTCAGTCGGCTCCCCCGATGTGATAGTGCAATTGGGTGAGATTAGTCATGCTTTAAAAAGCAGCGCCGCCAGTTTTGGCGCTGATAAGTTATGTAGATTCGCGAATGAAATAGACAGTATGGTGAAGATAAACAAGTCAATTGAGGGTGAAGTACAGCCATTTATCGAATTGCTAAAACAAACTCATACCGCATATTCTACGTTACGCCAAGAGTCGTAAACTCGCTATTGTCGCGATAATTATCTCTTGCGAGATATCAGTAGCAATTTCGTAAAAACGCATTTCACGAGACTTGAATTATTAATGTTTAGGAGTAGCATTCTTCGATAGATGGGAAATGGTTTTTTTCAAAAGGGCTGTTCTCCTGATAAAATTAGTAGTTAAATAATATTTCGTACATCACCTAGCTCTTGCTAGTGTGGTGCCATAACTCCGAGCTGATGAGGCTAAGTTCACTATGTGTGAATACGCTGAATTAGCCAGTGGTCTATAGACCCAAGGGGAAGAACAGAAATGCTCTTGCCTCCCGTGCTTGGAAAGGTGTTACGTGGCTGAACAATTTAAAGATAACTTACAGCGTAAGTTTCATTACTTACGCCTGTCGGTGACGGATGTATGCAATTTTAAGTGTACATATTGTCTTCCCGATGGCTATCGCTCCAACGGTGAGCGAAATTCCTCATTTCTTTCTCTTGATGAGATCGGTCGAGTTGCCAGTGCCTTTGCGCAGTGTGGCACTTCGAAAGTTCGTCTCACAGGTGGAGAGCCTTCCTTACGTCGAGATTTTAACGACATCATCGCGTCAATATCAGACGTGCCTCAGATCTCGAAACTCGCGATGACCACCAATGGGTACCGCTTAGCTACACATGCGGAGCAATGGCGGCGGTCGGGTCTTACCCAACTTAATATCAGTGTCGATAGCTTGAACTCAAAAATGTTCCACCAAATCACTGGTGAAAACCGGTTTGAGCAGGTTTTGCAAGGCATCGATGTCTCTTTGGCCGCAGGTTACGACCAAGTCAAAATTAATGTGGTATTAATGAAAGAGCATAATGCTGCAGAGCTGCCAGCGTTTCTTGATTGGATTAAAGATAGACCACTACAAGTTCGCTTTATTGAGTTAATGCAAACCGGCAGTATGGATAAATTTTTCCAAGAGCAGCATCTTTCGGGTATGACGATTATGGAATATTTGCTTCAGCGAGGCTGGCAAGAGAAAGGTCGCGGTGTTACTGATGGACCTGCTCGAGTCTTTTCTCATTCTGATTATGCTGGAGAGATAGGGTTAATCATGCCTTATAGTAAAGATTTCTGTCAGACCTGTAATCGTTTAAGAGTCTCTGCTAAAGGCAAACTTCATTTATGTTTATTCGGTGAATCTGGTGTCGAATTACGTGATTTGCTAGCTCGCGATGATCAGCAATCGGAGCTCATTGAAAGAATAGCATTATCCCTACAAAATAAAGAAGCGACTCACTTTCTTCATGAAGGTAATACTGGAATGACACCACATTTAGCATCTATTGGTGGTTAAGTAAGCGGTATTTTCGGTTAAATTTTAGTCCACAAGGATTAGGCCTTTCACTGTCCTTGTATTTTTATGCTACATACTAATAAGAAGTACAAAAATGAACGAACTAACTCATGTTAACTCATCTGGCGAAGCAAACATGGTTGATGTGTCAGCCAAAGATGAAAGTGTCCGAGTCGCTCGAGCGCAAGCGATTGTCGAAGTTTCACAGCAAACGTTAGACTTGATTATTTCAGGCCAACATCACAAAGGCGATGTTTTCGCTACTGCGAGGATTGCAGGAATTCAAGCAGCGAAAAAAACATGGGACTTGATTCCGTTATGTCACCCTCTACTCTTATCCAAAGCAGAAGTGCAACTTGAAGTCGACGAATCGCTCTGTCAGATTCGTATTGAGTCTTTGTGTAAATTAAGTGGGAAAACAGGGGTAGAGATGGAAGCACTCACTGCTGCCTCTGTTGCTGCGCTGACGGTATACGACATGTGCAAAGCGATTCAAAAAGACATCGTAATAAAAGATGTGCGTTTATTGGAAAAGCGTGGTGGTAAATCTGGTGATTTTAAGGTGGAATTATGATTAAAGTCGTTTTCTTTGCTCAAACGCGCGAACTCGTGGGAGTTGGTGAGCTTTCCCTTGATGCGAACTTTTCAAATGTTGAATCACTTCGCCAGCATCTAGCAGAACAGTCAGATAAATGGCAACTTGCCCTTGAGTCAGACCAATTACTTGTTGCTATCAATCAGGAAATCGCCAACTTTGACAGCCAAGTTAATGATGGCGACGAGGTTGCTTTCTTCCCTCCTGTCACTGGAGGTTAAGATGGCGATTACAATTCGTGTTGAGGAGCAAGACTTCTCGTTAGCTGCTGAATATGAACGAGTGACAGCTTCGACAGACGTTGGCGCTGTTGTCACGTTCGTTGGTAAAGTTCGAGATATGAATCTTGGCGATGGTGTTACTGGCTTAAAACTAGAGCATTATCCTGGTATGACGGAACGAGTTTTAACTCAACTAGCTGAAGAGGCCCAAGCTCGTTGGCAGTTGATGGATATTACTGTCATTCATCGTATTGGTGATTTAGATATTGGTGACCAGATAGTATTAGTGATTGTCACCAGTTTGCACCGTGGTGAAGCATTTGACGCGTGCCATTTTCTGATGGATTTACTCAAAACCAAAGCACCATTTTGGAAAAAAGAACGCACTTTAGATGATGAACGTTGGCTGGAAGCTCGAGATATTGATCACCAAGCAGCTTCAGAATGGCAGTTAAAGAAGTCGTAATTCACACAAATTTATCGTTGATAGTCTACAACAATGAGAGAAATAGATTTAATCCATTGCTCAATTGAGTAAAAATAGTCCACACTGAGTATGTTGGCTTCATTCATTGAAGAAGAGGTATAAAGTATGGAATCGCAAAAAGTTAAAGACTATATGACCAAACAGCCGGTTACATTCACGCCTGATATGTCGCTCGCGACGGCGTTAGAAAAAGTAATTGGCTCAGAGCAATTTGGTGGTCCGGTTATTGATGATTGTAAGCAAGTTATTGGCTTTTTGTCAGAACAGGATTTGATTGATAAATTGGTGAAGGTTAGTTACTACTGTCAGGATAGTTATGTCGTCGGTGATTGCATGTCGACTGAAGTACTATCAGTTGACTCAAATATGCCCATTATTGAACTTGCCTCGCGGATGACAATTGGAAAGCCAAAGGTTTATCCGGTTATTGATGATGGGAAATTGGTTGGACTTATTACTCGTAGGGCTGCGTTAGTTGCTATCGACAACAGCTTAAAAAATTGCTTCAAACATCCAGTATAAAAGTAGAGCCACATTTGTGGCTCTAGCTTTTTGTAGTCGTTGATTATGCTGCGTTATCAGAGGTTGTGAGTAACTTTGGTAATGGGATGTAGAGACTTTCAGTGAGGTCGCTCAGCATTTGGTCATACACATTTGCCACTGTAAGAGATATATCTGCGGTTATTTGATACATTTCTTCTGCATCGAATTCCGTGCTTAAGTCATCGTTAATATCACTTAGAAATTTGATTGCATTTGCACATGTAGGCGATGAGATCATTAATGAGTTGATGAGTGCAAGTTGATTTAATTTACGGCAAATGCTCTCAGAATAGTGGATTAATCGTAAGCGTCCTTCGGAACTATTCATATCCTCAATACACACTCTTAGTTGAGTTAATGCATCCATGGTATCGATGACTTGCTGCCAATTCATATGATACTCATCACTTAAATCGATGCGATTAACATCAACCAACCATGAAAGTACCACTTCATCCATGAGAAACATACAATGGCGGATAGACTTACCGTGAATAATTTGATTATTTGAAACGGAACGTTGGTCCCAGTCTTTGATTAGTGTATTCAATTTTAGCTGTAAAACACGATACATTGGTTTACTGTCAACGTTCGCAGTAGCAATGAGTTGTGCTGTTTTTTCTTGCATCGACTCTTGCAATTGACTTACTTCAGCATTCCGTTCTTCACCAAACATTAAAGTATGATGAGTCGCTCGGCGGTGCTGACGGCAAAGGAATAAAGTTTGACGAAGTCCAATGAGTAACTCATATTTCCGTTGCAGAGTAGAATTGCGTTGTTTTGCTTGATAGAGCATAAGCCCTAATATAGCTAACGATATTAAAATCGAAATGGTAACAAACATACATCACGCCTCCCTCACAAGAATTTATATTAAGTTTAGCATGAATGATGCCATGATTAATATCTAATTAAATCAGTATAATAACCATTAATTATCTATTGCTTTGCACCAACCTAGTTCGTTGTTGGTCAAGGGTGTGATCATGGTTCAATAAACAAAACCCCTGATTGATATCAATCAGGGGTATATGGTTTTAGTACAAATAATATGTGTCTACATGACTCTCATACCTGGTTGGGCACCATCATGAGGTTCTAAAATCCATAGCTCATCTCCACCTGGACCTGCTGCGAGAATCATCCCTTCAGACATACCAAATTTCATTTTGCGCGGCTTGAGGTTAGCCACCATCACGGTGTATTTGCCGACTAATTCTTCAGGTGAATAAGCCGCTTTAATACCAGAGAACACTTGGCGAGTCTCTCCTCCAATATCTAACTGGAACTTAAGTAGCTTGTTGGCTTTAGGCACTGACTCGCACGAAATAATTTTAGCGATACGCATATCGACTTTTGCAAAATCGTCAAATTCAATTTCTTCGGCAATTGGGTCTTTACTCAGCTCGGTTTCGTCTTGAGTTGCACTTTGTGCAGCCGCAACTTCTTGAGCTGCAACTTCTTTTGATGCTTCGATCATCGCGTCGATATGTTTGCTATCGATACGATTAAACAGCGCTTTGAATTTGGTGATTTGATGAGACATCAGCGGTGTGTCTAATGCCTCCCACGTTAGCTCTTGATTTAAAAATGCTTCAGTGCGCTCGGTCAAAGTAGGCATCACTGGCTTGAGGTAAGTCATTAACACTCGGAACAGGTTTAAGCCAACAGAACATACATCTTGTAACTCTTTGTCTTTGCCTTCCTGTTTTGCGATGACCCATGGGGCTTTTTCGTCAATATACTGGTTTGCTTTATCAGCCAACGCCGTGATTTCACGAATAGCGCGAGAAAATTCTCGGTTTTCGTAGCATTCAGCAATTCGCTCTCCTGCATCGACAAACTCTTTATACAGTTCTGGCTCTGCGAAGTCTGCTGACAGTTGACCATCAAAACGTTTGCTAATGAAACCTGCATTACGTGATGCAAGATTTACAATTTTGTTCACAACGTCAGAGTTTACTCGTTGAGTAAAATCATCGAGATTTAAATCGAGGTCGTCAATCCGGTTATTCAGTTTTGCCGCGTAGTAGTAACGTAGGCATTCAGGGTCTAGATGTTCTAAGTAGGTGCTAGCCTTGATGAATGTCCCTTTAGATTTAGACATTTTAGCGCCATTGACAGTGACATACCCATGAACATATACGTTGTTTGGTTTTCTAAAACCAGAGCCTTCTAGCATTGCAGGCCAAAATAGACTGTGGAAATAGACGATATCCTTACCGATAAAGTGATAGAGCTCGGCACTGCTGTCTTTTTTCCAATACTCATCGAAACTAAGATCAGGGCGTTTATCACATAGGTTTTTGAATGAGCCCATGTATCCAATCGGAGCATCTAACCATACATAGAAAAACTTATTCTCTTCCCCAGGAATTTCGAAACCAAAATAAGGTGCGTCACGAGAAATATCCCACTGCTGTAAGCCAGACTCAAACCACTCTTGCATCTTATTTGCTGTTTCTGTCTGTAATGAACCAGAGCGTGTCCACTCTTTTAGCATGCTTTCAAACTGAGGAAGATCGAAGAAGAAGTGCTCTGAATCTTTCATGATTGGTGTTGCACCTGATACCGCTGACTTTGGATTGATCAAATCGGTTGGGCTATAGGTTTCACCACATGCGTCACAGTTATCACCATACTGATCTTCAGACTTACATTTTGGGCAAGTACCTTTAACGAAACGGTCCGGTAAGAACATCTCTTTTTCTGGGTCGAAGAGTTGAGAAATCGTACGACTTGAAATAAAACCATTGGCTTTGAGCTGAGTATAGATGTGTGCAGAGAGTTCTCGGTTTTCATCACTGTGAGTGCTGTGATAGTTATCAAAACTAATATCAAAGCCTGCAAAATCTTTTTGGTGCTCTTCACTTACTGAAGCAATCATCTCTTCTGGAGTTATACCCATCTGCTGTGCTTTCAGCATTATCGGTGTACCGTGAGCATCATCGGCGCAGATGAAATTGATTGTGTTGCCTCGCAGGCGTTGATAACGCACCCAAATGTCTGCTTGGATATGCTCGAGCATATGACCTAGATGGATTGAACCGTTCGCGTATGGAAGGGCACAAGTGACCAAAATTTTTCTTGGTTGAGTTGCCATACTTTAATTTTCGCTTTGTTTGATGGGTATAAAATGAGAGGGTTAATAGTACCTGATGCAGCTGATTACGCCAAGTCACACAAGCGGTAAAGCTATATTAATTGAAGGCTTTTTCCATAGGTCTAGCAGTGGTAGCATGTAGTCAATGGAGGACGACTATGTCTACGAATACAATACTTGAACAGGCTCGTTCAATTCTGAGCCAATACCAACACCCTTTACTGATCTCCGACTGGAGCAAAGACCCTAACATTATTATTTTGCAGCAGGGCAACATTGTCATTGCACTGCCGTTTTCGAGTCACACATTAAGATTGGATCTTGAGCAATGGCTTATAGAACAATCGGTGTCACAAGCATTGGGTTGTGATGTGTCAGTGGTTCAAAAAATTAAGTCATTAAAATCTCACAACCCTAAAAAAATAAACGGGGTTAAGAATATTATTGCGATTACCTCTGCAAAAGGAGGGGTCGGAAAATCAACGACCGCTGCTAACTGTGCGCTCGCACTGGCTAATAGTGGAGCTAAAGTCGGTATTTTGGATGCGGATGTTTATGGTCCATCGTTGCCCTTGATGTTTGGTACTCGTGGGCGTGAATTAGAAGTTCGTGATGGAAAATGGATGCAACCAATAACGGCTCACGGCATTGCAACACACTCCATCGGCTATGTGGTCAGTCAAGATGATGCCGCAATATGGCGTGGTCCAATGGCATCTAAGGCATTAGGTCAATTGTTAAATGAGACAGAGTGGCCAGATCTTGACTATTTGGTGATCGATATGCCACCGGGTACGGGTGATATCCAAATTACGTTATCGCAAGAAATTCCAGTTACTGGTGCGGTGGTGGTTACCACTCCTCAAGATATGGCACTTGCAGACGCTCAAAAAGGTATCGCAATGTTTAATCAGGTTGGTGTCCCTGTGGTCGGTATTGTTGAAAATATGAGTTATCACATTTGTAGTCACTGTGGGAAACACGACGATATTTTCGGTACGGGAGGAGCAGCTAAGGTGGCGGAGCGTCATTCCATTCCTTTATTGGGGCAAATGCCACTCCACCGTCAATTACGTGAAGATATTGATTCTGGCACGCCAACCATGATAGCTCGTCCTGAAAGTGAGTTTGCTGGGTACTATGTCGCGATGTCGGAGCAAATTTCTTCTAGGATGTACTGGTCTGGAAGTGTGGATACGGAATTAATTATGACTATGGCTGTCTGATAGTTGAACACATGTTCCAAATGATAAGATATTAACCAGTTAATTTTTCGTTTGAGCATGTTGAATAACCAGAATTCAGTCTAGTGACGACTGTTGATACGAGACACTTAATATAGCTATAAGGGTATTTCTTTATGACAGTACGCCAAGTTTTCGTCAGATTTTCGATTGTATCAGTAATATTAATAGCGGCTTTATCATTGCTTTCTCAAGCTTGGTTGTGGCTCTATGTCGTCGTAATACCTGTTGTTCTAATTGGCTTTTATGACATGTGTCAACATCGACAATCTATTCGTCGGTTATACCCAGTCTTTGGGCGATTTAGATACTTGTTAGAATCAATTAGACCAGAGATACAACAATATTTTGTTGAGAATGAAACGAGTGGAATGCCTATTCCAAGAGAATTTCGTTCGTTAGTATATCAACGCTCAAAAGGTGCAAGAGATACACGCCCTTTTGGTACCATATTTGATGTAAATCGCGCTGGATATGAGTGGGTCAATCACTCTATGCAACCCAAACACCTTTCTGATCTCGATCCTCGAGTTAAATTTGGCGGCCCAGACTGTCTCCAACCTTATATGGCTTCTCCACTCAATATATCAGCAATGAGTTATGGAGCATTAAGCAAAAATGCAATTATGGCATTGAACCGCGGCGCGAAAATTGGTGGTTTTTCTCATAATACCGGAGAGGGAAGTATCAGCCCTTATCACCTAGAGCACGGTGGGGATATTGTTTGGCAAATCGGTACTGGTTACTTTGGTTGTCGAAATGACGAAGGTGGTTTTAATCCTGATACATTTGCAATAAATGCAAAAAAAGAAGTGGTTAAAATGATTGAGATAAAACTTTCTCAAGGCGCGAAGCCCGGCCATGGTGGAATCTTGCCTGCCGCTAAATTAACGCAAGAGATAGCAACGATCCGCCATGTCCCAATGGGAGAAGATGTTGTTTCACCTCCTTCACACAGCGCTTTTTCTACTCCAACAGAGTTATTATACTTTGTTAAGCAATTGCGAGACTTATCGGGTGGTAAACCTGTTGGCTTTAAACTCTGTATTGGTCGACAGGATGAGTTTCTAGCGATATGTAAGGCGATGATAGAGACAGGTATTTTACCCGATTTTATCACCGTTGATGGTGGTGAAGGCGGAACAGGTGCTGCGCCAACCGAAATGACCAACTCTGTCGGAGCACCCATTAGAGATGGATTGATTTTTGTCAATAATGCCTTGATTGGTTTTGGGTTAAGAAAACAGATACGTGTTATCGCGTCTGGAAAAATGTTTTCTGCTTTTCATATTCTCAGGGCGATTGCATTAGGTGCTGATACTGTGAATTCTGCTCGCGGTATGATGATGTCTTTGGGGTGTATTCAAGCTCGTACTTGTAATACCGATAACTGCCCAACAGGGATTGCAACTCAGAACCCTTCTCGAAACAAAGCCATTGTCGTGACTGACAAAGCACAGCGAGTAGCTAATTTCCAACGAGAAACCATTAAAAACTTAGTTGAATTGGTTGGAGCGGCAGGCCTCAATGGCATTCATGAACTCAAACCTCAGCATATAAATCGCCGAGTGCAAGGAACCGACGTAAAAAACTATGCTCAACTTTATCCAACAGTGGCAGAAAAATCCTTGTTAGACGAAACAACCATTCCCGAAAGTTGGCGCTATGATATGCAAGAAGCTAATGCTGCATCTTGGTAATCGACAACTGATGTAAAAAATGACAAAGAGGGCGATTGAGCCCTTTTTGTCATTTTCATATTGGTTAACTGATAGAAAAAGATGGTAACCAGCAACTTGAAACTTTTTTAGCCAGTATCAGTGATAATAGTATGGATTTATGACTATGGTTGACTGGTATCTGTGTAAGCAACTCTTTATAATTCCGCGGCGACAAACATTTAACTTTTGGCTTTGAATTAGGATTGCTTACATGCCTGAGAATCATCAATGTGTCATTATCGGTATCGCTGGGGCGTCAGCTTCTGGAAAGAGCTTGATTGCTAGCACTATTTACAGAGAATTGCTGGCAAAAGTTGGTGATACTCATATCGGAGTGATCACTGAAGATTGCTATTATAAAGATCAAACGCATCTTAGTATGGATCAACGTATTAAAACAAACTATGACCATCCTAGCGCGCTCGATCATAATTTGTTGTGTGAGCATTTAGAACAGTTAATAAATGGGGAAGCAGTAGAGGTACCGGAATATAGCTATTCGGAACATACTCGGACTCAGAATACGAATACAATGACACCAAAACGCGTGATTATCTTAGAAGGTATTTTGCTACTTACCGACCCAAGGCTAAGAAAGTTAATGCATGCCTCAATTTTTATGGATACACCACTCGACATTTGCTTATTGCGACGCCTTGAGCGTGATGTACAAGAGCGAGGAAGAACGATGGAGTCGGTATTATCTCAATATACTGAAACCGTTCGTCCGATGTTCCTTCAATTTATTGAACCATCGAAGCAACATGCTGACATTATCGTCCCTCGTGGCGGTAAAAATCGAATAGCGATTGATGTTTTGAAGGCTCATATTTCTAAATTATTGAAATCTTAACGGTAAAACCACAAATATCCAGTAAATTTTGGGTAAATTAATGGCACGATAATGTGCCATTTTTTGATCTGGGAAATGTATTATGAAGAAGCTACGTATTGGTGTTGTCTTTGTTTTGGTGCTCCTAATTACTGTGCTAGTGGCTGTGATTTTTTTTATCAACCCCAATCAATTTAAACCACTCATTGTAGAGCAAACCAAAAAAGCGACAGGGCTTGATCTCGTTATCGATGGTGACATTCATTGGCAGTTATTTCCTGCATTGGGCTTCGGTATTGGTCAAACAGCAATGCGAAACCCTGAAGGTTTTGAGGAAACCAATCTATTTCAAGTTAACGCTATTGATGTATCAATAGAACTTATCCCTCTGTTTAAGAAGCAATTGATGGTCGGTCAAGTGGTATTGAAGGGGGCTGATATTCAAATTGAAACCCTATCCGATGGTCGCACAAATCTAGACAGTTTTACGGCGAGTAACAGTGTAAGTGGCGTAACTTCTGATCCAAGTAACGATGGTAATGAAAATTCTACCTCTATATCGGTGAGTCGAGCTGATGATTCCCTAGAAGTCGAAGATACATGGCATATCAGTGTTGCGGGTGTTTCAATTAAAGATTCTAATTTAGTGCTTAATGATCGTAAAACGGGTGTGCAGAGTCTTTTGCAAGTTGCAGATATTAGTGTGACAGAATTCTCTCCTGGAGAATGGAGCCAAATTACATTTGATGTTGCGGGTAAGAGCAACGATAAGACATTTATCACCAATGGTAGTGCGAAATTTACATTATCTCCTGATTTTCAGGAATATGCGTTACGCAGTATTGAGGTAAATGGATCGTTTGATGATGGCTCTAATACCATATCAAAAGTAGACGTTGTACTGGATCAATTTCAATTTGGGGAGCCTACTCAATTGCAGATAGATGTGGAAGGTGTCGTATCTGATCTGGCGTTGTCTTTGGTCGGACAATCGAGCTTAGTTATTGATAAAGCGCTAACGTCTATCACTGCTTCTCAATTAGACCTGAGTATGCAGCTAGAAAGTGAAACACTTCCTCAATCACCATTGAATATTGTTCTTGATTCAAATGTTGTGTTTGATCTGAATAACAGCGAATTAAAGGCGATAATCGACGAGTTGTCTGCAAATGATATTGAGCTTCAAGGAGCAACCGTTGCCACTTTTTCAGATGTAACCCAAATTCGTTTTGAACTGCATGGGTCAGATATTGATATCGACCAATTCCTTGATATCGAAGAGACCAAGCCATCTCAAAGTTCTTCTGATTCTGATGACAAACCGACTGTATCAACAAGCAATTCGGGCACTGTGGAAGTTGAACCTGATTTATCAGCTCTTAAACATTTAGATGTTGCTGGTATTGTGACCATTGATGAGCTAAAGACGAACAATGTTGAACTGACGGAAACGAAAACCAAGTTTTCAATTAAACGAGGACTGGTCAAGCTAGAAGCATTTGAAGCCAATTTGTATCAAGGTAGCATAAGTGCCAAAGGTCAACTTGATGGTAGGAAAAGTCCTGCAACATATCAGATTAATAACACCCTTACTGGCGTTCAAATCGAGCCGTTGTTGCAGGCTGTTGCAGAGACGGACATCGTCGAGGGTACCGGAAATTTAGTGACTACCATTAATGGTAAAGGTTTAACATCAACCCAGATGAAGAAAAATTTAGCGGGAACGGTAGAGATAAAGTTTACCGATGGAGCGGTAAAAGGCTTCAATATTGCGCAACAGATTCGCAATGTAAATGCCAAATTGAACGGCGAGAGCGATGGCTTTGATATATCGGCAAAAGAAACAGATTTCAGTGCACTAACAGCAACATTGAAGCTAGCGAATGGAGAGCTTTCTACCAATAATCTAGCAATGCAGTCGCCTTTATTACGAATACATGGCAAAGGTTCAACGAATTATATAAATGAAAAAATAAAGTTTTGGTTGGATACAGCAGTGGTAGGCTCACTTGAAGGTCAAGGCGGAGCGAGTGTTGATGATCTAAAAGATATTACTATCCCAGTTGAAATAAAGGGCAGTTGGAGTAAGCCAGATCTAGATATTCCACTTGATGAAATCCTGAAGCAGCGTGCTAGGAAGAAGATTACCAAAGAAAAGACAAAGCTCGATGAAAAAATTGATGAGGAAGTCGATAGGCTTCAAGAAAAAATCAACAGTAAAATTAAAGATGAGCAGACAAAAGATACGATGAATAAATTGCTGAAAAAAATCCTCTAATCGATCAACCTTTTACTAAAAAAGGTGAAGAAATAGGGACACTGTTGGTCTGCTGTTACTTGGTGGTTTAGTGCAGTAATACAGTGCCCTTAATCAGCGAGAAAATGATTTACCAATCAATACCCTTGCGAGCTTTAATACCATTCTCAAAGGCGTGTTTTACATTACGTACTTCCGATACCGTATCGGCTAATTCGATTAAATTACGATGAGCACCACGCCCGGTGATAATCACAGATTGCATGGCAGGGCGGTTTGAAATTGCTTCGATAACCTCATCTAACTCGATATACCCGTAATTGGTCATATAGGTCAGTTCGTCAAATAGAACAACATCGATAGAGTCATCTTTCAACATTGCTTTACATTTCTGCCAAACAACTTGTGCTGCGTCGGTATCGGCTTGTTTATCTTGAGTTTCCCAAGTAAAACCGGTAGCCATGACTTCAAACTCGACCCCCAGCTTTTCTAACAGATTCTTCTCGCCGTTATCCCACGTGCCTTTGATAAATTGAGCGACAGCACATTTTTGTCCATGACCATGGGCGCGAGTGATCATGCCAAATCCTGATGTTGATTTGCCTTTGCCATTTCCAGTGATGATTAAAAGAAGGCCTTTTTCATCTTGAGCGGCGGCAATTCTAGCATCAACGTTTTCCTTTACTTTCTGTTGACGCTCTTTATGGCGGTTCTGTGCGTTGTCGTTTGCCATCTTATGTTCCTTTATTGGTGTTTCGCCTCGTAATTTTTATCTTAACCTATCTGTTTTAGAACAAAAACCGTTGAATTCACGCGGGATTTAAGTGATGGTCGTAGTGTGACATGAGCTTTACACGTTAAGGATTTATTATGATGGAACAACTTTTAGCTTACGCCGAGAAAACATGGGGCGTCGATCTTCACCAAGTTAACCAACTTAGTGCTGAGCAACTCTTAGAATTGACAGAGGTTTTCTCTGTTGATCAAAAAACTTGTTTATACGCTTTATTACCATTGGCTGCGAATTATGCTCTAGTGCCTCTTTCTAACTATCACGTCGGTTCAATTGTTGTTGGTTTGTCAGGAAATGCATACTTTGGCGCCAATATGGAGTTTGGAGACCAAAGCTTGAGTCAAACCGTTCATGCTGAACAGGCGGCAATTAATCATGCTTGGTTATGTGGTGAAGAAGGTATTAGTGATATTTATGTCAACCAAAGTCCGTGTGGTCATTGTCGTCAGTTTATGAATGAGCTTTCTACATCGGAGCAGCTCACTATTCATGTGCAAGGGCGTGAGTCTGTCTCGTTAGCTCAACTTCTACCTGATGCGTTCGGCCCAAATGATTTGGGGGTCGCGAATCGATTGATGTCTATACAGACGAGAGTGTCTTCCAGTGAGTCTTCACATTCTTTCGACGAATTGGCATGGAAACGAGTTTATTCGCCATACACTAAAAGCCCTTCTATGTGCTTGATTATATTGGAAGATGGTAAGAGAATTGTTGGGTGTTATGCGGAAAATGCAGCCTTTAATCCCAGTTTATCTCCGTTGCAATCTGCGTTGATTATGCTTCGGTTAGCTTTGTGCGACTTTGACAGTATCGTCGATGTCGAGTTAATTGAATCGAAGCAATCACAAGTACTGCAGTATGACGCTACGCTCTCCTTACTAAAGAGCATCGCGCCAAAGGTAGAGCTAAGGTATACCAACCTATCGAATTAAATCCATCCTAAGAGGTTCCACCATAAATAATCGAGTGGCATCAAGATCAACAGTGTAATTACTGCCAATGGTAATGACACCCTAATTAACGAAGATAGCTTCTCCTGTGATAACTGCATTGCGACAATGAGAGGAGCAACTTGATAGGGGAAGATGACCGTCGAAAATCCGATGACTTGCGTCATCAGTACCGCTTCGAGCGAAAAGCCTGTTGAATGCGCAAAGTCGGCTGCCATTGGTGAGAGTACAGTTGGGACGCCAGGAATGGTGGTGATAAGTCCAGTCAGTGTTGAGATAGAACACAAAGACATAAAGTTATAGAAAGTAGAGTCATGGGAGTTTGATAACGCTGAGCTGAATATCTGTCCAACAGAGGTTCCAATTCCCGATAAATTGACCAGAGCACCGAGCCCTAGAGCAGCAGCTACAAAGATAACAGTACCGAAATCAACGGATCGATTAAATGCTTTTGGTTCGACAACGCCATACTTAGGAAGAAGCAGGAAAATTGCGGTAACAATGCCGACCCATGCAGGATTAACTCCATGAATGGAATCAGTGATCCAAAATAACAGCGTCATCGCGAGAATGAATAGAACCTTATTCTGTTTCTTTAAATCAAAATGATCATTACTCGCTTGGCTGGACGTTTTGTCATTTATATCAATTTGAGCGGGAAAGATTTTCACGACCACTAAAACTAAAACCGCAGATTTTACGATACCGAGGATAGGGAAGTGCAGAGCAAGGTATTCTAAGTATCCAAATGAAATACCAAACAAATTCTCACTCGCTCCGGCTAAAATCATGTTCGGAATGTTGGATGGAAGAATGGCAAAACTGGGCATGTTGCACGCTAGAGCTAGAGTGACAGCGATGCCAATACGACCAGAGCTGCCTTTCGCAAAACCTAGTTGCTCAGCTAACGCCATACCTATTGGAATCAGTACAACAGAGCGACCAACAGATGAAGGCATAACAAAGCCAAGTAGCATTGCTGTCACGACTAGACCAGAGATTAATTTAACGTAACTTGTCGTTAAATAAGGGGCAATAATTAGGGCGAGACGTTTCCCAATTCCAGTGCTTGATATTGCTTCGCCAATAATAAAGCCTGAAATAATCAACCAGACTGCGGAAGATGAAAAGCCAGAAAAAAGAACGTTTGGTTCGATTAAATTAAAAACCGCAACTAAGGCAAAAAAGATTAACCCTGTAAGAAAGGGAGGGATAACGCTCAAACTCCAAAATACTAGTGTAATCAGAATGATTGCTGCGCTGTAAGAGAAGTTATTTGGTTGACCAGCAATCGGCATCACCGCCAAGTATCCAGAAATAATGACGGCAATGAACACGATAATTGAGCGTATATTGAGGCTGTTTTTCATGTGAGTTCTCTATGTAAATAGCGATATTGTAGGCTTGTGTTTGTTTCGGTTGCCGCTTATATTAGCAGTTCGTGATTGTCGTAATAAGGTGGAAATGTGACAATGGGTATTCCTAATACGTCATACTTGCCGGCAAGCCATGTCGCTTACACGATTGATCCAAAGCGGCCAGTTTTAACTCAGCGAAGAACCATGAATCCGGAAGAGGCGATAGCCCCTCACCGTCATCCTCGTAGACAGTTGTTATGGTCGTCGAAAGGTTTACTCCGAGTGACAACTAACAACGCCGTTTGGGTCGTTCCTTCTTCACACGCAGTGTGGATCCCAGGTAATGCCTTTCATCAGGTTACCTGCCAAACTCAAGCGCAAATACGCAACTTGTACTTTGATCCATCATGCCCGATTCGGCATTATGACAGTGAAGTTGTGATGCTGGCTATGAGCCCTTTGATGCGCGAGATTATTGTCCGTATGACTCGTGAAGATTTACCAGATGAGCCATTTATGCAGCGCTTAGGGTTGGTCGCGTTGGATGAACTTGAGTCTCTTGAACCGTTTTTTCTTCATTTACCGAGTGGTCAAGATCCGAGGTTGCTTCAGGTGATCAATCAGCTCATCCTTCACCCGAAGGAGTCAGTAACGTTGGATATATTGAGTAGAGAGTCAGGGGCAAGCACCCGCACGATTGAACGTCTGTTTAAATCAGAGACTGGATACACTTTCCGACAATGGCGCAGTCGATTTCGTTTAATGAATTCACTTGAAGCGATAAATAAAGGTGAAAATACCAAGACTGTTGCTTATGAGCTTGGGTATAAAAGTGTGAGCAGTTTTATCGCTGAATTTAAAAAGCTATATGGGGCAGCGCCCCAGGAATATGCGAGTCAATTCCTGAATCGCTAAGTAGCGAAGTATGTTCAGACACTATTGTGCTTTTTAAAATCGTACACTCTACTGTACGAGGTATGACTCAAACTCTTTGACTGGCATTGGCTTGCTGTATAAAAACCCCTGATACGATAGACAGCCATGAGTGCCTAAAAAGGTTTTCTGTTGGTCGTTTTCTACTCCTTCTGCAATGACATCGATACCAAGAGAATTGGCCATCAGTATGGTTGTTTTAACGATCGACTGATCATTAATATCAAGTTCAAGCTCTGAAATGAACGAGCGATCTATTTTTAACTCATTGACAGGTAGTCGTTTTAAGTACTGCAATGAAGAATACCCTGTGCCGAAATCATCTAGGGAGAATTGAATCCCTAATGCTTTTAATGAATGCATGTGTGATTTTGTTAGATCCAAATCGTCAACAAGCATGGTTTCAGTTAATTCGAGTTTTAGCATTCCAAGACTAATTTCATACTTACTGATCAATTTTGCGACTTTTAGGATGAAATCGGGTTGACGAAACTGACGGTAGCTGACGTTGACAGATATCGTCAAATGTTTGGTCTGTTGACTTATTTCCCATTGTTTTAATTGCAGGCATGCTTGTTCTAAAACCCAGTCACCTATTGGAATAATTAATCCTGTTTCTTCAGACAACGGAATGAAATCATCAGGGTTAATGATGCCATCGGTTGGGTGGTTCCAACGAATAAGAGCTTCTACTCCGGTAGTATTATTGCTGTTATCGACTTGAGGTTGATAATAAAGTTCAAATTGTTTATTTCTAACGGCTTTGTGGAGTTTCTTTTCCAGTGTAAGGCGCTCGGATATCGTTTCTTGCATTAGCGGTTTGTAGAAAAACACGGTGTTTTTCCCTGATTTTTTAGCCTGATACATTGCGATATCTGCTTGCTTCATTAGCTCTGAGCTTGATATGGATGCGTTGTTAAAAAGAGAGATACCTCCACTGGCACTACTAATGAATTGGTGTTTGTTTACCTGGTAAGGATGAGATAGAGCCTGAATGACTTTATGCGCGACAATCTCAGCTTCAGCAGCAGCTTCTAGCTCGTTATTGTCGAGATCAGATAAAATGAGAACAAATTCATCGCCACCAATGCGCGCTAAAGTATCGCTAGCACGAATACAATCTTGGATGCGTTTAGCCGCTTGCTGAAGCACGGCATCACCAAATTCGTGGCCATGTGAATCGTTAATGTTTTTAAAATTGTCTATATCGATAAATATAACCGCATTATAGGCGGTATCTCGGTTGCTCAAAGCTAACGCGTGATTCAGGCGATCAAAGAGTAAACGGCGATTTGGCAAAGAGGTTAACGAATCATAATAAGCCAGTGAGCTTATTTTTTCTTCGTTCTCTTTACGTTCAGTTATATCCTGAATGAATCCTGTCATTTTTTCAGGGGTGCCGTCACTGGCATAAATCATCTTCCCACGACACTCAATCCAACGGACTGCATTATCACTCGGGCGTACGATTTGATAGTCGATTCTATGTTCCTGACCACAATCAAAGCTGTTTTTTAGTGAATCCATCAGAGAATGATGAGAGTCATCTACCATTATGTTGCAAAGAAGCTCGATACCCGGAGTTGTGTCTGGGTCTAGGCCAAGTAACTCGTACATCTTAGGGGACCAAGTTGTGACTTGATTTGGGTAGGAAACAGACCAACGACCAATTTTTGCATAATGCATGGCCTGAATGAGGCTTTCTTCACTTTCCGCTAATTGAAGGAGTGTTTTTTTACCCGCTTTGATCTCTTGCATAAGGCGAATCGTATTAGCAGAAAGGGTTTGATAAGCCGTCAAAATAACATTTATGGTTTCTTGAGCCTTTTCATTCATTTGAGCGCTCGCCCACAATGTGGCTTCATCAATTGACTGGCCAGATTTAACCGCTTGAGTCATAAATGCGAGGTGACGATCACTTTCCAAAATGTGAGTGACGAGCCAACTTGTTAAGTAAGACAATAATTCTTCTAGCCACTGCTCTTCTGGCTTTTGATCTTCATTCTTTATTAATTTTTTTATATGTTGAGTAAACTGGCTGTGACTTTCTCTATGTTGTTCTGCATAGTCACAGTTAGACAATATGCTTAGCCAGTAGGTCTCTTCGCTGTCAAAGTGATACTCTGCATAATCAATTAATTCGTGAAGTACTTCAGCCAGTTTAATATCTGAATCGTGTTGAGATATATAATTGGCCAGTTGATTTAGTAGAAAAATTAATTGCTTATGCTGCTGATCAATTTCTTCAACACCAGTGCTAAAACTATCATTCCAAGGGAATATGTCGACATGGTGCTGGTTCATTTTATAACGAGTCCTTTTGTTTAAAAATGTCATGTGCAATCTAGAGTCATACACTCACGGAAATTGGTTTAATCCGAATCAATCAAAACACCCCAAATGCCTTGCTACTTTAACGACTCTTTCGATGGGTTGATCAACTTATAGCTTAGCTTGATCATCATCTTTTGTCATTATTTGTACCGTGCTTAGTGAGAGGGTAACATTGTCTTTAATGAGAATATCAAACAATAACTTGAGATAAGTGAATTGGGCGTATATTTAAGAGGTTTACAAAATGAAGAATAACGATAAAACCAAGATTCTCGTCGTTTGTATGGGCAATATTTGTCGCTCTCCAACCGGAGAGGCGGTATTGCGGGCAAAAGCTTTAGAGCTAGGCATTGATGTTGAAGTGGATTCCGCAGGTACTATTGGTTATCACCAAGGAAACCCGCCGGATAACCGAGCAAGAGCCGCAGGAGAGCGAAGAGGGTATACGTTTTCTGGTATCAGTGCTCGACAAGTATGTATCGAAGATTTTGCTAAATTTGACCTAATTCTAGCCGCCGATAAGGATAATTTATCTGACTTATTACAACAGTGTCCTTCTCAATATCAAAGCAAGGTCTCGCTGTTATTAAGCCATGGTGATTCTCGCTACGAAGAAGTACCTGATCCTTATTATGGGGGTGAGAATGGCTTTGAGTTGGTGCTGGATTTAATCGAAGATGCGGCGCTATCGATACTCAATAAGGTTAAGTATCTCGATAAAAAATAAGAGAGCAAGAGCTCTCTTATTTATTGCCATTGAATACGTATAGTCTACTTAGAACGTACGGCTGTACTGTAGACCCATCAAGATGGCATCAGCGTGAGTTGTTCCAGAAAGTGATGTAGAGTAAGGTCCGCCAAGCGCTGTTGATTCTTCAACTTCAACGTCTTTGCCTAAAAGGTAAGTAAATCCAAAATCTACCGTTGCTTTTTGACTCAGTTGATAACCGACACCTGCAGAAAACCATTGGCGATCAGAGTCGGGCACAGAGATTGAGGTCACTTTATCTTGTGCACTTTCGTCATACATGTAACCCGCACGCAGTGTCCAGGTGTCATTTAGGAAATAGGTACCGCCAATAGAATAATGGAATGCATCTTTCCATTTATATTCTTTTTCTTCGATACTCGCATTTTCAAAGGTGATTTTGTCAAATGACGACCAACCAATAAATTGAATGCTGTAGTGCACAGCAAATGGGCTGTTTTCGAGTTTATGGAAACCTGAAAATTCGGCCATGTCTGGAAGTGGTAACGTCACCGATTGTGACCCATCTTTTGCTTTTAGTTCAGGGCTGTAATGGTAAGAGAACCCAAAGCGATTATCGGCATCAAGCTCATAGACAGTTCCCACATTGAATCCAACGGCCCATCCAGATGCGGAATCAATATTAAGAGTTTCAGCGCCACCAAAGCCGGGAAGCCCAACGTCTGAGCTCAAGTTACGCTTTAGTGTGCCTTCACCGTAGATAAAGTCGATACCGCCGCCAATACTCCATTGTGGAGACAGTCGGTAAGCTGAAACAACCCCAATATTTAAGCTTGAAATTTCGGTATTTCCACCATATTCAGCCGCAACATAATCACTGTCAAAATTGGTTTTGGTACCAAAATTACTGTAGATCGTCGCGCCTAAAGATAATTTATCATCGATAGGTACAATTAGATGTAAGTTCGGTGCAATAGAAGTATCACCTGCGTTATCATAATTTGCATCATATTCTGTACCAAGAGCGTTGGTATAAGTTGCATCTGATACTTCAATCATTGAGGTGATGCTTTCAAACCCACCAGAAAACGCTATTGAATCAAACAATGTCATTGCGGCAGCATTACGCGCTATAACTGATGCATTGTCTGCGATAACAGCATCACCTGCAAATGCTCGGCCTAAACCAGTAGCTGATTGAGCGTTAAGTTGGAAACCCGCTGCGAACACCTGTTGGGTTGAGAGTGTGAGCGCTACTGCTATCACTGACTTTTGAAACAATCTCGTTTTATTCATTGGTTACTTCCTATGATGAATATGATGGTTGCGGATCTTGGCACCAACAATTAACGTGGCGCGTGATAGTAGTCCTTAGTATAAGTAAGACAAATCCGACCATTGGTAGTTTTGACGATAAAAGTTGAGAACTGGCGGCTAATTGGCATGAAAATGGAGAATTTTTGTTATTATTAGAGTTTTTACTCAGCTGGGTGAGCGGGAAGCTCTCTATTGTTTGGAGGGATTTTTTCAGCTCGGTGATAATTGATAATAAAAAGGCTTAGTTAACGTAATAATTAGACGTAAATCAACATAAAATTGATCTAATTCAAAATTTAAATTCAGAAAGTCATTATATTAGTTCAGGTCATCTGGTCGGTTCTTGGACTGACACGTTGAGCAAGATGACACTTCCTTTTGAAGGCTGACTTTACTTTCTCCTAATCGGGAAACTGATTATTTCAATTGGCGCAAGTTAATTGCTTTATACATTCCAACCACACAGTTATGTGTGGTTTTTTTTTGTTCATTTTATCTCAATGTTTTATTTAGTCATAGAATAACCTGACTTCCAGAGCTAACGCTTCGCTTTATTTTTAACCACCTTGTAAGCATTATTAAACGTGAACTGATACTGTATTGTTATTGGTTTTGATCATGTTAGGATAAAACTAACGAATGCGATATCTCGTGTAGACATGCAGTTGTTACAACATCAATAGTCATTATAACAAAGGGTTAATCGATGGATGCATTAGAATTACTGTTAACACGTCGCTCTGTTGCGAAGTTATCAGCGCCAGCACCAGAAGGTCGTGCATTAGAAAAAATTATTGAGGCGGGACTGAGAGCCCCTGATCATGGGAATTTAACACCATGGCGCTTCGTGATCGCACAAGGAGATGGCTTACAGAAGTTATCTGATATTTATGTATCTGCAGCACAACAAAATGGTAGCAATGATGAGATAGTTGAAAAACTCAGAAATGCCCCATTTCGTGCTCCAATGGTCATTACCGTGATTGCAAAGGTAACGGAGCACCCTAAAGTTCCAGCTTTTGAACAACATTTATCGGCGGGCTGTGCGGTTCAAGCAATGCAAATGGCGGCCGTTGCGCAAAACTTTCAAGGGGTTTGGCGTTCAGGTTCATGGATGTTTGATCCGAAAGTTAAGCAGGCTTTTTCTCTTGAGGGAGATGATGAAATTGTCGGGTTTCTTTATTTGGGAACCGCGACAATTGAACCGATGAAAGCTCCTCAGCGAGATTTTTCTAAATACGTTGAGTTTCTATAGTTCTCAGTATCAAGCCAAGCGCACCTTTGCTATGAAATAGCCTGCTATTGGTTGGCTAGTTGACGGCTTGGCTTTCATCGATGCTGTAAGAAATCACAAAATCGATAAATAAACGTACTTTATCAGGAAGGTGCTCTTTGTGATTATAGAGCATGTAAATATCACGCGGGTTTGCACTCCAATCCGTTAACACTCGGGTCAAACTGCCATTTTCAATCTGCTCTTTTATCATAGCATTTGGCATTAATGTGATGCCTAACCCCTCAGAGCAGGCTCTTCTAACCACATTCAAAGTGTTCGCTTGAAACTTTCCCTTTTCATTATTGATCACATACTCACCGTCTCGATTGGTCAGTTGCCATTTGAGTAGTGGGTACCCTTTTAATAAAGAGTGTTGGGTTAATTCCTCGGCATGGGTTGGAGCTGGATGTTTTTGAAGATACTCTGGACTTGCAACGAGAATGTCTTCTACCTCATTGATTTTTCGGGCTATTAATGAAGAATCACGTTGAGGGCCAACACGGAAAATGACATCCCATTCAGTTGGATCAAGTTGATCAGAAACATGACTCGTTGTGAGCTCTAAATTGATGTCTGGGAACTGCTTCATAAACGCAATAAACATCGGCATCAACATTCGTTTGGTCAAATTCGCTGGTGAAGATATTCTAATTTGGCCTTTAGCACCTCGGCATTCGTCACTTATCTCATCAGCAGTACAGGCTAGCTTTTGAAGTAATGGTGAGCATTCTTTAAAAAAGCGCTCACCCGCTTCAGTAAGAGAGAGTTTTCTAGCGTGACGATTGAGTAAGCGTAAATCCAAAGAATCTTCTAAAGCTTGAATTCGTCGGGTTATGGTGGCGACTGGAATCAATGTTTTTCTTGATGTTGCTGTATAGCTTCCATTTTCGACAACTAAGCGAAATAGGTTTAAATCATCTAATTTCATAATACCCGACATATGGTTAATCGTATCTTTTGTTAAATCTATACGTTATTTAGTTAAAAATTCTTGAGGCACATCAACATCTTTAGCAAAATTCGTAACTTTTGAAAACTAATCTTGCGCTCATGGTGTCTTAATAACTCTATTGGGATCAATTTTTTGCCATCTCTTTTTGTTGTAGAAATGAGAATTAAGGTCTACTTTAAAAAGGTGTGATAAGAATGATATCAATAACGGGAGCTATTTTTATGAGTATGGTTTGTTTAGCAGAGTTTACACACCGTTATAACGATACTTTGATTCGCATTTTTTCTTAGAGTAGGGCTGTGAGTATGTCTGGTAAGCAATTTTCTGCTCGCGAGGAGCTAGATATAAAAAGTAAGCTTCAAGGTAAGTCTATCCTACTTGTCGATGATGATCCTATTTTTAGAAGCGTTATGCGCAGTTGTTTAGAATCGTACGGTTGCCTCGTTGATGAAGTAGAAAATGGATTAGAAGGATTAGTTCGATTAGATCAACATAGTGTAGATTTGGTGATGTGTGACCTTTCTATGCCCATCTTGACGGGAATTGAATTTGTTGAAGAAGTGAGTCATTCACGCACAGACCTACCCATAATCGTTGTTTCCGGTACCGATGCGATGTCTGATGTCGCACAAGCTTTGAAATATGGAATTAAAGAGTTTATCGCAAAGCCGGTGCGTGACTATGCACATGTGATGTCAATGGTATCTAATATTCTCGAAGATGCTAAGAAGCAAAGCGTTGAACGTGATTTGGCGAGTGCTTGGGATAGACAAGAATCTGAAGATGTTCCTGAAGAAAAAGAACTGCATTTTCATTTAGATTATCTGCAAAATAACCCTCCAGCGGCTCGTGATTTATTGCATGCTTTAATGCCCGATAACGATAATATTCATGGTGATTGGCGCTTTAGTTATCGATTACTACAAACCGCAGATGTCATGCCTCTTGTATTTGATTGCGCTTGGCTTAGCGAAGGTCAATTTGTGTTTTATATCGTAGATTCTGGTTCACACGCAACTGAAGGCGTGAGCATTAGTTTGTTGGTGAGAGCTCTATTTCACGATTATATTCGAACGTTAAAAACAGGGTTCGCTGATCTTAAAGATTTGGCACAACTAATTGAGCATGGAATTCGATGTTCGAGTGAAGAGGGGGCGGTCTCTGCCATGCTGGGTGTTGTTGACACAGTTAGCGGCTCAATGTCGATATTGCCAGCGGGCCTTAATGGTCAGTGGCGTAATGAAAACAATGAGTTAAACGTGTTAGGTGGCGTCAATCTTGGCGACAACTGCATGCGCAACTTTGTGACTAAAGACTTACCTATTGGCCAGAAAAGTAAAGTTCTAGTTCATAATACAGGGGTGTGTTCATTTACATTAGATATAATGAAACAGATCACAACTTAAGCGACTTATAGAGATTTAGTTATAAAAACACGATATAAAGCCTTTCAAAGTAGTAAGTGAGAATCACTCACATTAAAATTATCACTAAGGAGAAGCTGTTTTATGTCGCAAGAGGAATTTAAGGAACCTTTTAATATTTTTTATCTTTTAGGTTTATTGTTGGTTTTATTACTTCCTACCTTACCGGCAACGTTAACTTGGATACGAGTTGCGAATGGTTATGCCCCTTTCTAATTTTGTTAGCTTATATTGGTCGCAATCAGAGCGTTTGACCTCATAAATATTCTCTGCTGGTTGCTAACCAATGAGAAAATCACTAGCATTAGTGTGAAGTGTGCCCATTCTTCAGAGTGGGCATTGTTTTTTGCTGTGAAAACATTTTCTCGCACGTGGCCTAAGCCTCTCATTGACGTTTAAGTTGGTTAAGAGCGCTATTTAAATATAAGTTACTAAAAGTTATGACTACAGATACAATTTCATTGATCAAATCAAGCATCAAAAGCATCCCTGACTATCCTCAAAAAGGGATTGTATTTCGTGATATCACCAGCTTAATGGAAGACGCTGCAGCGTATCGTGCCACTATCTTTCACTTATTAGAGCAATACCAGGATATGGGATTTACTAAAGTGGTGGGTACTGAAGCTCGAGGCTTTTTGTTCGGTGCACCTTTGGCATTAGAGCTTGGGATCGGGTTTGTTCCTGTGCGTAAACCTGGAAAATTACCTCGAGAAACCATTGCTCAGTCATATGAGTTAGAATACGGGACCGATACGCTCGAAATTCACCTTGATGCGATTCAACCAGGAGATAAAGTCTTAGTGGTTGATGACCTTTTAGCAACGGGTGGTACGATAGAGGCAACAACCGCACTGATTCGCCAACTTGGTGGTATTGTTGAACATGCAGCATTTGTGATAAACCTACCTGAAATCGGGGGTGACAAACGTTTGGAAGCATTAGGATTAAATGTTTATAGCGTTTGTGAGTTTGATGGCCACTAATTTCTCGTGAGAGTAGTTGCTTTCAACACTTAAGGTTTTAGCAAGAAGTATGTTGGTAAATGGACCCTCGGTAAACTGAATACGGAATTTTAAATGAGTTATCTAGCTTTGGCACGGAAGTGGCGTCCTACTCAGTTTAGTGAAGTGGTAGGTCAAGCCCATGTATTAACAGCTTTAGAAAATGCGTTAGCGCAAAATCGCTTACATCATGCTTATCTGTTTAGTGGTACGCGAGGTGTGGGTAAAACGACGATAGGACGCTTATTTGCCAAGGGCTTAAACTGTGAGATCGGTGTGACCTCAACCCCGTGTGGCAAATGTGCTTCTTGTCTGGAAATTGACCAAGGTCGATTTGTCGATTTACTTGAAATTGATGCCGCATCGAGAACAAAAGTCGAAGACACTCGAGAGTTACTTGATAACGTTCAATACAAGCCTGCGCGCGGTCGATACAAAGTTTACTTGATCGATGAAGTCCACATGCTTTCTCGTCATAGCTTTAATGCTCTTTTGAAAACGTTGGAAGAGCCGCCCGAGTATGTGAAATTTTTGCTGGCGACGACAGATCCACAAAAATTACCTGTCACCATATTATCTCGCTGCCTCCAGTTTCATCTAAAGCCAATCAGTATCGAAGGTATCGAGCAGCAATTACGCCATGTGTTAGAGCAAGAAGATGTCAGTTTTGAAGCGCGAGCTTTAGGGCTTATTGCTCACGCTGCCGACGGTAGTATGCGTGATGCATTAAGCTTATCAGATCAAGCCATCGCACTTGGAAACAATCAAGTTGTGACCGAAAGCGTCTCGACGATGCTTGGTACGCTAGATAGTGATCAAGCATTGCATTTGATTCAAGCGATAAGCAGTAAGCAAGCTCAAACGGTTATCGAATGCATTAATAGCTTAGCGACGAATGGTGTTGAGTGGGATATTTTGCTTCAGACACTCGCGAGCCAGCTACATCGAATTGCTATGTATCAGATGTTACCTGCTACGTTAGATAAGTCTCAGCCAGACGCTGAAAAAATAGAACTCTTGAGCAAGGCATTGACCGCTGAAGATGTTCAGCTATTTTATCAAATTGCGATTAAAGGGAGGGAGTCTCTTCCTTTATCTCCCACTCCTCGTATTGGGGTAGAAATGACACTGCTGCGAATGGTGGCATTTCGTCCTCAACAGGTTTCTGCATTTAGTCAATTGAATACAGAGTCACAACCTATCCCGCAACCCGCAACTCAGCCATTGGTAAGGGACAAAGTAGACTCTGATGAGGCTCCATCATCGGTACCTTCTGGCCTGAAACAGGCTAAAGAAACCGTCCAACTGCGTACCCAGCCTGCTGAGTCAGTTGAGGACACTCAGCCCCAACGAAATCCTCAAGATGATTCTTATAATGAGCTTGCTCAAGAATACGCATCGATGGCAGAAAGTTATGAGATGGAATCGGTAAAAACGCCATCATCTGAGGTTTCATCTAAGCCTCAAAAAATGGAACCTCAGCCGACACCATCTGCACCGTCTCCAGTCGTTGGTTTGCGTCATCAGTTGCGCTCCCAAAGGAAAGAGCTTGAACGCGGCAGTGGTAAAAATGGAAAAAAGTCTGAAGCGGCATCTGGCCAGTCGGAATCTGTATTTGAGCGTTTAGCTCAGCGTACTGATAATGGTGTGGTGTCGCAGAATAAACCAGACGTTCAAAACACAAAAGTAGACAATGAACCGTACCAATGGCGTCCAAGTGTTGATGTTGCTGAAACAACGAATAGTGACATTGTGACGCCAACGAAAGCAAAACAAGCGTTAGAGCACGAAAAAACACCAGAAATGGTAGAAAAACTCAGTGCTGAAGTGGTAGCTGAAGATGAATGGGCCGCACTCATTAAACAACTTTCCATTGGAAAATTGGTCGAGCAACTTGCGCTTAATTCGGTACCTCATTGGAATCAAGATCAACTGTCATTAGTCTTGCGCCCAAATCAAGAACACTTACGAAATGATCGAGCGATTTCGGAACTTAGCCGTGCGATATCAAGTCAACTTCAACGTACGATTGATGTCGATATTTCAATCGGTAACGACGGTGTTACGCCACTTGAACGCCGAGAGCAAATCTATCAAGACAAACTTACGACAGCGATAAAAAATTTAGAAACGGATGCAAATGTTCACTTCTTAAAACAGAGGTTTTCAGCAGAGCTAGACATAGACAGCGTTCGCCCGATTTAATTGTTCATGGGACTTGAAATTTTAGCTTTTCAGCCCCAACGTAATATGAAATAGATAAACACAGAGAGATAAATATGTTTGGTAATGGTAAAGGCGGAATGGGCAACTTGATGAAACAAGCCCAACAAATGCAAGACCGTATGCAAAAGGTTCAAGAAGAAATTGCTCAAATGGAAGTGACTGGTGAATCAGGTGCTGGCCTTGTAAAGATTACAATTACAGGCAATCACAGTGTTCGCCGTGTTGATATCGACGAAAGCTTAATGGCGGATGACAAAGAGATGCTGGAAGATTTAGTTGCAGCCGCTTTTAATGATGCAGCGCGTCGTGCTGAAGAATCTCAAAAAGAAAAAATGGCTTCAGTAACAGGTGGTATGCAACTTCCACCTGGAATGAAAATGCCATTTTAACTGAGCGTTATTAATGCGTACCAGTCAATTACTGGAACAATTAATGGAAGCCTTACGTTGTTTGCCTGGGGTTGGCCCTAAGTCAGCACAGCGTATGGCTTTTCAATTGCTACAGCGAGATAGAAAAGGCGGCCTGCTACTAGCGGATGCGCTACAACAAGCCATGACCGAAGTCGGGCATTGCCAAGAGTGTCGGACATTTACAGAAGACGAGATATGTCATATATGTCGTAGCCCGAAACGCCAAGAGAATGGACTATTGTGCGTTGTGGAAAGCCCAGCAGATATTGCGGCGGTTGAAGCCACTGGACAATACTCAGGGCGCTACTTCGTCTTGATGGGACACTTATCTCCTTTGGACGGTATTGGACCAAGCGATATTGGGCTGGATGTCTTGGATTATCGCCTTCAAACCGGCAATATTAACGAGGTAATTCTAGCGACAAACCCAACGGTCGAAGGAGAGGCAACGGCGCATTACATTGCAGAGTTGTGTCGCGAGCATGATGTTCCGGCCAGTCGTATTGCCCACGGCGTTCCTGTTGGTGGAGAGTTGGAGTTTGTCGATGGTACGACGCTATCGCACTCTCTCATTGGACGTCAAAAATTGAATTACTGAGTTAAGGTTTCGAGTTCGATGAGGTTACGTAGAGCTTCATCGTTCGTTTCTCCGCATACGCTTGAGCAAGCTTTAAACGCCAAGCACACCTTTGGCCGTTCTGGTCGGCCAAATAACTTACACAGATTATCGTCATTGAGTTGAACGCAACGCTCCCCAGCGGCTTTCCCCTGTAACATCCCGGGAATGGGAGAGGTGATACTTGGTGCAATACAACATGTAAAATACCCTAGTCGACAATCCATTTTTATTCCTTGGTATTATGTAATTTTGAACCGTGATGGTAGCAAATTTTGTTGCAACAATCTTGGTTTACCCGTCTAAGGCTCTTAGGTAATACTTGAACTTTACTAGGCAGAGGGGTATAAATCTTTCCCCTGTATTTTGAAGAAAAGTGACGTGCAATGACGACTCCATTTTGGCAACAAAAGACCTTAAATCAAATGAGTGAGCAGGAGTGGGAGTCACTGTGTGATGGCTGTGGGAAATGTTGTCTTCACAAATTGATGGATGAAGATTCCGATGAAGTGTATTACACCAATGTCGCCTGCAGCTGGTTAGTCAGTGATACATGTTCTTGTAAGGATTACCCCAATCGTTTTTCTTCAGGAGAAGAGTGCCTAAAGTTAACCCGTGATAATGTCGATGAGTTTCATTGGTTACCTAATACCTGTGCGTATCGTTTACTTGCGGAAGAAAAACCCTTACCTCCATGGCACCCGCTAATTACTGGTGACAAATCGGCAATGCACGCGGCTAAAGAAAGCGTGAAAAATACCGTGGTGTATGAAATTGATGTGGTGGATTGGGAAGACCACATAATAAATCACCCTAACAGGAAGTAGGCTACACAAGGGTTTTCAAGGGCTTGTGTAATGCCTTAACCCAAATATAATCACATAAACCTGTATATAGTGAAAATCTGCCGTCATTTTGTCGCCATTTTTGTGGCGGCAGTTATAGAGAGTTTAACGAGTTCTTTCCGATTTAATATATGGTGAAGGTTTCAAAAGCAAGCGCCTCACCTTTAGTGGCGAAGCGCTTACGAATGCGTTTACCGTCTCGGCCTGTTGGGTAGCATTCGCAAAGCCAGGGTTTTTTATTGCCGTCTTTAAGGTTACGGATCGACACTAAGAATTACTCTAGTTATGTTTTTTTATGTGATCAAAAATTTGCTCACATAAAGCAGTTAATTCAGGTGTAAGTTTCCAGTCTACTTCATTAGAATCAATGACTTCCAAAACTGTATTACAAAATTTAACTTTGTCTTTTATTGTTCCACTTTCATCAGCGTAAAACTTTCTAGTGTGATTTGTATTATTAGAAACAAATTCCTCTAACATCGTTCCAATTCCTATGCTTGTGCTCTGAAATTTATCGTACTCTATTTGAGAGCCCAAATTACTTATATGACATTTCGATTTTTGTCTAAATGTCTCCCATCTCTTTTTTGCTGCTTCAACAATTAATTTAGCTGGGATGTAATTTTCGATTTCTTTCCACTCAAGAAGAATAAAGTTATCGCCCAATTCACGTTCTAGTGTTTTAACTCTATCGCCTTTATTGGAGATGTCATTATCAGCTATTAATAATATTTCTTTTGATAGTTTTCGAGCAGGAGTTTCCGATTCAGAGCTCTCCTCACTTGATGAGAAATTCCAATGAGTAATATTACTTCCTTGATATTCGGCAAAGATATAATGTAAATTTTCTTTGAAATTTCTTAACGAGTCATCAGTGTTTTCTTCTAAATATTTCTTTAGAAAAGCTCTTAAATAACGCTTATCAGTGACACCTTCAACCCAAATTGAACAATTGGCTAATAACACTGAAGAAGCCCTAACGCCTAGGTCATCCAATGCATCTGAATATTCAGTTAGAACTGAAATTGTTGAACTTGAGTCGTCTACTCTACTTATTCTATATACAGAAATATCTTGGTTTTCTTGTGCTATATCGATTAAGTGATTTGAGTGCGTGGTCATAAAAAAATAATGCTGAGGAAACTTGTGGAAAGCATCGATTAATATTCGTTGCATTCCCGGGTGTAAGTTGAGTTCGGGTTCTTCAATGTAAAATGTAGTGGGGCATGGTGAAATAAATATTGGAAACGTTATTATTATTAATGATTGAATGCCATCACCTAAATCAAAAATAGCCCTCTCTTCTTTACCAATTGATATATATACAACATCTTCACCAATGCGAGGGACTAAAGATATGTCTTGGTTATCGAAGAATGTCCTTGATAAATAATTCTCGTATTCTTGTATTTTTTTTCGTTCTTGTTGTGTACCTAATAGCGCTCGCTTCAATTCAGTGTACATGGAAAGACCACTGTAGATTGTTGCAGAAGGAGACCCCTCTTTATTATTGTTGACGCTGTTTGAAAAATTAATAGTGCTATTTTGGAAATAATCAGATTTAGTTCTAGTTAGGTAACTATCTTCCAGTTTTGGAGGGGTGTCTGATTGATGGTGTAAAGGCCGCAATCCTCTTAAAATCGGAATGTAAACGTGATTAGAAGGTAAAAATACTTCTCTTGAAGTTGCTGCAGGTCCATCAAAATGGATTATTCGATTAAATTCGTATTCAAATTTGTCTAAATCAATGTCTTTTGGTGAAATTTTTTTAAATATGTCAGCAGAGATTTCGGAGAGTTTATCTATCATCATATCATAAGAAAAAGTACCAAATTCATTTTTGAATCTCTTACCGATTTCTTCAGTAAGAATTTCTTCTTTTAACATGGGATCGAATTTTAGCCTTAGTTGTGATGAAACTTTTTCTACGTTTGAAAGGAAGCTATCAAATGGGTAGTTACTGTACTCAACGTATTGAGTGTCGGAGAGAAATAACTGCCTTAATAGGCGACTTTTTCGAGAGTTATTTGAGCCCGTAAGTAAGTTTATTTGTCTAAGGTCTTTGAGGTGCCAATGTTCTAACCCTTCACCATTAAGTTTAAATTCTTCGAAGTTGATGTGTGTATTTGTGTTACTTAATAAATTTTTGAAGTTTATTAAGTTAATTTTAGGTTTTTGGTTGTCGTTGACACTCATATTTACGTTCTCAAAATTTAAACATCTTCCGGCACTTCGCCAGTTTCAATCATGCTTTCAAATTGCGACTTGTTAAGAATAAAAACACCCTGATCCATTGCTTTGGCGAGTTTTGTTGGTCCAGCATTGTAGCCATAGCAAAGAATATCTAGGTGCTTAGTCACCCCAGCTAAATCAATCTTTCTTCAATGTAACCGCCACGCGGCCCATCACTTTTATATCGTTCTCTGACGCTTCAATCGTGCTATCTCCAAACGCTATCGCTAACTTTTTGCCAGGTAAACGTTGGATTTGGTTGATTTATAAACTGCCGTCAACCTTAATAAGGCAATGACCAGATACGGTATATTTTATGCCGAATGTTGTATTTAACGATCTATTATCCTTATCTCCTTAACATAGAGGAATAACTGTCGTTAGGGTACGACTTAGTGCAATAAAAAAGGATACATCAATCGCTAGCCTTCAGGTAGCAGATCATGTTGCGTATGTGACAGGAAAAGATTAACTCTAAAAATATGCATTGTCTGCTTTGGCTTCATTTATTACCTTTCCGTATCTAGTAGGTTCTGAATAAGTATAGATAAACTCATGCCTTCGCCATGCCAATCGTAATTCGTAATAAATCAATAATTCCCGGTATTTTTGTGAGAGCTTGTAATTAATTGACTAAAGAAGAACTAAAGGGGCAAGTAACGCTTGACTAAAGTTAGGGTAGAGGTATTATACCCGTGCTCTGCGACTCGGAGTTATTAATGAAGCATAAAGTAAAGTAAAACCTCAGTATTCCTTCGTCATTGTTGTTATTCTTAGTTTTTCCCTTAGCTTAATCGTCACATTCATAATTAAAAGTCACCAGCGCTCGTGTCATTAGCTTACTGCTGATCGTACGATAACTCTATGAATTTTAAATATTAAGGGACTCAAATGTCTAACAAATCTACTGGTTTAGTAAAATGGTTTAACGAAGAGAAAGGTTTTGGTTTCATCACTCAAGACGGTGGCGGTGCTGATCTTTTCGTTCACTTCCGTGCTATCGCTTCTGAAGGTTTCAAAACTCTTTCTGAAGGCCAAAAAGTGTCTTTCGAAGTAGAGCAAGGCCCTAAAGGTCTTCAAGCGGCTAACGTAGTAGCGCTATAATTTCGATGCTGGTGCAATACTATATTGCACCAGCTCATTTCTAATTGCCTTATCTAACACGACCTCAGCAAAAAGCCATACCGTCCTACTAAAGCCTGTATCACCTTTCTGTTCGTAACATTTATTTGTATATATAAAGCCCTTTAGAACTATCGCGTTATCTTCATATTTTAATTAAATTCCACTGAGCCTATTGTCGTTGATTTACTATGATCAGAGTATTTTTTGATCGTGCTGATTTAGCGATCAGAAATGGCTTTCTAGGAGGACTATAATGTCCAAATCAAACGGTCGAAAGCGGTTTTGGTATCATCAATCGCGCTCTAAATTTTATTCCCCAATTCAAAAGCTTACAGAATATTAGGTGACAGTTAGTTCCATGAAAAACTGGTCAATTATCGTATTCTATATATTTCTAATATTTTTCTGTAGTCATTGGAAAAAAATCAAAGGTAAACCTATACTCAAACCATAATAGATAAAAGAGTAAATAGCAGTGTGCGAGACTAACTATAAATTAACAAGGTTAAAGCTAAGTGGCGTGTTACCTGCGTTATTAGCACTAATGCCTTGTTATTCGATAGCACAGATAAGTGATGATCTCACAATTTCAGGGTTTGGTAACATTACCGCCGGCTATCTAGATACCGACCAAGCCAATTTCAAAGGCCATTCAGATGATGTTAGCTTGAAGTCCGATAGTCTTATCGGACTGCAAGCCTCCTATGAATTTACCCCTGCTTTAAGTGCGACCATTCAAGGGATCCTGCACGCTGATAGTGAAGATAATGACTCAATTATCAATTGGGCGTATGCGTCGTGGCAGCCTGACGATAACTTGTTGATCAAAGCCGGCAGGCAACGTACTCCATTTTTTGCGCTCAGTGATGTGCTTGATGTTGGTTATGCATATCCTTGGATTACTGCTCCTATACAAGTGTATAGTGCCTGGCTTTTCCCTACTTTTGATGGTGTTGATTTAGCTTGGGGATACTCGACTGGAGAAGTGGATACTACTTTTGAAGGGTATGTAGGGCGCTATGATGGTGAAATAGAACTGAGTGATTATTCCACAGATTATACTATCGATATATTTGGTGGGTTAATTACTAAAGTGAATTGGAAAGATTTTGAGTTTAGAGCGTCATTTCACCGTGGTAAGGTTGATATTGGTTTAACCGAGATCGACACCTTAAAAAGTGGATTGGCTCTAGCAGGCTTCACAGCAAGTGCTGATGCTTTATCTCGTGAGGGCTGGATTGAAGCGAAGCAGCTTTCAGTCAGTTACGATAACCTGGATTATTTCGCTCGTGCCGAATGGGTATTGATCGAATCTGATCTTTCGATAGCTGCTGAAATAGAAAGTTACTATTTGATGGGTGGTTATAACTTTTATCCCTTCTCAGTTCATTTTACCTATGCAGAAAGCCAAGTCGATTATCCTACTTTTCCAGATGAGATACCTTCTTACTATGCTCCGTTATATGAAGGTTGGAATGAAATAATGGATCGTCTAAGCAACGATTCTTTACGTTCATGGACGTTAGGTACTCGGTGGGATGTGTTACCCAAAGTCGCTCTTAAAGCAGAGGTGACTTTACTCGATGGTGATAGCGAGGAAAATTCTTTTTTCGATTCAATAGAAGAGGGTTTCGATCGTGATGCCAGCTTATATAAACTAAGCGTGGAGTGGGTATTCTAATGATGAAATTATTTAATATTATAACTCGGAGCGCATTTTTCACTTTCTTCTTACTAAGTGTATGCCAAGCGTCTATTGCTCAATATAATGATGTGATGGTGGTGATGAACTCAACGACGGCACTGGATTCATTGTCTCGCAGTGAAGTTCGCCAAGTGTTTATGGGTGGGACATTAAGTCGGAAATATGTTCCCGTAGGCTTATCTGTAGGTGATAGAACCCGAATTCAGTTTAATACTAAGGTGATTGGTTTAACTGAAAGTAGAATTCAATCGTATTGGGCACAGCTGTTGTTTTCAGGTCGAAGCAAGCCACCTAAAGAGTTTTCTGAAATAGATGACGTACTTAACTATGTCGCGACTGTCGATAATGCGGTGGGGTACGTGCCAGCAGGTACGGTTATTCCAAGTAATTTAATCGTGGTTTATCAGCGTTAGGCGTAAAGAAAGGGCATTGACTCTTTCTTGGTCATTGGAGCCATAGTGTTACGTTCATTAAAAACAATACTAACCGGTGTACGAGGTAAGTTCCTTTTGATTAGCACATTATCGATTGTGATATGTGCTTTGGCGGTTTTCTTTGTCTCTTTAGAAGAGCATGAACAAATTTACCTTAATTCGGTTGAAGATAATATCGAGGCGTTGGCTGCGAATGTTGCCGATGATCTTCTTCTCTATCTTGTTGATCAGCCCGATAGTTTTGAACTCAAGAACCAGCTTCTCATTTTTGAACGCTACGATCATATTATTTCTGCATTTATCTATGATGAGAAGTGGCAGGTTCTAGAAAGGTATATTAGCCCAAAGATCACTCCAATTCCTTTAAATGGATACATGTTTTCGAGCGAAAGCACACCGTCGGAGCTGCCCATTGGGGTTAGTCGAATTGAAGATCATTTAGTCGCGGTGTACCCAATTGGTGATGTCGCTGATCCAATTGGCTTTTTGCAAGTTGTTCAAGATTTTAAAACTCCTATTGTTAAAAGTCGTGATGCACTTTTTGCTACCGCGATGCCACTTGTGGTGATTGTCCTACTCATTTCGCTCTCACTGACTTGGTATTTCTTTCAACATCTGTTTGCGCCTCTCATTGATTTATCTGAATTTACACGATTAATTGGGAGAACTCGCGATTACACATTACGTTTTAAAACGAAAGGTAACGACGAAATTTCTAATTTGAGCCGCGATGTCAACTCGATGCTTGAGACGATTAATAAAGAAAACAAGTTAAACAAGGAGCAGAATGCCATCCTACGCACTCAGCAAGACTCTATGTATCAGCTTGCTAATTTTGACCAACTGACCGATCTACCAAATCGACGCAATATTATTGAATTTTTAGATCTTCATTTGGAAACAGCAAAGATTCAACAAAATGAAGTGGCGATTCTCTATTTTGATGTTGATAGTTTTAAGGCTGTAAATGATCGATTAGGGCATGAAACGGGCGATAAACTGCTGATAAAAATCAGTCAAGAAGTGAAATCTTGCATGCGCCCCAATGACATTCTTGCTCGCTTAGCTGGTGACGAATTTTTGGTTGTATTGATTGATGGTATCGATATTGAACTAGTTAGAACGATTGCCGCTCGTATCATCGAGCAATTTAAATCACCCGTAAAGGTCGGAAAATGGGAAATACACACCGGTGTTAGTATTGGAATTTCTTTGGGGAGTCAGGCGAATTATAGTGTTGATTCTTTGATATCGAATGCCGATATCGCGATGTATGTATCTAAGAATGAGGGACGTGGGTTAGCGACGGTATTTGAGCCGAAGATGCTAAATGAGAATAGTAGAAAGCTTCAAATCGTAAATCTAATTCCACAAGCGCTTGAAAATAAGGAATTTAGTTTACGCTATCAGCCGAAAGTCTCGAGCGCTGGGAATATTGACTCTGTCGAAGCTCTGATCCGTTGGGAAAGTCCCGATCTTGGCTTCATTTCGCCAGGTGAGTTTATTCCTATTGCCGAAAGTGGTGGACGTATTGGGGATATTACTCACTGGGTTATATCTAATGTTGCTCAAGATTTGAATCAGATATTGGAAATTTGTGGTGCTGACACGGTTGTGTCATTGAACATCTCCTCGAAAGACTTGTTGATACCAAATTTAGAGCAGCACATTCTGTCTTCGTTACAAAAAAATGGGCAAAGTATTCGGTCACTACAATTTGAGATAACAGAATCAAGTTTTCTTGAAGAGTTTGATATTGCCAATGACTTCTTTTCACGAATACGATCATTAGGTGGAACGATAGCTCTAGATGATTTTGGGACAGGATATTCGTCACTGAGTTACCTGACACGTATCGAAATTGATACGTTAAAGATTGACAGGCAATTTGTCTTTAATGCATTGAATAGTGAAAAAGACGCAATGGTACTGAATTCTATTATCGAATTGTCGAATAAAATGGACTTGTTCAGTTGTTGCGAAGGTATTGAAACAGCAGAGCATGCGATTTATTTGATCGACCTAGGGTGCAATAGCTTACAGGGATATTATTTTGCTCATCCGGTCACCATTGATCAGCTCGATCATGCGGTATCAGTCGCCAAGACGAATTATCGAGATTTGTATCCTACAGAGTCTCATATACACAGTGTTAGTTAGCGAAAATAAAGCCAAGTGATTGAACTTGGCTTTATTTTTAACAGTGGGTGTCGTTACGTAATTATCTAGGCAAGTGCAAGTAAGATTGTTCCAATTGTTGCTGCACCAGAGAGATATTGACCGGCAGAGTAGGAATCGTCTTTTTCTTCTTCAAGTTTTTCTGGATGCTCCATACCCAGTGCACCATAAGTGAAGGACTCCACTTTATCACCAACGGTTTTATCTTTATCGCTGGCTTTAGCCTCTTTTCCTTCTATGTCTTGGAGAGCACTAAGCAGTGCTTTGCCTTCTTCAGACAGAGTCACTTTATTTGCTTCTACTTTTGTTACAGATTCTAATAACGTTGCTTTGTCAGGCTTCTCGGGAGAATCCTTCGGTTTAAGTATTGAAGATGTATTCGTTATTGTATTATCTGTTTTTGCTACATCCATAACATGCTCCCACCAGTTTCCTCATGACTATATCGGCGTGTAAAGCGAAATGTTGAGCACTATTTCATCATTATTTTCTGAAGGTGCTCATTTTATCGTCTACTAACGGTTAGGATAGCAAGTATTACGCCAACCTGATCGAGTTATGCTGGTGGTGAGATTTTCTGGTAGATTCGAATCATAAAGTGGGCATCGCATTCAAACACCGATTGCTGCGCTAGGTTAAATTTTACGCTTTCTGACGCTTTCCATGCAAAAGGGGTCATTTGCAATAAGTGGCTAGCATTTTCACCCGACAATGACATGGTGTAATGCAGCGCTTGCTCGTTGATCAATGAAAAATTGGGGATATTCTCGGGAGTCTCGTCATGCAGTCTCACATCTTGGTAAATCAGTGACTTAAGTTGGTAAAGGTGACGTCCAGCTGGTGTCACTGTGATAACGATACCTTTATCTTTAACAACTCGCATAAGTTCATCATCGTTGCATGGCGCGTAAATTCGAACTACAGCATCAAGGCCGTTATCTGTAAATGGGAGTCGCTGACTTGATGCGACACAAAAGTGGCTATCAGGGTAGGATTTCGCTGCGTAGCGAATGGCTATCTTCGAGATATCAAGACCATAGACAGAGGCTTTATGATTTGCCGCTGTCAACTGGCCTCGAAAGTAATCCGTGTAATAGCCTTCGCCGCACCCGATATCAAGTAGAGAACTTACTTGATTCTTTTGTAATAGATTACCGATGGCGTCGCGGAGAGGATGATAATGTCCAGTGGCAAGAAATTGCCGACGAGCGGTCATCATCTCTTTATTGTCGCCGGGATCTTTAGAACGCTTATGCTGAACCGGCATTAGATTGACATATCCTTCCTTTGCAATATCGAATTGGTGGTTATGTTCACAGGTATAACTGCCACTATTTTGTATTAATGTATTCTCACATAGCGGGCATTGGTAAGTCATAAATCACTCATTGGTTATTTCAAAAAAGTCAGGGTAGAAAGGTGAAAAGGGTAGGGGTTCTACCCTTTGTAATCGTAACGTTATAAAGGCTGATATCCAATACGAGTTGTCAAAATATGCGTTTCTTCTGGTTGAAGTGTTATTCCAGAAGAAAGACAAGGAGCATGAACGGTTGATTCAACACAAAACATGGTTAGGTATGCGTCGTTTTGCATGTCAGGCATTGATTGTGAACCCGCAGACCAAGGGTTCCATAGAACTGCTGAGTTATGGCCACTGTTTTCAACCAAAATTTGACGTTTTAATACTGGATCAGTCACCGTGATTTTATCTTCAGGTTTGGTGTAAACGCGATCAATTGTATCCGTTAATTGAAGAGAATCATCGCCTCTACAAATTTTACTATCAAGCAATTTATCGATGTATTCACTGCCCATCCCAGTCGTTGTCACTTGCTGGATATCGCCGACGTTGAGATAAGAATGCAGCGCACCCGAGAATGTCCAAGCTTTTGCGTCAGTATTGTTTATTTCAAGTTGTACATCTAGGGTGTCGGAAATCGCAATATGGAGCAGAAGGGAAAACTCATATGGCCAGATAGCGCGAGTTTCATCGTTGGCCGTTAAGCCTAGAGTTACGACCACTCCCTCGTTGCTTTCTCTATGTTCGACTAATGACCACTCTTGGATCCGGGCAAAGCCGTGTGCTGGATTTCCAATTCGACCAAACCAAGGCCAGCATAGCGGTATACCACCACGAATTGCGGTTTTTCCGTCCAACTTAGATTCTTGACTCATCCAAATGAGATCATCTTGACCATTTGGCGAGAAAGAGACGACGTGCCCACCAAATAACGAGATAGCAGCAGTAGCTTTCTCATGCAAGACACGGATTAACTTTAGTTGTTGGTATTCTACAATTGAAATGTTATTTGACAGCGCCGCTATGGCAGGAAGAGTAGAAAGATCCATAACATCTATTCCTTTTTGTTTTCTGCGAACAACAGGCACACGGAATATGGGTAATTATAATGAGAAGTGTGGATGATCACAGAGTAAGTGTAGTGAATTTCTGCAAATAAAAAGGCGACCATTGGCCGCCTTTATAAACAAGTTATGCTAAACGCTACTCTTATTTAGAGATGTGAGCGACTAGGTCAAGAACTTTGTTTGAGTAACCGATTTCGTTATCGTACCAAGATACAACTTTAACGAATTTATCGTTAAGAGCGATACCAGCAGCAGCATCGAATACAGAAGTACAAGTTTCACCGATGAAATCTTGAGAAACAACAGCGTCTTCAGTGTAACCAAGAACACCAGCCATTTCGCCTTCAGAAGCTTCTTTCATAGCTGCACAGATAGCTTCGTAAGAAGCACCGTTTTTAAGGTTAACTGTAAGGTCAACAACAGAAACGTTAGCAGTTGGTACACGGAAAGCCATACCAGTTAGAAGACCGTTTACTTCAGGAAGTACAACGCCTACAGCTTTAGCAGCACCAGTTGAAGATGGGATGATGTTTTGAGAAGCACCACGACCACCGCGCCAGTCTTTAGCAGATGGACCGTCAACAGTTTTTTGAGTTGCTGTAGTCGCGTGAACTGTTGTCATAAGACCAGATTCGATACCGAACTTGTCGTTAAGTACTTTAGCGATAGGCGCTAGACAGTTAGTAGTACAAGAAGCGTTAGAAACGATGTCTTGACCAGCGTAAGTGTCGAAGTTTACACCGTTAACGAACATTGGAGTCGCGTCTTTAGATGGACCAGTAAGAACGACTTTCTTCGCACCAGCAGTGATGTGCTGACGTGCAGTTTCGTCAGTTAGGAAAATACCAGTTGCTTCAGCTACAACATCAACACCGATTTCATCCCACTTAAGGTCTGTAGGGTTACGTTCAGCAGTAACGCGTACAACGTTACCGTTTACTACTAGGTTACCGTCTTTAACTTCAACAGTACCGTTAAAGCGACCGTGAGTTGAATCGTACTTTAGCATGTATGCCATGTAATCTACGTCGATAAGGTCATTAATACCTACAACGTCGATGTCATTGCGCTCTACAGAAGCACGGAATACGAAACGACCGATACGGCCAAAACCGTTGATACCTACTTTAATAGTCATTATTAGTTGCTCCACAACTTAATTTATGATGAAAGATAAACTGGTAGTAAAATTACAGAAACCAGTAACAATTCGCAACCGATAATCGGACTTAACTTGTTTAATGTCAAAAAAAAACTTAGCTTTTTTTTGCTATCGGCCGCGAGAGATTATATTTTTTACTTGTTGTTAAACCGTTCTTTGCTAGTTATAAGTACATAATTAACATTTCATTGGTACTGTTAAACATATCAATGAAGATTGTTAAGTATACGAAGTATGTGCTACAACACGTGATCAGTGCAAGTATTTCAGTGAAAAATTACAGTTTATTGTTGCGATTATAAAGGAAAATCGATAGTGGATGATACGTTTAATCAGGTGAATAAATCGGATGAATATTGGCGTCAACGCCTTACCAAAGAAGAATTTGACGTTTGTCGACTGCGTGGAACGGAAGCGCCATTTAGCGGAAAACTTCTGCATAATAAAAGTACAGGCTTATATCATTGCACATGTTGTTCTGTAGAGTTATTTCGCTCAGAAAATAAATATGATTCTGGCTGTGGCTGGCCAAGTTTTGATAAGCCGATAACAGAATCATCAATACGATACGTCGTTGATAATAGCCATGGAATGGTTCGTAGCGAAATTCGTTGCGCATCTTGCGATAGTCATTTGGGCCACGCCTTTGAAGATGGTCCTGACACTACTGGTATGCGCTACTGTGTGAATTCAGTGTCATTAATTTTCAAAAATGATGATGAAAATTGATCAAATGTAGTTTTTTACTTTCTAATAGTGCCATCTATATTTGTAAACGGTTTGAGTTAATTGATAGGGTCAGGGATGATATCTGAACGATATTTCCCCTTGTTTATCGCGCTGATAACATCTGAAACGATCTCGTTCAATTGGTCCATTTTTGTGTCGTCGAAATGGTAAAGTAACGCCAATTGGTCTTGGTCGACAATTGGGACGTTAAACTCCTTGGCGACCATTGCCCAAATGTATGACCGTTCCTTTTGATTGATTAACTGGTTGATACTGGCCAGTGATTCTAAGATTTCTGTATTTAGCTGTTTTGGCCCAGACGTTAATTCAAGAGCACGGTTAAGCAGCTTGAGAGTTTTGTTCTGGTCGACATCGGTATAGAAGGTAGCAAGGGCATATTGCAGTCGAGCCGTTTGGAGTTCAGGAGAACGCTCCATTTGGAGAAACTCTCTACGTGCATCTTTATCGTTATTTTGACTCCAGAGAAAGTAGAGCGCTTCCGGTGTACGGAATTGGTGGAGCTCGTTACTGATTCTATCGAGATTGTTGCCAGCATTGACTAATGATTCGAAGCGCCGCTGTTTCATAAGAGGTTTATCAATAGGTTGCAGTTGAGCAGCGACCTCCATGCAAAGGCGGTACTCTTGAGTCAATTGGTATTCTTTGATTTTATTCACGTCACTCGGATCTCTTAATACCGTTCGGCGATGCCAGATTAAATCGGTTCGGGTTATTCGGCATTGACCATCATTGATGTTAAGTTCATCGCAGCGAAGTTCAGGCGTCGCGGCACAAAGCTGCTTGGTATCGCGTTTATTTTCAAAACACCCAACCAACAAGGCTGATAACAAGATTGTTAGGCAGAGTTTTAGTTGTGCATTTTTCATAGGCTTGTGATCTATCACACCGATTTATTTTTCCCAACTTGACGCAAAATATATAGCGGCTATGTTGGTAAAAAATTTAAGAGAAATATGTTATGAATGTTCAACAGTTGGTCGACACAATCACTCCCGAAGCGTTTCAACGAATAGTCTATGCCGTTGAAACGGGCAAATGGCCTGAAGGTAATGCTCTATCACCAGAGCAAAGAGAATCTTGTATTCAAGCCATGATGCTCTATCAATCTAAGCATAATAAACAACCTGAACATATGACAGTTGCAGCGGGTGGAGAATTGCATATTAAGTCTAAAAATGAGTTCAAACAGTCATTTTCTAACGCTGGAGACGAGATATTACGTGTCAATCCTAACGATTCTGAATAAGTCAGTATCAATGAAGCAACCAAGGCTAGTGATTGCTACCTAGTTGTCGTTTTACAATGACATCTCACCCCGTAACACCAATTGCATTTGTTGTTTCACTTCTTCATAGCTGAGCTCTTTACTTAATAAGTAATGGAGCTTGGCTAGAGCCGCTTCTGGCGTCATGTCATAACCACTAATTACGCCAGCATCAGCAAGCGAACACCCTGTTGCATAGCCGCCCATATTGACTTTTCCGGCAAGACACTGAGTTAAGTTGATCACAATAACACCACGTTCGGAAGCTTCCTTTAATTGAGCTAATAATTCCGGGTTTTGAGGCGCGTTCCCAACGCCAAAAGTCAGTAAGATCATGGCATTGACGGGTTGTTGCAATGTGTTGCGAATGACCTCATGAGATATCCCCGGATACATCGTAATCACTCCGATAGGTTGAGGGGTGATCCGGCTAACATGAAACTTTTCTGGTACAGGCTTACTGAGCTGCACACCACTGCTGAGCTTGATGTTTATTCCTGCTTCAAGTAATGGCGGTAAATTGGGCGAAGTAAAGGCACTAAAACCATCTGCATGGGATTTAGTACTGCGATTGCCCCGCATTAGCTGGTTATTAAAGAAAAGTGTAACTTCATTTATTGGGTAATTCGCGGCGATGTGTAAAGCGTTTAAAAGGTTCGCTTGGCCATCTGAACGGAGTTGGGCAAGTGGTATTTGGGAGCCTGTTACAATGACCGGTTTACCAAGGTTTTCCAACATAAAAGACAACGCAGAAGCGGTGAATGCCATGGTGTCAGTGCCATGAAGGATGACAAAGCCGTCATATTTTTCATAGTTATCACGAATGTCATCCGCAATCTGTTGCCAATCCTTAGGGCTCATATCTGATGAGTCAATCAGGGGCTCATACTCATGAATGGTATAAAGAGGCATCTCAGAACGATGAAATTCAGGCATACTTTCGAGCTGCTTTTTCATGTAGCCCGCAACAGGAACAAAACCATGATCCGACTTTTGCATTCCGATCGTGCCGCCTGTGTAGGCGATATAAATGTGTTTTCTAGTCATTGAGAGGTCGACAGCTTAATTATAGGGAGTGCAAGAATTATAGCGGAATCTGAGGTGATCAGAAGAGGAACGTCGAAATCCGTATTTGACGTTCCTTTTCTAAATGGTTTTGTCTCTTATTCTGTCTGACAGGTAAGACACAAAGCGTATTGCCCGTGAGGGTCATTAAACTGATTCAATAGAGATACATCTGCGAGTACCTGATTGGAAACGCCTTTTAGTGCAGGAGGAATAACGCTCTCAAGTTGAATACCTATATGACTTTGAGCACCAGAAAGTAGTTCATTTAGAACTTGTTCAGTCATTGATTCCGGCTCTTTCAGCCACTGCAATCTATAATCACTGATATCAGCTAATGTCGCAGCGGCACTGACGGCATCATCAAAATCGCCTAATTGATCCACCAAGCCAAGGTTTAAAGCGTCTTTACCGGTCCATACGCGGCCCTGGGCAATCTTATCAACTTCAGCAAGTCCGATATCACGATTCTCTGATACAAGAGAAATAAAGGTCTTGTAGCCATTTTCAATCGCAAGTTGCATTGTTTGTTGGGCACTTCGAGATAAACCCTTTGTTACGCTTTCACCTGAAAATAGTGTTGTCCCAACACCATCGGTAGAGACACCGAGCTTATCCATGGCTTTTTCAAACGTTGGAATGACTGAAAAAATACCGATAGAGCCGGTGAGTGTTGTTGGCGATGCGATAATTTTATTTGCACTCATTGCAATCCAGTACCCACCCGACGCCGCAAGGCTGGACATTGATACGACTACCGGTTTATTTGCTGCTCTTAATTCTTCTATTTCGTTACGAATTACCTCTGAGGCAAACGCACTTCCACCTGGGCTATCGACTCGTAACACAACGGCTCTTACGTTTCTGTTGATACGTGCTTTGTGCAGTTGTGCAGCAATATCGTCACCACCTAAGCGTCCAGCGGGTTGATGTCCGTCCATTATGGCGCCACTGGCAACAATCACGGCGATTTGATCAGAGGAGTGAGATTCAGGGAAATTAATCGTCGATAAATAGTTATACAAACTGACACGTCGATAGCCACCATCATGATCGCTGCCGAATATGTCGGAAAGCTCTTGTCTGATCATTGGCCTAGAGGCTAGTTCATCCACCAAACCTAGGTTCAGTGCTAAGGTTGCCATGCTGCCATCGGCTTGTTTGAATTGACTGATAAATTGCTTCTCAGTCAAGTTCAACGATTGAGGTTCAATTTTACGATTCGTACTCACTTTATCCAAGTAAGAATCCCATAACTGATTTAACCAAACTAGGTTAGCTTTTTTGGCTTCAGGGGACATTCCGTTGCGGATAAAGGGTTCAACGGCCGATTTATAGGTACCAACACGAAAAACGTGAGTAGTAATATCCATCTTTTCTAATAGGCGACGGTAGTACATTGGATAGCTACTGTACCCTTTTAGTAATACGCCACCATTGGGAGACAGGAATACTTTGTCAGCATAACTTGCAAGGTAGTATTGACTCTGGCTGTAGAAGTCACCAGAGGCATAAACGGGTTTTCCGGATGTTTTAAACTCTTGCAGTGCTTTGGCTATGTAATCGAGTTTGGTGACATTGGTGTTCGCCATATTGCTAAGGCTAAGGACTATCCCTGTAATATTATCATCACTTTTTGCTGCACGAATGGCATCAACAATATCAAACAATACATTCTCTTGAGGTAAGGATTGTCCTAGTACTGAGTTACCTAGTGAATCGATGGCACTTACTCGTGTGCTCTTTTCGACAATTGGGCCTGAAATATTCAAGACTAATGCAGAAGGCTCAACTGTCGATTGCTCGATATCCGTTTTTTGATTGAAAGAGACAAAGATCAGGACAATGAGAGCAATAAAAATGAGATTAGCAAGCGCGACTCGAGTATAGGTAATGCATTTCCAAATTGTTTTTAATATCCAACCGAGATTTTTCAACAACATATTTTTTTTATTCTCCGCTAATTACCCTTTATTGATATATTAGCTTGGTGTGTTTTTTAGTTGATAGTCATCAATCCTACGTTATTCAGTTAAATAGAACAAATGTGCTACTCGTACCGAAGGTGGATCATGGCGATAGTATTAATAAAATGTAGTCAAAAAAAACGAGATAATCAGAAATTATCTCGTTTTTGTTTTATTTCGGAGCTTTATAAGATAACTGTTTTGTTTCCGTGAACGAACACATGGTCATTGAGGACTTTACTAAGTGCACGGCTTAACACGTTTTTTTCAACATCACGACCGGCCTGAGCCATGTCTTGCGCACTAAAAGAGTGATCGACTGGAATGACATCTTGTTTAATAATTGGCCCTTCATCTAAGTCGTTGGTGACAAAGTGAGCGGTGGCGCCAATAATTTTCACACCACGTTCAAATGCTTGTAGGTACGGCTTGGCACCGATAAATGCGGGCAAGAAACTGTGGTGAATATTAATAATACGTTTGTTGTATCTCTCGACAAAATTTGGCGTCAGTATGCGTATATATTTTGCCAGTACCAAATAATCAGCTTGGTAAGGATCGATAACAGCGCTTAACTGTGCTTCATGCTCTTCTCGGCTAAGTCCTTCATGAGACACATAGTGGTAAGGAATATCAAAGCGTTCAGTCAGCGATTGTAGAGTATTGTGGTTGCCCACTACGGCGGCAATCTCAACATCTAAGCTGCCATCGTAGCTTTTCATTAAAATATCACCTAAACAGTGCGCTTCTTTTGTTACAAGAATAACGATTTTCTTTCGACCAGAGTTGACGAGTCGGTGCTCTGCGCCATCTGGGAGTGCATGAGACAGATCGGCAAGTAAAGTACGATCGTTGAAATATCCTTCAAGCTCGGTACGCATAAAGAAGTGATTGGTTGAGTTATCAACAAATTCATTATTGTGAACGATGTTAAGTTCATGTTTGTAACAGATATTCGTGATCTTAGATATAAGACCCGGTGCATCATTACAATGTGTAAGGAGCGTTTTCTTTTCCATTAATAGGGATTCCGGCGACATTTTTTAGCTTCAATTATTAAATAGGTATGTATTAAGCGACGATTCGCTTTGCACTATAGGCGCTATAATTAATCTATTCTACCGAGACTTTCAACCGAATAACTAAACTAATTTACCTTGTCTTGATTTAACCAATCATTGTGGCCGCTATTTTGGCCACGTCTATCTTACGCTTGAACGCGATAGTAAAAGCAGAACTGTGCGCCTTTTTTATCAGTATTTAATTGCGATAATTGAGTTCGCGCTGTCGATTCAAACCTGCCATAATCGCTTTATCGATGACTTACGCTTTCTATTATGATCACCAAAGCATTCTCCCCCCAAGGCGCATTGGGGAAAGCCATAAAAGGATTTCAACCACGACAAGCTCAGATTGATATGGCGGTTGCCGTCGATAAAGCGATTCAGCAACAAAGTCAACTTGTGGTTGAAGCCGGAACGGGGACTGGGAAAACCTTTGCCTATCTTGTGCCCGCGTTATTGAGTAATCAAAAAGTCATTATCAGTACCGGTTCCAAAAACCTTCAAGAGCAACTGTTTCACCGCGATTTACCTCTAATAATGGAGGCATTGGGCTTCACCGGTAACGTTGCTTTGCTCAAAGGGCGCTCGAACTACCTATGTCATGATCGCTTGAGCCGTCAAATTGTCGAAACGCACCAACCTGATGTTGATGCACACTCACTTGGGCAACTAGTGAAAGTGCGCAGTTGGTCGTCGGAAACGAAAACGGGAGATTTGGGCGATTGTGATGCCATTGCCGAAGACAGCCCGATCATTTCCAGCATTACCTCCACTAACGACAATTGTTTAGGGAAAGAGTGTCCAAGCTTTAGCGACTGTTTTGTGTCTAAAGCGCGTCGTAAAGCAATGGAAGCCGATGTCGTTGTCGTAAACCATCATCTTTTTCTCGCCGATTTAGCAATCAAGGAAACTGGCTTTGGGGAGTTAATACCTGAAGCGAGTGTCTTTATTTTCGATGAGGCGCATCAGTTACCAGATATTGCCAGTCAATATTTTGGTCAGTCGTTGTCGACTCGGCAAATTCAAGAACTCGCAAAAGATATTGAAATTGGCTATCGCACGGAAGCGCGTGATATGCGTCAGCTGCAAAAAGTCGCGCAAAAAGTACAGCAAACCGGAGCGGACTTGCGAATTGTACTTGGAGATTCAAACTTTCGCGGTAATTGGCGTGAAGCACTAGAGAAGATTGAAGTGCAACAAGCTATCGAGCGTTTGAATGAATCTCTAGACTTTGCATTAGAAGTGCTTAAATTGGCTTTGGGGAGAAGTCAGTTACTGGATACGGCATTTGAGCGAGCATCCAATATTAAAGGACGGCTGGACCGTGTTTGTGATGTGAGCATTCCTGGGTATTCATACTGGTTTGATACCACGCCGCGTCACGCCTCTTTAAATATCACACCGCTTTCTGTTGCCGATAAATTTCATGAGCAAATGGGCTTACAGCCAGGGGCATGGGTATTTACCTCGGCAACCTTGGCGGTAAATAATGATTTTGGTCATTTCTCCAATCGCCTCGGGCTAACCCCTAAACAGCAGTTTTCGCTACCCAGCCCATTTGATTATCCAAGTCAGGCACGTCTGTGTGTGCCACGCTATTTACCCGAACCCAATAGCCCAGAAATGGCGAAAAAATTAGTCGAATACCTCTCTCCGGTTATTGAAGGAAATCAGGGACGCTGCTTTTTCTTATGTACGTCACACAGTATGATGCGTGACTTGGGTGAGCGATTTCGTGAAAGGCTTGATTTACCGGTATTGCTGCAAGGTGAAACCACCAAACAAAAAACGCTTTCGGAGTTTATGGAGCTGGGTAATGCACTTTTGGTCGCGACTGGCGCATTTTGGGAAGGAATTGACGTTAGAGGTGATACGTTGAGCTGTGTTATTATCGACAAATTGCCTTTTACCGCACCCGACGATCCTTTACTGAAAGCCAGAATTGAAGATTGTCGGATACAAGGTGGCGATCCTTTTGCTCAAGTTCAATTGCCCGATGCGGTTATTGCATTAAAGCAGGGCGTTGGACGTTTGATTCGTGATACCTCCGATCGTGGTGCGTTAATTATTTGCGATAATCGTTTGGTGACTCGAGAGTATGGCGCGCTTTTTTTGAAAAGTTTGCCGCCGATTCCTCGGACACGAGATTTGAATATTATTACCCAATTTCTGGCACAGTAAGAACACTGGTCGCCTAAGTTAAGAACAGTACAGATAGAGAACAATATAAGCATGAAAATTCTAGCAATTGATACTTCCACGGAGAATTGTTCCGTTGCCTTGGTGATCAATGATACGTATTTTGTCCGTCGAGAAATTGCGCCACGAGACCACACAAAAAAAGTGCTGCCTATGGTGGATGAAGTATTAAAGGAAGCTGGAGTGGCGCTTTCCGAACTCGATGCGTTAGCCTTTGGCCGTGGCCCGGGAAGCTTTACCGGTGTTAGAATTGGTATTGGTATCGCACAAGGCTTGGCTTTCGGTGCAGAGTTGCCGATGATTCCGGTATCAACTTTAGCGGCGATGGCACAAGGGAGCTATCGGGAATCCGGTAGTCACTGTGTCGCGAGCGCAATTGATGCGCGTATGTCTGAAGTATACTGGGCAAGGTATGAGCGTCAGTCAGACGGCGATTGGGCGTGTCTTGGTGACGAAATGGTGATACCACCGCAGCATTTAGCTGAGCTAAAGAACGATGATAAAGTATGGACTCAGGCGGGCACAGGATGGGATGCCTACCATGATGCGTTATCTGAGCTACAATTAGAGACAACAACAGGAAATGTCCTTTATCCCGATGCCGAAGATATGGCCTTTTTGGCTAAATTTGCTTTTGCTAAAGGGGATACCGTCACGGTGGAAGAGTCGAGTCCTGTGTATTTACGAGATAAAGTTGCGTGGAAAAAATTGCCGGGACGCGAATAGCATAACGGCAGGGGAAAAGTATGGTTTCGATTAACAATTCAACTGGCTTTGTGTTGCTCAATAACAACACCAACCTTAACTCGACTAAGCCGAATCAAGGGCAGGGTGTTGATCGTAATACGATGGCAAACACTAACGTTAGTAGAAGTGACGCGACGTCTTCAATTCAATCTACGGAGAAAAGCCATACTACCCAGTCGACTCAACCTGCTCACATTGCAGATAACCAATCGGTTATTACGTCACCAAGCTCAAAAAATGCCGTTGCTAGTGCCGTTGCTTTATCGGTCAAGGCAATGAAAAGCGATGACTATCAACAAAGCCAAGTGCAATATGATCTTCCAGAAGGAAAATCGCGTAAAGCAATGCAACAGTATTTTGACGTTATGTCGCACAACAAGAGAGAAGAGTTATCTCAAATGTTGGGTGTCGACATGTATGTTTAGCCTCTTTAGGTGTTGGTTACTTTCCTTTCAATTTAGAACTTCATCATGACATTTCAAACATCATTGCGCGCCTTTTATGTCGACGTAGAACCCATCAAAATTGCCTGTGTTGAATACGGAACCCCTTCAGCCGACAAACCCAGTATTGTCTATCTTCATGGTTGGCTTGATAACGCAGCCAGTTTTTATTCGGTGATGGAGCACGTCGCATTAACTGAGCCAAACACTCACCAAGTGGCATTTGATCTTGTCGGTCACGGTCACTCAAGTCACAAAGATTTGAGCAATTTTTATCCTTTTCACGACTATATCGATGATCTTCATCAGCTTTTACGTAAATTATCTCTCAAAAGTTGCGTTTTGGTGGGTCACTCACTTGGTGGATTAATAGCGAGTTGCTATAGTGCCGCCTTTCCTGAGCAAGTGCTCGGCCTAATTCAGATTGATGGTATTGGCCCTTTAGGCGAAGAGTCTGATAATGCGGTCGATCGACTGCGTAACGGGGTGATTAGTCGCCATCGTGTTCGAAGTAAGCCGCGTAAAGGATACGCCAGTTTTGAGGCTGCGTTAGCGCACAAAGTGAAGACGACGCAGTTAGATCAATCGTTGGTTTATGCTCTTGTTGAGCGAGGTGTTGAATGCTCGGATCAACAGTGGCGATGGAGAGCAGACAGTAAATTAAGCGCACAGTCGCTTTATCGAATGTCATGTGAACAAGTTGAACATTATTTAGCGCAGATAGAAGTGCCATTCGACATTGTCGTGGCTGAGAATGGTTTGGTGACGCAACGTAACGATCTATCGTGTTGGCGGCCCGATCATTCACAGATACACCATTTCTCTGGTGGCCACTATTGTCATTTAGAACATCCGAAACGTTTAGCGCAACTCGTTTGTTTACATTGGAACTCAATATCATTTCAACAATAAAAATAATCGGCAACCATGCCAATATTTAGGAGTATCGACGTGGAAAAGCCATGGTTAAAACGTTATCCCGATGGGGTACCGGAAACGATTAACCCTGATGAGTATTCATCGTTAATCGAAGTATTCGAACAGGCCGTAGCTAAGTACGGTGAGCAAACCGCATTTATTAATATGGGTGCGACGATGAGTTTTCGCCAACTTGAGGAACGTAGCCGTGCTTTTGCTGCGTACCTTCAAAATGATCTCAAGTTGGAAAAGGGCGATCGTGTTGCCCTGATGATGCCTAATCTATTGCAATATCCGGTCGCATTATTTGGGATTTTGCGAGCTGGTATGGTGGTGGTCAATGTGAACCCACTCTACACACCTCGAGAGTTAGAACATCAGTTAAATGATGCTCAAGTGAGTGCGATTGTTATCGTGTCTAATTTTGCCAACTCCTTGCAGCAAGTAATAAAGCGCACTTCCGTTAAACACGTCATCATAACCAATCTTGGTCAAATGTTGCCTCGTGTCAAAGGCACCGTGGTGAATTTCGTAGTGAAGTACGTTAAGCGTATGGTACCAAAATACTATATGCCGGGTGCGATTTCGATGCGAAAGGCGGTGCGCAAAGGTCGTGATCTTCCGTATACCAAGCCAGAGATAAGTAGCTCCGATACGGCGTTTTTACAATACACCGGTGGCACCACCGGTGGTTCGAAAGGTGCGGTATTAAGTCACCGAAATATGGTGGCTAACTTGATGCAGACGAGAGCGGCTTATGGTGCGGCTTTGACATCTGGAAAAGAGTTAGTGGTAACCGCATTACCGATGTATCACATCTATGCATTGAGTGTGAATTGCCTACTGTTTTTGGAAATGGGTGGCTGCAATCTATTGATTACTAATCCACGTGATATTCCGTCTTTTATCAAGGAACTAAAAGCTCACAATGTGACAGCTATGACTGGCGTCAACACGTTATTCAATGCATTGGTTAACAATAAGGAATTTGCTGAAGTTAATTTTGATCATCTTCATCTATGTGTGGGTGGTGGCATGTCGGTACAACGCGCGGTGGCTGAAAAATGGAAAGAGATCACCGGGCTTCATCTTCTCGAAGGATATGGCTTAACCGAATGCTCTCCATTGGTGGCGGGAAACCCTTATGACACCAAAGACTACACTGGATCGATTGGTGTACCTGTGCCTTCAACCGAGGTTCGTTTAGTCAATGAACATGGCGATGTGGTTGGCTTTGATCAGGTTGGCGAGCTACAAGTTCGTGGCCCGCAAGTGATGGCGCAGTATTGGAACCGACCGGAGGACACGAAAGAAGTCCTGGATGATGAAGGTTGGGTAAGTACTGGCGATATCGTACGTATGGATGAGCAAGGGCTGATTTATATTGTCGATCGCAAAAAAGACATGATTTTGGTCTCGGGTTTTAATGTTTACCCTAATGAGATCGAAGAAGTCGTTGCCATGCACCCTAGCGTAATCGAAGTGGCTGCGATCGGCCAACCTCACGAAGTGTCGGGAGAAGTGGTGAAGCTGTATGTGGTCAGAAAAGATCTCAAGCTCAGTGTCGACGATATTATTGCTCATTGCCGTAAGAACTTAACCGGTTATAAAGTTCCTAAGTTAATCGAATTTCGTCAAGAATTGCCGAAATCGAGTGTTGGGAAGATATTACGCCGCGCACTCCGTGAAGAAAATAATGCTAAATAAGTGACTTCACTAGATCAATCCGTAATAATGCCGACACAACGTCGGCATTATGCATTTATAAGCCACACATCAAATAAGAGAAGCAATTAGGTGAGTTATCAAATAATTACCCACTACGAGGATCTAGTGAAAACCTGTCAGGCTGCCAGATTGGCAGACACTGTGATGCTTGATACCGAATTTGTTCGAATTAGAACTTACCATCCCCGCTTGGGATTGATTCAATTATTTGATGGAACGACAACATCATTGATCGACCCCGTTGCGATTTCAGACTTAACTCCGTTAGCAGAATTGCTGCAAGACACCTCAGTACTCAAAGTGCTGCATGCTTGTGGTGAAGACATTGAAGTGTTTCAACATGCGTTAGGTTGTGTGCCAACCCCAATGATTGATACCCAGATTCTTGCTGCGTTTCTAGGTTATGGCGTCTCTACTGGGTTTGCAGCATTAGTGAAAGAGTATGTGGGTGTTGAGTTGGATAAAAGCGAATCTCGAGCCGATTGGATTGCGCGCCCTTTAACGGTAAAACAGCTCGATTACGCTGCGGCAGACGTGATTTATTTGGCCCCGCTATACACTGCCTTATTGGAAAAAGTGCAAGAAAAAGGGTGGTGGGAGTCTGCACTGCAAGAGTCTCAGTTACAAATCGATAAACGCTTACAAACAACCCCAGACGAGTTAGCGTACGTTGATATCAAAGGGGCGTGGAGCCTGAAACCCAGAGCATTGGCAACCTTACAACTTCTTGCCAAGTGGCGTCTCCATGAAGCACAAAGGCGAGATCTTGCGCTCAACTTTGTTATCCGAGAAAACGATCTTCTGCAAATTGCTCGTTTGGAATTATCCAGTGAACAGAGTATGGCGCAAGAAGGTATCGATCAGATGGCGTTAAAGCGTCATGGTCGAAAACTCATCCAGTTGGTTAAGCAAAGTGGTGATGTGGCCGAAGCAGACTATCCTGCTGCGATTGTTCCATTGAATGATTATCCCGGTTATAAACAGCTATTTAAGACCCTTAAAGACAAAGTGAAAAAAGCGTCGGAGCAAAGTGGATTATCGCCAGAATTTATTGCTTCTCGTAAGCAAATCAATCAGCTCATTAGCCATCAGTGGAAAGCCGAAGGCAAACGAAGTGAGCAACTACCCGATTTGATGAAAGGATGGCGTAAAGAGCTTGTGGGGCTAATGCTGCAAGAACTTATCCCAACTGCACCCAAGATGTAAACGTTAACTGTGCATTTGATGATGTCGAAGAATTAACACAGGTAAAGATGCGAAAGTAATAATAAAAAAGGGAATCGATTGATTCCCTTTTTTGGTTTTTGAACCTGAACTACTTCACTTCATCTGGAAGCTTGACGTTGAGCTCAAGAACGGAAATATCGTCATCTTTTGAATCAAAAGAGAGATCAACCATATTGGGATCAATGTCGACGTATTTTGCAATCACTTCAAGAATGTCTTTCTTCAACTGCGGAAGATAGCTTGGCGCTGGATCTTCCTGACTTCTGCGTTCTGCAACAATGATTTGCAAACGTTCTTTAGCAACATTCGCGGTGGCTTTTTGCTTAGGACGAAAAAACGAAAGTAATGACATATCACTTAACCTCCGAATAGTCGTTTGAAGATGCCTTTTTTCTGTTCAGTCAGAAAACGGAATTTCACTTCATTACCTAACAGGCGCTCAACCGCATCGCCATAGGCCTGGCCAGCACTAGACTCTTCGTCAAAGATGACAGGTACGCCACTGTTTGATGCATTCAGTACCGCTTGGCTTTCTGGAATAACACCTAGCAATGGAATGTGAAGAATTTCTTCCACATCTTCTACGCTTAACATTTCACCTGTCGTCACTCGAGCTGGGTTGTAGCGAGTAATCAATAAGTGTTGTTTAACAGGCTCTTCTGCTTGTTCAGCACGCATCGATTTTGAATCTAATATGCCAAGGATACGGTCTGAGTCACGAACAGAAGAGACTTCAGGGTTGGTGGTTATGATGGCTTCATCGGCGTAGTAAAGTGCCATCAATGCACCTTGTTCGATCCCTGCAGGTGAATCACAGATAACGAAATCAAAGTCCATTTCACTGAGTTCATTAAGAATGCGCTGAACGCCTTCTTTGTTAAGTGCGTCTTTATCACGTGTTTGTGATGCAGGAAGAATAAATAGGTTCTCTGAACGCTTATCTTTAATTAGAGCTTGATTAAGCGTTGCTTCACCGTTGATAACGTTAACGAAGTCATAGACGACGCGACGCTCACAACCCATGATCAAATCGAGGTTACGCAGACCGATATCGAAATCGATCACAACCGTTTTTTTGTCTCGTAATGCCAGTCCAGCGGCAATCGCTGCACTTGACGTTGTTTTTCCTACACCACCTTTACCTGATGTAACAACAATAATGCGTGCCATTTGTTTTCCTTATTTATTCTTATACTGTGAGAAGATCGACATTTAAGGTATCGGTCGTTGTGGTAACGACGACATGCTTTTGCCAAAGTTCTTCACCAATTTGATCACTAACCCAGTAATTTCCAGCGATGGAAATCAGTTCTGCTTGCAGGTCGCTACAAATAATTGTGGCGTCTTTATGACCTTTTGCTCCGGCAATCGCGCGTCCACGCAATGTGCCATAGATATGGATAGAACCGTCCGCGATAACTTCTGCGCCTGCGCCTACGTTATTAAAAATCATTAAATCACAATTCTTAGCGTAGATTTGCTGACCAGAACGTATTGGCGTGCGGATAATCTTCGTCGGAATCATTTCTGGTTCCGACGCTTGAACAGGTGCCGCCTCAACTTGAGCGCGAGGCACCGGTTTCTCGGCTGGTTCCTCAATCGCAACTTTTGGTGTTTTGCTTGCTTTTAATACGGCAAGGCCGGCATTTGTCGCTTCTTCTTGAATTCGTTTATCTTTGAATCCAGTGATGCCGACAGGGATTAACCCAGCTTGAGATATGCCATCTTTTAGCGCGTGATAATCGATGTCTTCTTCCACTTGAGAGATATCAATCACAATTGGAGCTGAAGAGAAAAAAGCAGGAGCTTGTGCTACTTTCTCCTTTAGGAAATCGACGACATTGGTAATTTCGTTATCTGCCAAGTGGAGTACTGACAACGTAAAACTACTGCCTTTTAGGTCAGGAGATGTAGACATTAAAAATATAGACCTCAACCAGTGAAACAATTCAGAAAGGAACTTGCCTGAAACTAGACTTGCCATGTTATATTCACTGTATGAATTCAGCAAGTTATCTGACTTTTAATTGACTCAAATTCACACAAAATAGCAAATGAATTCTATTTTGCGACATCACTTCAAGTAAACTGATTAAAAACTAGGAAAGTTACGCCATGCTCTGCACTATTTACAAAGGTTCCAAGAAGGAAGGTGCTTACCTTTATATTCTAAAGAAAGATGATTTCTCTGCTGTACCTGAGCCATTGATGACGATGTTCGGTAAACCGACACTCGTAATGACAATGCTTCTTGATGGGAAAACACTTGCCCGTGTGGATGTGGATAAGGTGACCGAATCGCTCACCAATGACGGTTATTTTTTGCAAATGCCACCGCCACCAGAAAACCTTTTAGAAGAACATAAATTACGCAAGAAAGAACAAAATAAAAGCTGACAGATAACAAGGAGAAATAATGAGATTGAGTTGGTCAGTTGGATTAGGCATGTTGCTCAGCCTACCATTAAGCGCAAATGAAGTTCCGTTCGATACCTACATTGAAGGGCTAAAACAACAAGCGCAACAGGAAGGGATCAGTCAAAATATCATCGATCAGGCATTTGAAGGCGTAACCCATCGACCTAGAGCGGTTAAGGCAGACAAAAGCCAGCCTGAGAAAAAACTGACATTGGATCAATATATCCCACGTGCGGTACCGCAATGGAAAGTGGACCAAGCTCGCGAACTCTATGACAAGCATTATAAAGATTTGCAGCGCATTGGTGATGAATATGGCGTTCAACCGCGTTTCATTGTTGCCTTGTGGGGGGTGGAAAGTAATTTTGGTCGCTTCACCGGCGGGTACAAAGTTATCGATGCGTTGGCAACGATGTCGTACGACGGTCGCCGAGAAGAATTCTTCCGCAAAGAAACCATGGCTGCACTGAAGATCCTTGAGGAAGGGCACATTTCTATCGCAAACATGAAAGGCTCATGGGCCGGTGCGATGGGACAATGTCAATTTATGCCAAGCTCATTTTTGAACTTTGCAGCCGATGGTAATGGCGATGGTAAGAAAGATATCTGGACCACTGAATTGGATGTCTTCGCGTCTGCCGCAAATTATCTAAAACAATCAGGTTGGGATGATGATTATACTTGGGGTCGTGAGGTAAAAGTACCAAAAGGAGTGAGCCGCGATGTAGAAGGTCGTACCAAAGACAAAGCTAAATACCTCCAGCAATGGGGTGAATTAGGCGTTACTCGTCTCAATGGCAATCCACTGCCCAAGTTAGATGAAGATATTCATGCGTGGTTAATTCGTCCTGATGATGAAAATGGACGTTCGTATCTCATCTACAACAACTACAATGTGTTAATGAAATGGAATCGATCGTATTACTTTGGTGTTGCTGTGAGTACGTTGGCGGATCGAATCGTTCGTCGCTAAATTAGTGTTTTACTCTGTTCTAATATTCTCTAGAGATCAAATAGCCCCAATCGTTGTGAAACGGTTGGGGCTATGTGTATTTTAAGGCGTTCTTGGATGCTTTAGTTACAGCACTTTATTTGGTGTGGAACTGCTCACAGGCCAATAAGGTATTTTCAATCAAACTTGCCACTGTCATTGGGCCAACACCGCCAGGAACGGGGGTAATAAAACTGGCTTTGGTTTTTGCAACGTCGTACTCAACATCGCCCGCTAATTTTCCAGATTCGAGTCGGTTAATGCCGACATCGACCACAACGGCGCCTTCCTTCACCCAATCACCGGGAATGAAATTCGGTTTTCCGACGGCAACAACAAGTAGGTCGGCCTGTCTAACGTGACCTTCAAGATCTTTGGTAAAACGATGGCAAGTTGTTGTGGTACAACCCGATAACAGAAGTTCCAGTGTCATTGGGCGACCAACGATATTTGATGCACCAACGATCACGGCATGTTTACCACGAAGCTCAATGTTGTAGCGCTCTAAAAGGGTGACGATACCTTTAGGCGTACAAGAGCGAAGCTTTGGCATACGTTGTGCGAGTCGGCCAACGTTATAAGGGTGAAAACCATCGACATCTTTTTCGGGAATAATACGCTCAAGAACTTGAGTGGACTCTAAGCCAGCAGGAAGAGGGAGTTGAACCAAAATACCATCAATCTCAGGGTCGTCATTCAGTTGATCAACAACTGCAAGCAACTCTTCTTGCGTGGTTGTCACCGGTAAATCATACGATTTTGAAACAAACCCAACTTCTTCACAGGCACGACGTTTGCTGCCTACGTAAACCTGAGAAGCCGCATCTTCTCCGACTAATACCACCGCGAGGCCAGGAGCTCGTAGTCCTGCTTCAACACGCGCTTTAACGCGAGCCGCCACTTCCGAGCGTACCGTTTTAGATATTAGTGTTCCATCGATGTTTTGAGCTGTCATGGTTTTCCTTTCACATTTTTTCGCAAAAAAATTTGAGCGCATTGTCGCAGATTATAGCGTGATATTCCACAGGCAAACGTTTGCTAATGGTGCGTATTTCGCGTTAAATTTTTGGATGTGCTAACTTTTTAGGCACTTAGGTGAGAATATCTGATAAAGCGATTGATTTACGCTTCGTTACTCGTATAATTCCCTCCATCAGCGCGCCCTTAGCTCAGCTGGATAGAGCACCTGCCTTCTAAGCAGGTGGTCACAGGTTCGAATCCTGTAGGGCGTGCCATTTATTCCATAAAACCCCGATAGCTCAATGAGTTATCGGGGTTTTGTCATTCTTGCACCGCCTCGGTGACGCCTGCGCTCAATAAAGACGCTTTTCCTTTCAGTATTTCCGCTTAATTATTGTCGTATTTTTGTTTTTTATACTGCTTCTTTGTCATTGATGCAAAGAAGGAAGTTCTATCTAAAAATCCGTTGTCGTTTTGTTGTTCGAGAGCATTAAGTCTAACGGGCTGTGTGTTCCAGCGAAGTGCTGCCCTAAAACATGGGTATAGATTTGCGTTGTAGAAACATCGCTACGGCCTAATAGCTTGGATATATGGTTACGTTTTGTAGGGTTGTATTTGGTGTTTGTAGGGGTGAAGTTGTTAGCTTGATTCTACCTATATAGGTAGTTTTTCGGTCTATATATTAAACATAGTAAGGCATCAAATACCTCAATAAGTGAATAAACTACCCATCTGAGTTGTTGCCTACTTTGACGCTGTCTGTAGATTGAATAGTAAAGGAAATCCACACAAGGATGATTATGGATACGCTTTATTATTTAGCGATTCGAGCTAGCAGACTACTACTGGTATTTGTTGGTCTGTCGATTATTATTTTTTCTATCGCTCGACTCGTACCCGGTGATCCAGCGCGGATTACACTCGGTCCAATGGCAACACAGGAACAAGTGGCAGAGCTTCGGGAAAAAATGGGTCTAAATGACCCGCTGGTTAGCCAGTATGGGCAGTATATTAACCATATCTTCCATGGTGATATGGGAGAGTCAACGATGACAAGTCGTCCAGTTCTCACCGATATTCAGCAAGCTTTGCCTGCAACTCTCGAGTTAGTCATCGTTGCTGTATTGTTTACCGCTTGCCTCGGTATTCCATTGGGCTTATTTGCCGCTTATCGACCGAATGGTTGGTTCGATCAATTCTCTAGGATCGCTTCACTCATTGGAGTGGTTACTCCATCTTTTCTGTTAGCGATTATTTTACAGTTAATGGCCAGTGTTGGTTGGTTCAACCTTCCCGTAACAGAACGCATCTCCAGCGGTATTGACTTTACCGCTTCACATACCGGATTACTCCTAGTGGACTCGCTGATTAGTGGTCGTATTGATGCCTTTATCGACGCCTTATTACATATATTACTCCCGGCGATTGCTCTTTCGGCGGCTGGTATTGCCCAGGTTATGCGTATTACTCGCTCTTCGATGATCGAATTCAGTCATCGAGATCACGTAGAAACACTTCGAGCCTGTGGTGTGTCACGGCCTTTAGTAAATTTTAAATACTTGTTGCGCCTAAGTGCTTCAGCACCGTTAACAATCTTAGGTCTTGAGTTTGCTTCACTAATTGGGAACGCTTTTGTGGTGGAAATGGTGTTTTCTTGGCCTGGAGTTGCAAGTTATGGAGTGCGCTCAATTTTGCACAAAGACTTTAATGCGGTGGTCGGCGTTGTGCTTGTCTCAGGTATCTTCTTCATTATCGCTAATTTAGTTATCGACTTTATCATCGGCCTTGTCGATCCACGCGTAACGCAAAAAGGGAGGTAACAATTTATGCCAAATGTGGATTCTCGACTGCCTAACGGACTCAATGAATATTCTATGGAGTCTGCTACGAAACAATACTCAAATTTTGGACGTGCATGGTACCGTTTCTCTCGAAATTATACCGCCGTTATCGGTTTAATTATTGTTCTTAGCGTTGTGCTTTTGGCGATATTTGCTCCAATGTTTTCTCCTTATCCAGAGCATGCGGGGAGCTTTGTTAACTTCAGAGCCAGACATCTTGCACCGAGTATGGAATATTGGATGGGCACCGATAATGTTGGAAGAGATATTCTTAGCCGAGTGATCTTTGGTTACCGTATCTCGCTTACCTTGGTTGTTGGTGTTCTTGCTATTTCCGTACCTGTTGGCGTACTTCTAGGGATTATTGCAGCGTATGCTGGTGGTTGGCTAGAGCAAGTGATCATGCGCTTTAATGATATGTTGCTGGCAGTACCACCGCTTGCGCTAGCTCTGGCGATTACCTCTATTCTCGAACCCAGTTTAATCAATGCAATGATTGCGATCTCTTTCCTTTGGTGGAATTGGCATTGTCGCCTTATTTACCGACTTGCCAAAAGCATTGTTACTGAAGACTTTATCGAAGCCGCTCGTCTGTCGGGAGCCTCTCACTGGCATATTATTACTAAGGAAATCCTACCAAACTGCATTGCTGCTATCAGCGTTAAAACAACTTTGGATGCTGGATTTGTCATCTTATTTGGCGCAACTCTTAGCTTTCTTGGTCTTGGTGTTCAGCCTCCGACTCCGGATCTTGGAACCATGGTGTCAACTGGATCAAGTTATCTACCAGAATACTGGTGGGAAGCCATTATGCCTGGCCTAGCAATACTCTATGCCATCATCGGTTTTAACCTGCTTGGTGACGGTTTGCGTGATTTCTTCGATGTCGAGGTGTAATGGGATGAATTTAATTGAAGTTAACAATCTTAACCTTGCTTTTAAAGTCTATGGCGGCACACGTAAAGTGCTGCATAACGTTTCACTAAGTATTGCCCCCGGGGAGCGGGTCGCATTGATTGGTGAATCTGGCTCCGGAAAAAGTGTCACCAGTAAGTTTTTGATTGGTACATTGAACTCCGAACACATCGTTGTCGAGAGTGGAGAGCTTCTGGTTGAAGGCAATGATGCCCTAGCGATGCAGGCATCCGAGCGAGAAGCCTTAAAAGGCTCTGTGATGTCAATGATTCAACAAGATCCCCAAACGTCTTTTAACCCAGTGTTTCGTATCGGGAATCATTTAAGCGATATTATGAGAGCAGGCGAAAAGCGCTTGGGACAAAAGAAAACCCAGCAAGAAAGAAAGCAACATATCTTCAAGGTATTAAGAAAGGTCAAACTTCTTGAACCTGAGCGAGTCTACAACGCTTATCCGTGGCAATTGTCTGGTGGTATGCGACAGCGTGTTTTAATCGCCATGGCGTTGCTGCATCCGACTCGATTACTCATTGCTGATGAGCCTGGTACGGCGCTCGATGTCACCACTCAAGATGAAATTATTAAGCTAATTAACCAGCTTGTTCGTGAGGAACAACTGGCACTTCTCATGATTACGCATAATTTAGGTGTTGTCAGAAAAACGGCCGATCGAGTGTATGTCATGCAGCATGGGCGAATTGTAGAGCAGGGAAATGTTTCGGATATTTTCTCTAATCCAGCACACCCTTACACTCTTCGCTTATTTAACGCGGTACCTAAACTTTTTCAGGAGAGTGTTAACACTGACAATTTACCCGAACAACCTACATTGGTTCGATTAGTTGAAGTTGAAAAACGTTTTATCACCAAGAAAAATTGGAGGGGTAAAGTTCAGTCGGAAGTCGTAGCGGTAAAGCCTCTCTCTCTCGATATTCGAAAAGGTGATACTTATGGAATTGCCGGAGAATCAGGATCGGGTAAAACCACCATTGCACGAATGATTATGGGGCTGATTGATGCCACCAGTGGTCGCATCATGATTGAGGAACAGCCACTTGAGATCTGGCGCAATGATAAACAAAACTGTCACAGTATTCAGATAGTGCATCAGAATCCGGCGGCATCGCTTAATCCACGTCGTACAGTTGCTCAAACACTTGAAGTCCCACTCAAATATATTGCCCGAACAGTGGATCGAGAACGCGAGATTAATCGCCTCTTGCAGCTTGTCGAGCTTCCTGCCGAATACGCCCAAATGTATCCCTCTAGTCTATCTGGAGGACAAAAGCAGAGGGTGGCGATTGCTCGAGCATTAGCGGCCAATCCCAAGATTTTAGTGCTCGATGAACCGACATCGGCTCTGGATGTGTCTGTGCAAAAAAACGTAATAGAACTATTGGAAAAACTCCAGGCTGAGCTGGGACTTACCTACATTTTTATTTCTCATGATCTCAGTCTGATGAGAAATTTCTGTAACCGAGTCGCCATTATGTTTCGTGGCGAGTTTATCGAAGCCGGCACGGCGGATGATATTTTTAAACAGCCCACACACCTTTACACCAAGGCATTGATACGAGCAATACCTGTCATCAGCGATGAAGAAGAGCAACACAAACCCGCAATTAGTGATGAAGATGCGTTAAGTGTCCTTCAACAGGTATAAATTAAGGAGAAATGATGACAACCAATTACAGGATAGGGGTTGACGTTGGTGGTACAAATACCGACGCGGTGCTCATGGAGCGCGATCAGGTCGTTGCCACAACAAAGCAACCTACATCTGAAGATGTTACAACCGGAATAGAAAATGCCTTAAGAGCAGTTCTTGATACTTCAGGTGTACCACACACTGATATTCAAGGCGTGATGATTGGTACCACACATTTTACTAATGCTGTTGTCGAGCGCAGGCATCTCACGCAAACAGCTGTTATTCGTATTTGTTTGCCAGCAACGCTTAGTGTTCCGCCCTTTTCGGACTGGCCAGCTGATATTCGCGAGATAATTGATGCTGGTAGTTATTTGGTAAATGGAGGTTATGAGTTTGATGGGCGAGAGATTAATCCGCTTGATGAAAATTACATCAAAGAGATAGCACTCGATCTACAAAGAAAATCGATTAAATCAGCGGTAATCAATAGTGTTTTCAGCCCGGTCAATGATGATGTCGAAAAACGTGCGGCTGAACTGTTAACTCATTATTACCCAGAATGTCGAGTGGTACTGGCAAGCGAAGTCGGGCGAATTGGATTGTTGGAGCGAGAAAACGCAGCCATTCTTAATGCCAGTTTATTATCTCTGAGCGAAAAAACGGTGACTGCATTTTCCTCGGCTCTTAAATCTTGTGGTCTTAACTGTCCGTTTTTTATCACACAAAATGACGGCACGCTGATGAATGCCGAATTTGTTAAACAGTTTCCAGTGCTTACTTTTGCTAGTGGACCGACTAACTCAATGCGTGGTGCGGTGTTCTTATCTGGAGAACAAGATGCCATTGTGGTTGATATTGGTGGCACCACTACCGATGTCGGTCTAGTACAGAACTCTTTTCCTCGTCAAGCGTCGATGAGTGTTGATGTCGGTGGCATCCGAACCAATTTCAGAATGCCAGATATGGTTTCAGTGGGCTTAGGGGGCGGTAGTTGCGTTGAATTTACCCAAAATCTTTCTGGAACAATAGCGAAAGTAGGACCGAAAAGTGTCGGCTATCGGATTGCTGAAGAAGCTCTGGTTTTTGGAGGTACACAAATCACTGCTACTGATATTGCTGTATGTGCTGGACGGGCAGAGGTTGGAAACGCGGCTTTGGTTGATTCAATAGCCTCTTCATTGATCGCTTCTGCCTTAAAAGAGATTGACCAAACCATATTAGAAACCGTTGAAAAAAATCGGCTTTCTTCAGCCCAAATCCCCGTGATTGTCGTGGGCGGTGGTTCCATACTCACACCGAATCAAATTGGTTCCCTAAAGGTTATTAAACCAAACCACTATGCTGTCGCCAACGCTGTCGGAGCCGCTATTGCACAAGTGAGTGGTGAGGTTGACAAAATATACAGCTTGTCTGATATCAGTCGCAGCGACGCCATTGCCGATGCCATATCTATTGCAACAGATAAAGCAGTGCAAGCAGGAGCTTTGGTCTCATCGATTACGGTCGTTGATCAGGAAGATGTGCCCCTCGCTTACCTGCCAGGAAATGCAACACGTATACACATAAAAGTCGTTGGCGATCTGGAGTTTTAACATGATTGAATTAACAAGAGGTGATATTGAAGCGATAGAAATTGGTGCTGCAATACTCGGTACAGGTGGGGGAGGTAATCCCTATTACGGTAAGCTGCACACGCTGGCAGAAATGGAAAAAGGTGGCAGAGTTCAGTTGATCGGATTGAATGAACTGGATGATGAAGCTTTGGTTGTCTCTGTGGGCAACATTGGAGCTCCAGCGGTTTCCATGGAAAAGATCTGTGAGGGAAATGAAATTGTTCGAGCTATTTATGCTCTTGAAGAAAATTTAGGTAAAAAAATTGACGCCATTATTCCCGTTGAAATCGGTGGTGCCAACGGTATACGTCCTGCCGCTATCGCTGCAATTATGGGGCTACCGTTAGTTGATGGCGATGGTATGGGACGTGCTTTTCCTGAAATGCAGATGACCAGTTTTAGTATTTACGGACATTGCAGTGCGCCCTCCGCAATGTCTGATGCTCACGGTAATACCGTTATCTTTGAGAACCTGAAAGATGAGTTTTGGCTTGAAAGGTTAGCGCGTGCTTGTGTGGTTCAGATGGGTGCTTCTGCTGGTATGGTTGAAGCCCCAATGAAAGGCAGTTTTGTCAAACAATTCGCGATTCCAAGTACCGTTACTCAAGCTAAAAACCTTGGTTTAGCGGTAATAAACGCCCACAAAGAAAAATTGAACCCGATTGAAGAAATCTGTCGTCAGGAAAATGGGCAGGTTCTTTTTGAAGGAAAAATCATCGATTTGGAACGAAAAATGTCTGCAGGATTTACACGCGGAACATTACAAGTTGAAGGAAGTGGTCGTTATATCGAACAAACGGCCAGCGTGGATATCCAAAATGAGAATCTGATTCTCAAAATTGATCAAGCAGTTGCATGTAGTGTGCCCGATCTCATCATCATTCTTGATATAGAAACAGGACACGCCATTACTACTGAGGTGTTGCGCTATGGTCAGAAAATCGCTGTGCTCGCAATTCCTTGTCATCCACTTCTTCGGTCAGAACGCGCACTGAAAATTATTGGCCCGGCAGCCTTTGGCTATCAGGACATTGACTACGTACCATTCAATCAAGACTAAAAGGATTTATGTTATGAAATTAAAAGCAATTGCTGCGCTTACTTCAGCGCTACTTTCCACAGCACCCGCATTGGCGGAAAGCTATGATGACTTGACGGCGACTATGAATGTCATTCAAGTCGTAGGGAGTATTGATCCTGCGAAGGTTACGGATTACACGGAATATTTAATGGCGGTCAACCTGTATGATGGACTTACCACTGCCGATACGAAAGGGAACATTGTCCCAAGTTTGGCCAAAAGTTGGGATATTACACCTGATGGAAAAACGTTCACATTTTATCTTGCCGATGATGCTAAGTTTCAAGATGGCTCGATAGTTAACGCAAAAGACGTCGTGTATTCGGTTAAGCGCTTGCTATCAATTAATGAAGGACCAGCGGGTTTTTTCCAGTCTGATTTGGACGCAGACGGCGTACGTGCTATCGATGATAAAACCGTTGTATTTAACTTAAAACAACCGTCATCCGCGTTTCTTGCAATGACACCACTTTTGTTCGTTATTAACTCGGATATAGCGATGGAGCAAGGTGAAAGTGATGACTGGGCACAAGAGTTCATTGCCTCTAATCCTGTTGGTTCTGGGCCATATGTATTGGACGACTGGCAGCGTGGTAGTCGCATTATGATGACACGTAACCGTGACTACTTTAAAGGTTTTAAGCCAAACCCTATTGAAACTGTTCGAATTCTGGTCACCAAAGATGAATCAACGGTTAAGGCACTGGCAAACAAAGGTGAGCTCGATATCAGCAGTATCTATCAAGCCAATGAAACATTGACAGCGCTCGGTAAGTTGGACAATTATCGAATTCAAAACCTTGGTACGGCGACAGGGTATTACATTAAGTATAATAACCAACTTCCACCAACGGATGACGTGAATATCCGCAAAGCGATCTCTTTGGCGATCGATTATGATTTGATTAATGAAGAGTTGCATCCTGGCGAATCAATGGCTGGCCCACTTGCATCGTTGTTTAAAGATGCATTCTTAGATACCTTGGAACCGCCAAAGTTAGATCTAGAAAAAGCCGCTGAATACGTTAAGAAATCCAAATATGCAGGAAAACCGATTCCACTGACACTTGGTTATGTAGCCGGTCCTGCTTACGAAGAAGAAATTGCATTAATGATGCAGGCAAACTTGCAAGCAATCGGCTTTAAACCAACACTACAAGCTGATCCGTGGAGCCGAGTAACGGAGATTGCTGCGAAACCAGAAACCACACCACACGTAAACCAAATTTTCTTTGGGCCGACGTATTCGTCTCCTCAATCCGTATTCTTCAATCAGTACTCTTCAAAATCAGCAGGATCATGGGCTTCAATGTCATGGTTAAATGATCAACAAGTCGATGACATGATCGATGCTGCGGGTACCGAATTGGATGCGACGAAGCGTAATGAGATCTATAAGTCGCTGCAACAATATATTGTCGATAATCAAGTTGATTCATTCTTACAAACCACTCGTTATCGGATGGCGGTAAATACGTGTCTGAGTGATTTGAAATTTATTCCAATCCAGAGCTTCTTTTATGATTTCTCTAACTTAAATTGGACATGTCGACCAGCAGGCCGTTAATGCCATTCTGCCATAGTGGGGATTCCCACTATGGCAGAAATGAATACGTATTTTGTCCTTAAGAATAGTTATCCAATCTGAAGCATCTCCATATTTCGATGCATCACTTGGTTTGTGAAACTTAGCGGATCCAGCCTTTCTGGTTCGCCAATTGAACTAGCGATTGGCGACTTTCTAAATCAAATCTTTTAAATAAGTTCTTTAAATGAAACTTAACAGTATTTTCTGATAGCCCAGTGTATTGAGCAATCTGCTTATTGGAGAGTCCCTCGCCAAGCCTCTGCACAATCAATAACTGCTTTGTCGTTAACTCGTCGGTATTGGTACTTCTTGGGCTTTGTTGGCTCTTTTCTGTCCAGATTAAAAGTGTGCGTTCGTAATGAGTATGACGAATACGGTTTTTTGCGCTGCTCTTGACCTTTTTCACTGCCTGATTTAACCACTCCATTTCAAAGAGTAGTGGGAGCCAAAGATCTAATTCGTTAGCTCGCTGAAACAGTGACAATAATCGGGGAGCTAAGAGCGTATATTCTTGATTAAACCAGAGCAGTTTAAGGTCTTGAAGCGCATAACAGACATCTGTCCATGGAGTATCTTTATATTGAACAGGAAGGAAGGTTTGGTGTTTTCGACTTCTATGAATACATATGAGTCCGACCTCATTGCGCCGAGACACCCAACGATAGAGATCGAGAACCGATCCCGTTATGTTCCCATCTTTGGCTTCTATTGATGTAAGTTTATGCTCAGCTTCCACCCAACGTTGTTGTTGCTGCAGAATCAAAACCGCCAATAGATTAAAATAAATATTGCCTTGTTCATCAGAGAAGTAAATTCGATACTCATAATGCAGTTGATCGAGTAGCGATGTTGCTTGTTCTGTTTCGTTGGCAATAAGGTGACAACTAATACCATAAAAATGAAACTGAGTAAGGAACTCAGGCCACACCTCGGAATGCTTTCTTAAAATCCCGACTTTGTCCCACAGCTTGTAGGCCAATTTAATATCTCCTTTAAGTAAAGCCAGCATTCCATCAATAAGATCAATGAAATTCCGTTCAAAACTTAAAGACTGGTAGTAACCAATTCTTGTAATGTTCTTTTTAGCTTTTAAGACATGTTGTTCAGCAATCTCGGTGAATCCCATTCTCAAATTGATGCGAGCCAGATTAAAATGACTGTAAAACTTGAGATAAGGCACGTTGCATTTGGTCGCAAGATCCAGTTCTTTTTGTTGATACACAGCCGCTTGAAACCAGTTTCCCAGATTGCTGTAGTTGATTGAAACCATTCCATAGTAGATCATCATTGCATCGGGATCAGGTGCGAGTATGAATTCCAATTTCAGGAGCTTGTTTACTCTTATTTCGTGAGGATCCGAAGTAAAGTAGGCTTCATATTTCCCTTGAATAAGCGTCGCTACCGCTTGGTCTTGTTTATTTCGCGTATATCTTTGATCGGAAAGGTTTAGCCTTTCAATGAATTCTCTTGCTTCTAAAAGTCGTTGATTTTTAAGAAAGTAAATAGTTTTTGCTAAGCTAAGGTGAAGGTTGCTTTCGATAATTTCCTCAGGGAAGCAATCCAGAAGCTGCTCTAGCTCTCCAAAGCTATGACGATAGCCATACATTCCGGCACCACTTTTTTTAAACCACTTAATCGCAAGATCTAGATTATTGGTTTCAATCGCCGTTTTAATCGCAATTAAATGATTATTCATATAAAAATGGTTTTTTGCCACAAGTCGCATTGTTTCCTGATAAACCCGAGGATCGGCTTTTGCGATATCGATTAGGGTCTGCTTTAAATACGGAATGCCCAAAACGAATTGGCTGTTTTTTTCCAGAATTATTAGGGGAGCCAGCACTTCGATATGGGTCTTTTCAACGTTGACCTGCGCTAAGGGAATAGCCGAACAAAAAGCTAATGCTATAAGGAGTCGCTGCTCATGATAGGGAAGCGTAGGGAGGATCCTTGCTTTGACATATTCTTGTAGTGACTCTTTGTATCTTTCGCTACCCAGTTCAGCCCAATTGGATACTAATACTGGCCAACCTTTAGTGTGTAAATAAATGGTAGAAGATTCGCTCGGGTATAGTGTCGAGATTTCTTGCTCGGAAAACATTAATTCAGACTGGTCAATGATCGCGAGTTTTCCGTACAACAACGCTTGGGATAATATTTTATTGTTGCCCACCCAACTGGCGCTAATAAATAAGGTTTGTTCTCTGATTTCTAATTCTTCACAGAGCTGTAAAACTTGATCCAAGTGTTGATAGAACCCTCGTCCAACAGGATCCCAAATTAGGTGCGCATTATCACCATGTTCACCAGGGCTAGGTAAAACTTTACTCACATCACAGCCCAGATATTTGGCTAATTGACGTAATACTACCGATTTTCCACTGCCCGGTAATCCATTGAGAATCACTATTGGAGCGTTAAGAGAAGTAAGTGTATGAAGTAAGGGAAGTCTCTCGATCATGGGCCAAGCGCGAGGTTATGTACGATACTCACTAAGTTATCATAAATTACAGGCCATTAACTGAAATTGATTGTTGCGGTCACGCGACGCTAGTTTTTGCATATGTGCTGGCTAACGAATTTGGGCTTGAGTAAGACGCTGAGCTTTAAAAATCCGTTATCGTTTTGTTGTTAGAGACCATTAAGTCTAACGAGCTGTGTGTTCCAGCGAAGTGCTGCCCTAAAACATGGGGATAGATTTGCGTTGTAGACACATCGCTATGGCCTAACAACTCTTGCACAGTGCGGATGTCCTGACCTGATTTTAATAGTTCAGTGGCGAAACTGTGACGAAAGGTATGACAAGTAATTCTCTTATCTTGTAGGCCACAGTTGAACACAGCTTTTTTCAATGCTTTACGTGGTGCTGAGTCGTGAAGATGATGGCGGCATAATTGCTTCGCTACAGGATGAGGGCTGATGGCTGATGGATTGTGATGGAAATAAAAACATCCATGCACTTTGACGATAGGCGTTCGGATATTTTCGATGAAGAGCAAAAGGAAGTGAAGGGCCAATACCTTGTTTATTGTCGGAGATTTGAATTCGCGTGGCGCACTCAATAGTGTGTTGAATGGGATCAATCAAAGATGGACTAAGCAACGTCGTTCGATCTTTGTTTCCTTTGCCGTTATTAACAACTATGCATTTGTGATTAAAGTCGATGTCTTGTACACGCAACCGTAAACATTCATTAATACGAAGGCCTGATCCGTAGAGCAAAGAAAAAATGAGCTTGTATTGCCCGCTTAGTTGATTAAGTAGCAATTGAACTTCTTGCGATGATAATACTATGGGTATCTTTTTATGTTTTTTGGCGTGTGAAAAACCAAGTTCACCAAACGGAAGGTTTAGATGTTTATTGTATAAATACGCTAAGGCGTTTAGTGCAACTTTCTGAGTATTAACCGCGACATACCGTTCATTTGCTAAGAAGGATAAAAATTCAGTCACTTCTTTCTTTCCCATTTCGGTGGGATGGCGAAGTTTATGGTGTCTTATATAAAATTTGATCCAATAGAGGTAGGCCTTCTCGGTTTTAAGGCTGTAACCTCTTAGACGAATACCTTGCCTGAGTTCTTCTATAAATTTGCTTGCCATATGAATCGCTCAATAATGTGTTTTTATACAGCTTATTGGAAGGCGAGGTGGAATTTGAATGAATAAAGTGTGTTTTTGTCGTTGAAGTTGGCTCGTTTTTCTAGAGAAAAAATGAGAAACATGTTACATATTATTAGGTTAAGTATGAGCACTATTGGGATAACGTGCCAAAATTGAAAGATGTTTTATGTTGGCTCGTTTTTCTGGTAGTAAATTGGTGAAAAATTGAAATTTATCCAATATAAAACAGTAGTTTGTTGGTTTTTTCGGCTATAAAGTTAGCCTGTAAAAACGAGCCGGCATATTATTAAAAATGTTATGAGTATAGGTATGTCATATTTAGATAAATTAATTGAGCTGAAACTTTCTGGTGATCGTAGCCGAATACTTGAGCTATTTCAAAGTGATTCGGATTTTTATGAACTCGTACGAAATGGAAAATCCAATGACTGGTTGAATTTTGAAATAAAAACTTTCGACGGAGAATATTTAATTAAGACACATGATGGTTACGAATGCTATCAGCAAGAGAGGGGCATAAAATTTGGAGTTACTAAACATGAATCTCTCTTAGAGGCAGCTAAATTCACATTTCAATCAGAATTGTGAGGTTGCCTTAAAAACTCATAACAAGTGTATTAAATCGGAACAAAAACAGTTGGTTAGGTTTCGCTTCGCTCCACATTATAACCAACAATTTTTGTCCGTTTATGCGGGCGTTAGCCAAATTCAATATCTAATGGAGCTTGAATGCAACGAAAACACGAACAATCAGTCGCGGATGGTTTTTCAAACCACTTTTCTAAAATTGCCATGCAACAGGGAAGAACTTTAAATCGTTGTAGTTTGGATGGTCAAGATGCGATTTTAGGAGCTGATTACATATTCACCACTACTACTAAATTTGCATTGATAGAGTTTAAGTACGAAGAACGAGATATTAAAGCTGAATCTCGTAAATCATTGCGTGCTCAATTGTGTACTCTATTAGATAGTGAGATGAATCGTCGCTCACAAAGTTTGCAATGCCATTATATTGCTTGGTCTAAAAAGCGACAGACTCGAACTGCTCATTTTAATAACTACTATCCTGAGGTTTGTAATAACCAAGTATTTAATCCCTTAGTAACACCTCTTATTAATCAGCAAAAGCAAACATCTTCTAGAATTAGCGCTGATGTAGTAATCGAGTCTTTTCTAAATGGTGAAATAGGATCTAATTATTATACATTTAAGCAATATACTAACTGGCTAATGTCACTCGGCGGTCATGAAGGCTCAACAGTTGAGGTAATGCTTGATAACCCTATTAGTGAACAGTTAGAGATACTGGATTTTACATCGCTAGATCTAATGAAAAGCTGGCTTGATCACAATCAACCCAATAGAAGAAGTACATATAGGCCTGAACCTCCATCACCATTTGGCTAACAAGAACTTCAAACGGAACAAAAACAGTTGGTTAGGTTCCGCTTCGCTACACATTTTAACCAACTATTTTTGTCCGCTTAAGTGGGCGTTAGCCGACAAGCACAAATTTTAGTTATGGAGAACAAAGTGAACGTAAGGAAAGCGAGCAAGCAAGACTCCGGTAAGTTGTTAGAACTTATTGGATACAAAGCAGAGTTTGACCGAAGTATGAAAGGGTTCGACGGCGAAATCTCTACGACTAAACAGAAGATTGAACGAACCTTATTTGGTGATTATCCGTTTGCTCACGCTTTGTTATTGGAGGTCGATGGCGAAGCTCAGGGGTTCGCCTTATTTCATTATCGTTATTCCTCCTTTCGTGGTGAGCCGTCTATTTGGCTTGATGACCTTCTAGTTGTTGGTAAGAGTCGATCAAAGGGGTACGGTGCTGAACTTATGCATGCTTTGAAAATGATTGCTGAAGAGTCGTTAACTTCTCATATTTCATGGACTGCTAGCCCTTATAACACCAGAGCACACGAGTTCTACAAAAAGTTAGGTGCAGAAGTCGAGCGTATGGATGGTCAGCGTCCGTACTTCCGTTGGGCAATGTACGGCTAACAAGATAATTGGACTCCCGCTCTAATACGAAGCTAACCTTAAAGGTGGCAAATGAGTCTGGGAGAAGACGATGA